>NZ_ATDK01000413.1 GCF_000444135.1 Pseudomonas avellanae BPIC 631
AAACTCAAGAGAAACTATGAAAGCGTCATAGCAATGGCCTGCGCTTTTCTGTGGCTACCAATGTGAAACGGGAACAGACCCTAGGCAAATTACTGGCGAGTAGCTATAACAGAACTCATGGCCAGCCTGACGCTTCAGCAGCTTGGCGTTATGAGTTTCTGTTTATGGTAGCAAGACGTTTCAGGCTCAGAATGCTGAGCTTCATCAATGGCCAGCTCTCTGCATGGCCAGTAGCGGTTTTGGCATTTCTGGTCGGCGCGGCGCTGACCGTCATGTTGGCACTCGCTGACAACGAGCTGTATCAGCGGCAACTGCGTCAACGCTTCGACATGTTGGCTGCGGAGCGCTTCAGCCGTCTTCAGGAGCGTCTGGACCGTCAGGTCACCCGGCTCGATACACTGGGCCGCTTCTTTGTCTTTTCCCATCAGGTCGAACAGGCGGAATTCAACGGCTTTGTCGCTCCGTTGCTGCTCGGCACCCAGGCGTATGCCTGGAACCCCAAAGTGACCCTGGCCGAGCGTTCTGCGTTTGAAGAGCAGGCGCGCAAGGAAGGCGCCGCCGGGTACGCCATCCGCCAGCTGGACGAAAACGGTGCACTGAAAGTGGCCGGTGTCCGGAATGAGTATTTTCCGGTGCGGTTCATCCAGACCCTCAGCAAAATCCCGACACCGTCAGGTTTCGATGTGTTCTCCGAGCCAATCCGCCATTCTGCGCTGGAACGTGCGCGGCTGCTCAAGCGCATTGTCGCGACGCCGCGCATCAGCCTGCTGGCCCTGGACCCTTCCGACACCTACGGCATACTGCTGGTCGCGCCGGTGTTCTCTTCTGAACGGCCATCTGAGCTGAGAGGGTATGTCTCTGCGGTTATCAGCCTGGCGCAACTGATGAGTGTCGGTACCGCCGAGCAGGACAACCTCGCAGTGACCATGCTTGACGTCAGTTCGCCGGAAAAGCCGGAGCAGGTTTACCAGTCGCCCGTTGCCGGCCTGCACAATCAGCTGTACGCCAGTAGCCTGTTGAGCCTCGGCGACAGGGATTATCTGGTTGAAGTTCGCCCTACGCAGATCTTCAGTGTGAGCAATCAGACCATCATGCCGGGCCGGGTCCTGTGGCTTGGCGGGTTGTTGAGCCTGATGCTCAGTGCCTTGTTGTATAGCCTGATCAGCCAGCGCCAGCGCGCCTTGCAGCGTGTGGCGCAACGCACCCGTGAGCTGCGCCAGCGCGAGCAGCAGTTGCGGGCCGCACATGGGCAACTGCGCAATGTGCTCGATGCCGCGACCGAAGTGGCGATCATTGCGACTGATCTGGACGGGTTGATCAACACCTTCAATGTCGGTGCCCAGAAAATGCTCGGGTACAGCGAAGAAGACGTGGTGGGCAAGCTGCGGCTCATGGACCTCTATCAGTCTGCCGAACTGGAGGCACGTGCGAGCGCCCTGAGCAAAGACCGCGGGCGGCCGATCAGCGCCTCGCAACTGATGTTTCTCGATGCTGTACAGGACGGCACTCACCCGTCGCAGGAGTGGACGCTGCAACGCAGCGACCGCAGCACGCTGGTGGTGGACATGCTGGTCACTGCCGTGCGCGATGACCAAGGGCTGTGGACCGGGTATCTGGCCGTGTGCATCGACGTCACTGAGCACAAGCGCGTCAACGAAGCCCTTGCCGCGAAGGGGCAGTTATTGAAAAAGCTCGGTTCGCAGGTGCCCGGCGGTATTTATCAGTACCACCTGGCTGTGGACGGCAGTGCGCGCTTCAGGTACGCCAGCGCGGGTATGTGCGAACTCTTCGAGGTGGAGGAAGCACAGTTGCTTGGCGACTCCGAGGCAGTGCTGCGGCGTATTCAGCCGGCGGATCTGATACGGGTCAGAAGCTCGATTCTTGCCAGCGCCAGGCACCTGACGCCCTGGAGCGAAGAGTACCGTGTCGACCTGCCACGCAAGGGCGCGCGCTGGCTGAGCGCGGCTTCCACACCGGAGCAACTGGCTGACGGCAGTGTGCTGTGGCACGGCTTTGTGTCCGATATCACTGACCTCAAGCGCGTCGAAGAGGAGCTGCGAGCGCTGTCGGTGACAGACGTACTGACCGGTGCCTATAACCGGCGCTATTTCCAGGACCGCATGCAGGCCGAGCTGAAAAGAATCGACCGGCACGGGGGCAACCTGTCGATCATCATGCTCGACATCGACCACTTCAAACGCATCAATGATCGCTTCGGGCATGCCGCAGGCGATCAGGTGCTCAAGGCTATTTCGGAAAAGATCAGTCAGCGCCTGCGCAGCGACGATGTGTTCTGTCGTCTGGGTGGCGAAGAGTTCATGGTGGTGTGCCCAGGCACCCGAGGCGGGCAGGCTTATCAATTGGCCTTGAGCTTGCGCGAAGGGCTGCGCAATCAGGTGATCGAAGGCGTTGATCAGGTGGTGACAGCCAGCTTCGGGATTGCCAGCTGGCGCGCAGGCGAGGGGATCGACACGATGCTGCTGCGCGCCGATTCAGGCGTGTACGCCGCCAAGCAGGCCGGTCGGGATCGGGTCGAGCCCGAGCTACTCTGAGCAACTGCCGGCAACCGGCTATGTGAGCGGGTTGCCGGGGCTTTTACTGCTGGATCGAGACCGTGGTGTTGACCAGCTTGGGCTGGCGGTACAGGTCGATCAGCACCTCATCCAGAATCGAAGACGCCCCGAACGGACGCGGATCGTTGAGGATCGCCACGACTGCCCAGGTGTTGCCATTGCTGTCGCGGCTGAAACCGGCAATCGCGCGAACGGTGTTCAGGGTGCCGGTCTTGATGTGGGCCTCGCCCAGCAGCGGCGTACGCTTGAGGCGTTTGCGCATGGTGCCGTCAAGCCCTGCCAGCGGCATCGAGCTCATGAATTCGGCGGCATACGGGCTGCGCCAGGCGGCCTGCAGGATAATTGCCATTTCACGGGCGCTGACCCGCTCCGCACGCGAAAGACCCGAGCCGTTCTCCATGACCAGATGCGGCGCGGTAATACCTTTTTTCGCCAGCCACTGGCGAATCACCCGCTGCGCGGCCTTGCCGTCGTCACCATCGGCTTCGTTGCGGAATTCTTCGCCCAGGCTCAGGAACAGCTGCTGTGCCATGGTGTTGTTACTGAATTTGTTGATGTCGCGGATGACTTCGACCAGGTCCGGGGAGAACGCCTTGGCCAGCAGCTTGGTGTTGGCCGGCACGACGCCGACGCGATCCTTGCCCAGAATAGTGCCGCCCAGTTCCTGCCAGATGGCCCGCACCGCGCCTGCGGCGTAGGTCGGGTGGTCGAGCAGCGACAGGTAGGTCTGGGAGTTGCAGCCGTTGCCCAACTGGCCAGTCACGGTCACATTGATGCTGCCGTCAGCCTGAGTCACCGGGTTGTAACGCACATCGCCCGTGCATTGTTTCGAGGCACTGGCCTTGACCTGGTTATCGACACGAATGGTGGCAATGGGTGGCTCCACAGACACGAGGATTCTGCCGTCATCGTTGCGCGTCACAAAGCGCAAGGCCTTGAGGTTGACCATCAGTGCGTCGGGCTTGACCAGAAACGGCTTGTTTTCATCGTTGCCGTCGTCATTGAACTCAGGCAATTGCGGCTGCACGAAATGGCTGCGGTCCAGCACCAGATCGCCGGTCACCTGCTGCACGCCATTGGCGCGCAGGTCACGCATCAGCAGCCAGAGCTTTTCCATGTTCAGCTTGGGGTCGCCGCCGCCCTTGAGATAAAGGTTGCCGCGTAGCACGCCGTTGCTCAGGGTGCCGTCGGTGAAGAATTCGGTTTTCCACTGATGGGTCGGGCCGAGCATTTCCAGCGCAGCATAGGTGGTTATGAGCTTCATGGTCGATGCCGGGTTCACCGACACATCGGCGTTGAATACGGTGGGTGTGCCGGGACCATTGAGCGGCAACATGACCAGCGAGAGCGCATCATCGCCGAGCTTGCTGGCTTTCAGGGCCTGTTGAACCTTGGGGGGCAGCGTGGTGTTGATGACGGCGGCGTAGGAGGGCAGAGCCAGTGGCAGAAGCATCGAGGCGAGCAACAATGGACGGAGCGACTTGATCATTGAATAAAACCCTACTGCAAAGAGGGGGATAAAAAAGAGGGCATGGATGAATTCCCTCGGTAACTTTTTTGTCGATGTCGGCAACTATAGTAGTGAATGCGCGGCGATTTTTTTTAACACCGAATGCCACGCATGAAACGAGCCGCATTATGCCCCAAGCGGGGCAGGCGTGTGACGTGGGGCACACCAGTTAACACTATTTTTTATCGAGCCAGCCTGCAGGGCCCCAGAAATGGTCTGTGTGCGTTGTGCGCCGCAATTGTCGGGCTTTTAAGTCGCCAAGCTGGTAAAGTGCCGCCCGATATTTATTGATGAGGATTGTCCCATGGCCACTAACCGCTCCCGCCGTCTGCGCAAAAAACTGTGTGTGGACGAGTTTCAGGAATTGGGTTTTGAACTGAACCTGGACTTCAAGCAAGAGCTGGATGACAAGGCAATCGATGCGTTCCTTGATGCTTTCCTGAAAGAAGCAATGGAAGCCAACGGTCTTGGTTATGTGGGCGGCGATGACTTCGGTCTGGTTTGCCTGAGCAAGCGTGGCTCGGTCAGCGAAGAGCAGCGTGCTGCTGTTGAAGCCTGGCTTAAAGGCCGCAGCGAACTGACAGAAGTGACTGTCAGCCCGCTGATCGACGTCTGGTACCCGGAAAAAGAAATCAATCCGGCCGCCTGATGTAACAGGGAAGCAGGCCAGCGCCTGCTTCCCTGGCTGTTCCTCCCCCGTTAAAGCCCTCTGCTTCAACGTTTTTTACGTCTTCTCCAGCGCTTTGCAGTCAGGTCTTCGCCTGTTGCAGCATCAGCGCGTCCTCAAGTTCGATCATCGCCAGTTCGACAACCTGCTTGCAGGTGTGGAAGTGTTCATTCGGCACGTCCGGTTCGCAGGCCAGTTCAAGCGCGTCACAGGCCTCAACCACACTGGCTGCACTGATAATCCGTGCAGCGCCCTTGATTCTGTGAGCCAGCTCACGTGTTTCGATACGGTCGTTGTCAGGCATCAGCCTGGCGAGCACCAGCCGATCTTCATGGTTGCTGTGCTGCAATTGCGTGATCAGGCGCTCGACCATTTCCGGGCGGTTGCCGGTCAGGCTGCTGATGTTGTTGATGCTGAACGGAAGATGCGCGCGTGCCAGTGGAGAGATCGCCGTCAACCGCTCGCTGAGCATCGACAGGCTGATGGGTTTGAACAGGCAGTCGTCCATGCCTGCTGCGCGACAGCGCTCTATCTCGTCAGGCTGGGCATTGGCCGTGAATCCCCAGACGGGGCAGCGTGGTTTTTTCGTCACGCCTTCATGAGTGCGCAGTGCCGAGGTCATGTCGTAGCCGTTCATGATCGGCATGTTGCAATCGGCGACCACCAGATCGAACGTGTCGGCCTTCCATCGCTCAAGCCCCTGCGCGCCGTTTTCAGCCGTCTCGCAGTGATGGCCGAGAAAGCCTAGTTGCTGGCATAGCAGCAAACGATTGGCAGGGTGGTCGTCGACGATCAGGATTCTGAGCACCTGATGGACCGCCGCCGGTGGTTGTGTCGCGACGGGCTGCCTGGTCAGTGGTTCGAGTGTGGTCAGCAGCAGGTTCATGCTGATCCGCGTGCCGTTGCCCGGTTCACTGTCGAGCGAGAGGCTGCCGCCCATCATCATGCACAGGCTGCGGCAGATCACCAGTCCCAGCCCGGCACCGGTGCGGGCCATCTGTCCGGTGTTGTCGGCCTGGGCGAAAGGCTCGAACAGACGCTTCTGGTCTTCGACGCTGATGCCTATACCGCTGTCCTGCACGGTGATGTGCAGGTGCAGCAACTGCGGATCCAAATTGTCGACCGCCTGCAGGGCGATCTTGATGCGTCCCATCGGGGTGAACTTGATGGCATTGCTGACCAGATTGGAGAGTATCTGCTTGAAGCGCAGCGGGTCGATCAGTACGTCGGTGTTGATCCGGCTGTCCAGCTCCAGCACCAGGTCGAGGTCTTTCTGGCGCGCCAGGCCGTCAAACACCCTGAGCACCGACTCGACCAGTTGCCGCAGGTTCGCCCGTTCCGGGTTCAGCGCCAGCCTTCCGGACTCGATCCGCGCGATATCGAGAATGTCGCCGATCAGGTCCAGCAGGTCGTTGGCCGAGCTGTAAGCCACCTCGATGGCGGAGCGATCCAGCTCGCCCTGATCGGCACGCTTGAGCGCCAGCTCCAGCATGCCGATCACGGCGTTCATGGGCGTGCGGATTTCATGGCTCATGGTCGCCAGGAAAGTACTCTTGGCACGACTGGCGGCGTCGGCCTGTTCCTTGGCCGCCTGCAGGTCCTCGATCAGTTGGCGACGATCGCTGATGTCGATCCAGCCACCGATGATGCCCTGTACCTCGCCCAGCGAGTCACGAAAGGGCAGGATCCAGTGGTAGATGGTCAGTTGGCGGTCGCCGATGTGCAGCGGGCGGTCGAGAATCAGCGCGGTGTTGCTGGCCATGACCCGTTGATAATCGGCAGCGTATTCACGTGCCTCGAAAGCATTGCCCAGCACCCCTTCGGTAGCGCTCTTGCCGATGATGTCTTCCCGCTGCGCGGAAAAAGCCCTGAGGTAACTGTCATTGCACATTTGCAGCAAACTATCGCGATCGCGCACGTAGATCGGATGAGGCGTGCCGTCGACCAGCGCCCTCATGAACTCGTACTGATCGCTGAGGGCACGCTCTGCGGCTTCGCGTTGGCGGATCTGCCTGCGCATCCAGGCATTCCAGGCCAGCAGGCCCAGCAACAACAGGCCCGCACCAATCACAATCTGATAGATCAGCCGCTGGTAGTCGTGCCAGCTGGCGCTTGAGGGGGTGTAGGCGCGCCAGCGGTTGTTGATCGCAGCCAGGTCCTGCGGCGCGATGCTCGCCAACGCCTTGTCGAGAATCGAGCTGAGCTCCAGAGCGTTGCGCGACGTGGCCATGGAGATCAATGCCGGGTCCTCGCCGACCGTGGCCGTCATCTGCAAGCGTTCCTCGAAGATCCCGGAAGACAGGAAGTAATCCGCGCTCAGCAACGAGACCACGGCACCTTCCGTTCTGCCCACTGCCAGCATGTCCAGCGCCTGAAACGGGTTGTCGATTTCCAGTGGCACGACTCTCGGGTACTTGCGGCGCAGCCAGTCGAGCATCGGGCTGCCTTGAGTAATGGCCAGGCGTTTGCCGTCCATCTGTCCCAGGTAGCTGGGTGAGCCCTTGTCCTTGCGGGTGACCAGCACGAAGGAGTTGTCGATGTAAGGCCGGCTGAAGCTCAGGCTGTCTTCGCGCACATCGCTGGACACCAGCGCGCCGATCATGTCTGCCTGCCCCTCACTGACCTGGTTTTGCATGTCGGTCAGGCTCGGCGAGCGTTTGACATCGAATTTGAGCCCGGTACGCAGGCGCACCAGTTCAAGCAGATCGGCAGTGATGCCGCGAAAGTTGCCCTTGGCATCGAAGAAGGTCAGCGGTGCGTAGGCTTCGTTGACCACCACTCGCACGAGCGGGTGCAGGGCTATCCAGCGTTCTTCGCGTTGGGTGAGTTGCAGTTTCTGGTCGGTGAGCATCAGGTCACTGCCGGTGCTCCAGCGTCTGGAAATGTCGATGCGCTCATCGACGGGAATCGCCTTCAGCGTCTGGTTGATGACACCCAGCAATTGCGTGTTCTGGTTGCTGACGGCGAAACTGAAGCCATTGGCTTCGTGCTTGCCGAAACTGGACATTTGCACATTGTTCAGATAGCCCTTGTTGATGATGTATTGGGTGGAAATCGTATCGCCCAGAAACACATCGGCCTGGTTGAAGGCCACAGCATTGATGGCGTTCTGAAACGAAGGATAGGTTTTGATAAGGGCTCCCGGGTAGGTCGTCGCGACATCGGCAAGCGGCAGATAGTGATAGACCATGCTCAGCCGCATGCCTCGCAGGCCTTCGTTCAACGGCCGTGTGTCGCCGACCCGGGTGACCAGTACCGGCTGGTCCACCGAATAAGGCTGGGCGGTTTCAGAGGCTGAGTGCAACACCCGGCTATTGAGTTAGGGATGGACTCTCATGATGCTTGGACATCATTTCCGTCATCATTTCGATAGGGCATCTGTA
>NZ_ATDK01000414.1 GCF_000444135.1 Pseudomonas avellanae BPIC 631
CTTAGCTTGCAGGTTATGGGTAACTTTTTTCGAAAACAGTACACTAGTCTGACAGGGGGCTGGTGAGCGGCCTGACGCCGGGTTGAGGTGTACTTCAATCGGACACAGTCCAGGTTGCACGAGGGTATGCCTCCTGTCGGCAGTGCTTAACATACGACTTTTTCCGAATTCTGCGGGCTCCCCTTAGGGCAATAGATACCTGGGGATTTTCGCTTTTTACCGCCTCGGCACCGAAATACTCAGCACTTATGGTGACCTCAGCCAGACCTTCGTAGGCAGCAGCCATTGCGTGAACTCCTTTAGTTAGCCGCCTTCAAACAGACGAAATTTTATCGACGCAAACGATACCAAACAAGCTATACCTGCCAACATAAAAGAGAGTCGATAACCAAAGCTGGAGATAATCAAACCAAAGAGCACCTGACCGAAGAAGAAAGAAAAATCGTACACTGAGCTGAAAATAGAAAGTTGAGTTGAGCTTGCTTCGGGATTTTGTTCCGCATTCAATCCTATTAATGAGGGGAAAACCAGCCCCCACCCGAGGCCCATGAAAGACGAAGCCGCAAGCATCATAGATTTCGAGTTGGATGCTGCGAGCACCGTGAGCGCCAGCGTGCATAACAGAGCGCCTGCCTGAGCGAGCCAAGTGAAACTTCGCCAACAGCTCAGTTTCGACATATTCACTCTGATAGCAAGTGTGGCACAAGCAAATATGAGGAAGAAGGCGCTCACAGACCCATAACCCTCCTGCCGCGAAAAAATCGGAACAAATGCTTCTGCCATACCTAGGGGGGCAGCGACCAGCATCAGTTGGATGCATGTCGAGCGCAGTGGCGGAGGTTTCTTGCTCTTCGTACTAATGGTCGGCCCTGATGTGGAATTCAAGAGAGGCTCGCGACCTGCGCAAATAAATGCCGCAGCCAAAAAACACATGGCAGAAGCCATCTCAAAAGTGCGTGCGTAACCTAAACGCTGAATAACAAATTCGCCTAATGCAGGGCCTAGCGCATAACCAAGAAAGCTAAATATACTGTTGATTGAAAACTGGCTGGCGCGCTCACGAGCCTGCGCAGAATTAACAGCAAAGGCCAGTATTCCAATAATTGAAATCGTGTAGCCTATACCCTGAACGAAGCGCACTGACACCAACTGAAAAATCCCTTCAACTTCATTTGTGATGAGATATGCAAACGCCGTCGTCACGAGCCCAAAAACAATCAGCATTTTCTTTTTTTTATATTCTAGCAGGCGGGAAATGTAAACTCTAAAAAGTATCGGAGCAAGCCAAAAAGCCCCGCTAACAATTCCAATCCTGGCTTGGGTCAAGCCTGAATCCTCCAAGGATCTTGATAACAAAGGGATGGTGCAGCCGATACTGCCCAAAAGCAGGAACGTTGCTATGTTCGGCAGCCACACCCTAACACCCGAGTAATCCATTTTTCAGCCCTGTATTTGGCTTCGGCAACCGCAAAATATATTGAGTTCACCAAGAAATTGAGGCGACTTGCTTCCAAGAGTCGATATCAGCTCGAGTCGGCACCATCCACGGTTTTCGTTGTTGAAGCTTTCCGATTCCTGATTTTGGATAGCCAGTCAGAAGACTGTAGTCAACTTGAAGGATGCGGTCAGTCCGAACTTCTTCAGAAACAGCCATGCCTAAGAATTTTTGATAGAAGCCAGCATGATCAGCACGCACTTCCCCGGTGATAAAATCAATATTGTCAATGGCTTGTATGGCCATCGCTGCCTTAAGAAGTGCGCAGGCAGCAATTGGGAAATTTCCACCCTCCGTGATGGCGAATCTATTAAACTCCAGAATGTTTGGGCTGGAATTCGAGATGCATTGGTCTATATGATCTTTCCAGAGCTCATAGCTCAACAGCCTATCAATCGTGTCCCTGTTCGCTCGAATGATCCGCATCGTGCCAATCGGCTCATTCTTTTGGAATGCAATGAGCGAGTCCACCCAAGGATTTTCGTCCGTAGCATCGAACCCCATGCGCTTGCCATTGTTGCTCCACTCATATTTTGCGTATGCATTGATTCTCAACTCATGGACAGCTTGCTTGTCTTGATGTGATTCAGAGAGCCGTACGGTTATGCCAGAGAACATGTTTTTCATAAATTTCGATTGATCATTCGTTGTGGACGTTGTAGGCCGGGACCCCAGATATTTCCGTCGCCCCATCTTGAGGGATGGCAAGGGTTCGTTTAAAAAACAGCAAAACCAACTAGTGTACTGTTTTCGAAAAAACCAGCTACTAACTAACGTAAAATTCAAATTTTATCAATAACTTAGGTTGCGGGACACGGGTAAATTATTTCGCAAACAGTAC
>NZ_ATDK01000415.1 GCF_000444135.1 Pseudomonas avellanae BPIC 631
GCGACGCTCCGCGTCGCATGCCGTTCTGGACGCTCTGCGTCCGATCTTGATGTGCGGCGCAGAGCGTCGCACGGTAGTTGAGGTTATTGCTTGCCCCGGAGCATTGGCACGAGTCGTCACACCTGAACAATGCCTACCAGAACCGTTGCTGGGTCAAACGCCCCCACCACTTTGTAGCCAGTTGATCCGCCGAGGTCGCAGCCGCCATGCCCATGCGTTCCTGCAGGCTTTTGCGTTGCACGTAATGCAGGTGAAACACGTCGGCTTGTTTGGCGCGCTCGGCCAGGTATTCGTCACTGGTTTTCAGTTCGTCTACCAGCAGTTTGTCGACTGCTGCCATGCCCAGCCACACTTCACCGGTAGCGACTTCGTCGATGGACAGTTGCGGACGGTAGCTGGCGACAAAGTTCTTGAACAAGTCGTGAGTGATGTCCAGGTCCTGCTGGAATTTCTCGCGGCCCTTTTCAGTGTTTTCGCCAAATACGGTCAGGGTGCGTTTGTACTCGCCAGCGGTCAGCACTTCAAAATCGATGTCGTGTTTCTTCAGCAGGCGATTGACGTTGGGCAACTGCGCCACGACGCCGATAGAGCCGAGAATGGCGAACGGCGCGCTGATGATCTTGTTGCCGATGCAGGCCATCATGTAACCGCCGCTGGCCGCGACCTTGTCGATGCACACGGTCAACGGAATGCCCGCCTGACGGATGCGCGCCAGTTGCGAGGACGCCAGACCGTAGCTGTGCACCATGCCGCCACCGCTCTCCAGACGCAGAACCACTTCGTCCTTGTCGGTAGCCAGCGTCAGCAGCGCAGTAATCTCGTGACGCATGCTTTCGGTCGCCGAGGCCTTGATGTCACCGTCGAAATCCAGCACGTAGACACGCGCCTTGGGCTCGGCGAGCTTCTTGTCTTTTTTCAGTGCCTTGCCCTGCTCCTTGCGCAAAGCCTTGAGGCGGTCCTTGTCGAGCAGCGATTGTTCCAGTCGCTCGCGCAGTCCCTTATAGAAGTCATTGAGCCGGGTGACCTGCAATTGCCCGGCTGATTTGCGACGCCCCTTGCCACGCACGGCAGCAATTGCAACCAGCACCACAACGATGGCGATCACCAGCGTCACGGTTTTGGCCAGAAAACTTGCGTAATCGACAACAAAATCCACGAATATTCCTCACTTGCGTTACGCCCTTACCGATCAAGGGCTGCGATGAATGCAGCATACCGACGCCCTGTGCGGCGCACCAGCAGCCGAGCCGTTACAAACCATTAAAACGATGATTTCAAACGAGCGTATGTTTTTCCATTGACAGCTCCCCGGCATCCCTCATAACCTCGCTCGACCTTCAACGTACCGAGACGAGACGGACGTGGGCAGCATCTACCTGATACGACATGGCCAGGCCTCATTTGGTGCAGACGATTATGACGTGCTGTCGCCTGTGGGCATTCGTCAGTCACGGGTGCTGGGGGCGCACCTGGCCGGGCTGGGCCTGAGCTTCGATCGCTGCGTGTCCGGCGAACTGCGCCGTCAGCAAGACACCGCGCAGCACACGCTGGGCCAGTACACCGAAGCGGGCATCGCCACACCGTCTCTGGAAATCGACAGCGCTTTTGACGAGTTCGATGCCGAAGCCGTCATCAAGGCACTCATCCCGGCCATGCTCCAGGACGAACCCGAAGCGCTGGATATTCTGCGTAACGCCACTACCAATCCTGCCGGATTTCAGCGCTTGTTCAGCCTCATTACCGAGCGCTGGCTGACCGGCAACCACGACACGCCAGGGCTGCAAAGCTGGCTGGAGTTCGTGGCGCGGGTCAAGGCAGGGCTCGACCGCATTCTTCACGCAGCAGGCCCGCATGAGCGTATCGCCGTGTTCACTTCCGGCGGTACGATCACGGCCCTACTGCATCTGATCATGGGAATACCCGCGGCGAAGGCGCTCGACCTGCACTGGCACATCGTCAACACTTCGCTGCATCAGCTTAAATTCAAAGGCAACGACGTTGCCCTGGCATCCTTCAACAACTACACGCACTTGCAGTTGCAGAAGATGCCGGAACTCGTCACTTATCGCTGAACCCGGACAATAGCGTCCACGCGCACGCCATCACTCACCCAAAAGGATCAAGACATGACCTCAGTCGCCGAAGCCGTTCAGAGCATGAAAGCAAAATTCAACCCAGCCGCTGCTGCCGGCCTGGACCTGATCTTCGGTTTCAACATCACCGACGAAGACAAGCACTACGCCCTGATCGTCAAGGACAGCACCTGCGAGCTGCAGGAAGGCGAAAACCCTGACGCCAACGTCACCCTGGTCATGGACAGCGAAACGCTCAAAGGCATCGTCAGCGGTGAAACCGACGGCATGCAGGCCTTCATGGGCGGCAAACTGCGCGCCGAAGGCGACATGATGCTGGCTATGAAACTCAGCGAACTGTTCCCGGTATAACCGCAGAGCGCTCGGAATACTGCAAAAAAGAAAAACCGAAGCCCCGCCGGCTTCGGTTTTTTTTCGTCTAGACAGCGCAGCGATCAAACCGATTGATCGCTCGGCAACACGCTGGCCTATAAGGCTCATGGAAGGTTGATCATGAGTTCGCCGATCATTAGATTAGTCAATGATTCGTGCGGACCATAATAAGCAAAAGGGATAGACATGGCACTGACTGACCAGTCCACCGACATTCGCGCAGGCGAAGAACTGGACGTTGCCCTGATAGATCCGTACCTCAAAGCGCATATTGCAGAGCTTCATGGGACGCCGGCGATCAGTCAGTTTCCGGGCGGCGCATCCAACCTGACGTATCTGATCCAGTATTCGAACAGAGAGCTGGTGTTGCGTCGCCCGCCCTTCGGGCAAAAGGCCCGTTCGGCACACGACATGGGGCGTGAGTACCGCATCCTCAATCAGCTCAGGGATGCCTTTCCCTATTGCCCCGAGGCCTATCTGCACTGCACCGACGAGTCGCTGATCGGTTCAGAGTTTTACGTGATGCAGCGCGTCAAGGGCATCATTCTGCGCGCTGACCTGCCGCCCGAGCTGGCACTGGACGCGCAGCAGGCCGAAAACCTGTGCAAGAGCTTCATCGACAAACTGGTGGACCTGCACCAGGTCGACTATCAGGCCTGCGGCCTGGGTGATCTGGGCAAACCGCACGGTTATGTGCAACGGCAAATTGCCGGCTGGTCGGAACGCTACGAAAAAGCCATGACCCCGGACGCTCCGGCATGGCAGCAGGTCAAGGCCTGGCTGGTGGAGAAAATGCCTGCTGATTCGCCTACCTCAAGCATCGTGCATAACGACTATCGCTTCGACAACGTGATCCTCGACCCGGCCAACCCCATGCGCATTATCGGCGTACTGGACTGGGAGCTGACCACGCTGGGCGATCCGCTGATGGACCTGGGCAATACCCTCGCCTATTGGGTGCAGGCGGACGATCCGTTGCCGGTGCAGATGACACGTCGCCAGCCGAGTAATGCGCCGGGCATGCTGACGCGCCAGGCGTTCGTTGACTACTACGCTGAACGTTCGGGCATCCAAATCGACAATTTCGATTTTTATTACACCTACGGCCTGTTTCGCCTCGCCGGCATCGTGCAGCAGATCTACTACCGCTTTTTCCACGGCCAGACTCAGGACAAGCGCTTCGCCCGGTTCATTGACATGAACCGGCTGCTGGAGCAGATGAGCCTGGGCGTTATCGCCAAATCCAGCCTTTGACCGCCACCGCCAAGACAGGGGAACCACATGTCCAGAACCCAGCTTTTCGACCTTGATGGCAAGGTTGCTTTTGTTTCAGGTGCCAGCCGAGGTATTGGCGAAGCGATTGCCCGGCTGCTCGCCCAGCAAGGTGCGCAGGTTATTGTGTCGAGCCGTAAACTCGAGGGCTGCCAGGCCGTGGCGGATGCCATCGTTGCCGAGGGCGGTCAGGCCACAGCGATAGCCTGCCATATTGGCGAGATGGAGCAGATCACCAGCGTTTTTGCGCATATACGCCAGCAGTTTGGCCGGCTGGATATTCTGGTCAACAACGCCGCCACCAATCCGCAGTTCTGCAATGTGCTGGACACCGACCTCAGCGCGTTTCAAAAGACCATCGACGTGAACATTCGCGGCTACTTCTTCATGTCCGTGGAGGCTGGCAAGCTGATGCGCGAAGGCGGCGGTGGGAGCATCATCAACGTTGCGTCGATAAACGCGGTATCGCCAGGTGCCTATCAAGGTGTCTATTCGATGACCAAGGCTGCGGTGGTTAACATGACCAAAGTGTTTGCCAAGGAATGCGCCGAGTTCGGTATTCGTTGCAACGCTCTGCTGCCGGGCCTGACAGACACCAAATTTGCATCGGCGCTGGTCAAGAACGACGCGATTCTCAATATGGCCCTGTCGCAGATTCCGCTGAAACGCGTCGCAGCGCCCAGCGAAATGGCCGGTGCGGTTCTGTACCTTGCAAGCGAAGCGTCCAGTTACACCACCGGCGTAGCGCTGAATGTGGACGGCGGTTTTCTGTCCTGATCAAACGCACAGTAAATCAGCCTGGAGAGTGAATTAATTTTCCATTAATTAAATACATAGAATATATTTTCTGCATAACAACAATCCTCTCTGGAGAGTGTCATGCAGCAATCCCCTTCTACATCGCGACCGCAACTGGGCATCGGGCTTATCGGTACAGGTTTCATGGGGCGCGCCCACGCGCTGGCGTTCGGCAGTGCCAATGCCGCCCTGGAACTGCCGGCACGTATTCGGCTGGCCGCTCTGGCGGATGCTGACAGCGCAAGGGCCGAGCAGTGTGCCCAGGCCTGGGGCTTTGACCGCAGCCACGCCGACTGGCAGCAACTGATCGATGACCCACAGGTGCAGATCGTCGCGATCACCACGCCCAACCACCTGCACTTCCCCATGGCCATGGCAGCCATCGCGGCTGGCAAAGCGGTGTACTGCGAAAAACCGCTGGCAGTCAGCCTGGCCCAGGCGGATGAAATGCGGCGCAGCGCCAAGGCCGCAGGCGTAGTGACCCAGGTGGGCTACAACTACCAGCACAACCCGATGATCGGCCTGGCCCGAGAAATGATCGAAGCGGGTGAACTGGGCGATATCGTCAGTTTTCAGGGCGAATTCAGCGAGGACTTCATGGGCAGCGCCACGTCGCCCTGGTCATGGCGCTGTGAAGCGGCCCATGCGGGCGGCGCACTGGCTGACCTGGGCAGCCACCTGCTGGCAATGGCCCGTTACCTGCTGGGTGACATCGAAGCCGTCTGCGCCGACGCCAATACCGTGCACCGCCAGCGGCCTGCCAGCCCGGGCAGCAACGAGATGCGCGCCATTGCCGTGGATGACCAGACCCACGCGCTGCTGCGCTTTGCCAACGGCGCGCGCGGAACCTTCAGCAGCAGTTGGCTCAAGCACGGCTATAAAAACCACCTGAGCTTTGAAATCAGCGGCACCCAGGGCACGCTGGCGTACGATCAGGAGCGTTTGAACGAGCTGCGTATTTATCGCCCCGGCGCGCCGGGGCGCGATGGTTTTCAGCGCCTGTTGGCGGGGCCTGCGCAACCCGGTTACGCAGCGTTCTGCCCCGCGCCGGGGCATCAATTGGGGGCGGTTTCAGAGGCTGAGTGCAACACCCGGCTATTGAGTTAGGGATGGACTCTCATGATGCTTGGACATCATTTCCGTCATCATTTCGATAGGGCATCTGTA
>NZ_ATDK01000416.1 GCF_000444135.1 Pseudomonas avellanae BPIC 631
ATGATGACGGAAATGATGTCCAAGCATCATGAGAGTCCATCCCTAACTCAATAGCCGGGTGTTGCACTCAGCCTCTGAAACCGCCAGGAATAACTTCCTCGATAATATTTTTTCCATTCAGGTCACCGACACACTGCGCACTTCGCCCCACCTGATCAGCCGAAAAAAAGGAAAATAATAAATCTTGTATTATGCCCCCCCCGTATACTGAACAATGATTGACTCCCCTAATACCTGATCACCGTCTATCTTCCTTACTATATTTTTTTCGATCTTGCCACCGCCTAACATTTTTATATGCTTGGACTCGTACTGGTATACACTTTGAATTTTTGTAACAGCCTCCTTGCTTATACCCCCATCTGTCCCCTTATAAAATCTATATACTTGATCAGTGGTAGGTTCTAACTTGGCAATCTCTGCACCTTCGACAAAACCATACCCCTTATTCAAAAAATACTTAGACTCTACTTGCCTAATACGAGGATAGAAAAACCCCTCTACAGGCTCTTTAGCATAAACGTGCAGCCCTGCCGTAGTAGCGCATGCCACTTTCCACTCAGCATAAGAATAGAGCTCAGACCCATAGAATATAAAAGACAGACTCAAAAATCTGATAGCAACATGAATTTTCTTTACGTTCCGAGAATAACCCCACAAAGAAACCTTGCAGATAAACCAGAAAGTGACGATGTAATACAAGCACAGCAATGGAACTATAAAGATACCCAATTTCTCATCTCTCCCTTATCATCAGATCACGCTGATGTCACAACGTTATTTAAATAGACCGTAGGCAAGGTGCCTCTACCTTTGAGCACACCATTATGCAAAGAAATTTCAATACCTGGCTTGAAAGCTGACGCATTGATCAAAAAATGAAATACTTGGCGCACTTTTCAGCAAGTGATAAGTCTTTATCAATACCGAAAAAATATCGGTAGAACGCATATCTGCATTCATTAACGGACGTTGTCGACCTGTATCAAATCTTGTACAAATCTGTAGGGAAAGTAAATCTCAACTCGTGCTGGCAGAATGCTTTTATTGCAAACAAAGCAATAATCCGACGAACGGTATTGAACCATCTGCTAGAAAGCTGTGCGCCGCAGTTAACGGCCACGCGAAATCGCCCCTCGCTTTAAAAGCGTGAGGTTTCTAAAAGGGGATTTATAGAACGAGTGTTGTCGATGGATCGTGCGAGATGCGAATGCAGCAGGATTGGTAAATTCAGAAGCTAAACGATATTTAAATTCAAGACTGGCCGCGGGTAAGGCTCCAAACCCTAGCTACCGCGGTTAAGTGATTGCGCAGCCCTCACTTAAATCAACACTGAACCTACATTACAGAAAGTGGCTCCACGACCTGGACTCGAACCAGGGACCCAGTGATTAACAGTCACTTGCTCTACCAACTGAGCTATCGCGGAATGAGCGCTATGTTACTGATTAGGAAAAGGAAGTCAAGCGAGGGCTGAAAAAATTTCGGCGCTGCGGCTTGCGCGCACGCCCAGCGTTACACACACGTCTCAAGGAGGCCATAGAACGAGCTTCTGCCCGAAGGGCGTAGGAGTTTCAGGAGGTTACGACGGCTACGATGGGCTGCGAAGCGGTCCCAAAACAGATCACTTCGGTTTTACCAGATATAACGCATGCACCGGTTTTGCTGCCGGTTCCCGGCAGATCGCGGACAAGTCCGCTCCTACACCTGAGAGATCGCGGACAAGCGGGCGTCGCCTGGTCCGCTCATACACCCTGAGCATGAAAATTCCGGCTTCTGCCCGAAGGGCGTAGGAGTTTCAAGAGGTTATGACGGCTACGATGGGCTGCGAAGCGGCTCCAAAACGGGCTACCTCGGTTGTACCAGATGTACCACATGCACCGGTTATGCTGCCGGTTCCCGGCAGATCGCGGACAAGTCCGCTCCTAAACCTGAGAGATCGCGTACAAGCGGGCGTCGCCCGGCCCGTCTGATCGTACTGAAATGGCGTTTATGTCACATCAAGAAACATCTGCACCAGCCGAGACCTCGGTCAGGTAGTCCCTTTCCCACGGCTCAGGTATAACAAAAAAATGGCCTCGCTCAAGACAGTGCAAGCTCGCTACACCGCAACCTTCGTGGGGTTCATGGCCTTGGTCATCGTTCTGACGGTTTATGGAATCGGTCAGTTTGTCTCCCCCAGGCTTACCGCCAACGATGAAAACATGCTGACCGCCAAGGCGGCAGACATCAGTAACGAGATCAAGACCGAGCTGGCCCGTGTACAGGCGCAGGCGCGGGTGATAACTGAACTGGTGCCGCAGCTTTCCAGTGACGATATCGACCGCCTGCTGCCTTTCATGGTCAACCAGTACGGTGAGGCCAAGGTATTCGGCGGCGGGATCTGGCCTTTGCCGAACGTGCGCACGCCCGGTCGTGCCAAGCACAGCACCTTTTACCATCGCGATGCGTCGGGCAAGTTGATCGTCAACACTCACTGGAACTCGCCCGAGTCGCTCAACTATTTCGAACAGGGCTGGCATAAAGGTGGCTTGAACTCCCCTGCCGGCCAGTGCGCCTGGGCGCCCGCGTATCAGGACGCCGCCAGCCCTGAACCGCGTACCAACTGCGCCATGGCCATCACCAAAGACGGACAGCCGTGGGGCGTGTCGACCATCGACGTGACGCTAGGCTTTTTCAACAAGCTGGTTGAAGCCAAAGAGCAGGAAGTCCACGGCCGGATCATGATCATCGAAGCTGATGGCAAGATTCTGTCCAACGTGCCGGGCAGCAGCGACAAGATCGTGTTGCGCAATGTGTCCGAACTGGCCGCGCAGTCGCCGTTCATCAATGGCATCAAGTCAGCACTGGCCGCCAAGGGTACTGGCACTTCGCGCCTGACTTACCAGAACAGCGATGGCGAGGAATCGACGCTGTTTCTGATGCCGGTCGCAGGCACGCCTTGGTTGTTGGCGGTCTCGCAAAATACCGATTTGCTGAAAAGCCAGAGCGCCACGGTTCTCAAGACCCTGGCCTGGCTGCAGATCCCGATGGTTCTGGTACTGCTGATCCTGATGATCGTCGCGCTGCGCACGCTGATGAATCGCCTGAGCGTTCTGAAAGTCAACATCGACACGCTGTCGGCTGGCGATGCCGACCTGACTCTACGCATTACCGTCAAAGGGCATGATGAAGTCGATCAGGTGGGCGAGTCGGTCAACAACTTCATTGCTTATCTGCAACGCATGATGCTCGACGTCAGCAGCTCCACCAGCGAGATTGCCAGCGGTATCGAACAACTGCGCAGTCAGGCTGGCGTGACCAATGCGATCCTGATCCGTCACGCCAACGAGACTGATCAGGCCGTAACGGCGATCACCGAGATGTCTTCCACCGCTGACGAAGTGGCCCGCAGTGCAGCGCAGACCGCAAGCTTTACTCAGTCGGCCAATGAGAACGCGCAGGTATCGAAAACCGTGGTTGCGGACGCGTCTGACAGTGTGAATGCGCTGATCAGCGAGGTTGATTCGGCCACCAGCAAAGTGCAGTCGATGGAGCAGGACGCCAAGCGTATCAACGCGGTACTGGCGGTGATCGGCGAAATTGCCGGGCAGACCAACCTGTTGGCGCTCAATGCGGCCATCGAAGCCGCGCGTGCCGGTGAACAGGGTCGTGGTTTTGCGGTGGTGGCTGATGAGGTCCGCGCCCTCGCCGCGCGTACCCAGGCCAGTACGTCAGAAATCAACGAAATGCTCAGCAGCCTGCAACAGGGCGTCAGCGCTGCCGTCGCGGCGATGGAAAAAACCCGTCAAAGCTGTCAGGCCACTGCGGGCAAGACCACCGCCGTGACCACCGGGCTGGACGACATGACCCGTTCGGTGCTGCAGATCAACGACCTGAGCACGCAAATCGCCACCGCGGCCGAAGAGCAAAGCGCGGTGTCCGAGGAAATCAGCCGCAACATCATTGCTGTGCGCCACATCGTCGAAGAACTGGTCGAAGGTGGCTCCAGCAACGAGAGAAGCACTGCGGCACTGTCCGAGTCCAACACCCGCCTGATTGCGCTGGTACGACGCTTCAAGGTCAGTTAAGCCTGTGCGGGCCTGACGGCGCCTTGCGCCAGGCCCGCCTTCTGCTTGATCCAGGTCTACTTGATCCGATAGTGAAAGGTATTTTTCACGCCGGACACCATCACCGCCCTGCCCTCGACAATCCTTGGTTGATAGCGAAAAGTCTCTGCTGCGGCCAGCGACGGGCGCATGAACAGCGGATGGCAGCTGCCCTGCACTTGCGGGTTGACGACTTTGCCTTGCGGCGAGACGTCGTAGACCACTGTGCAATCCCCCTCGATGCCTTTGTCCAGCGCCCGCTCGGGGTAGTCCGGAGCCTCTTTGCTCAGCGGCTGGTATTGACTGCTGTCGGCGGCGGCTTGCTGCTGTTGTGCCTGTTGCTGCACCTGCGTTTGACGAGCACGCTCGGCGGACTGGCGCGCCTGCTCGGCCTGGCGTTGCTGCTCAGCCTGAGCCTGTTGGCGCTGCTGCTCGGCTTCCCGAGCGTTTTGCGCACGCTGGCGTTGCTCGGTTTCACGCTCGCGCTTCTGCTCATCGACGCGTTTGCGTGCCAGCGCCGCCTGCTCAAGCTGGCGCTGCGGTTGTGCCTGGGGTTTGGGGGCTTCTAGCGGTTTTACCACCGGCGGCGGTGCAACCACGGGTGGCGGTGGCGGCGCTTGAACAGCTTCGGCAACAGCCACTGGCGCTGCCGGCACAGGTGCAGGTGCTGGCGGCAGCATCACCAGTTGGGTGGTCAGTGTTCTTGGCGGCTCAGGGCGTTTTTCCTGCGCGTTCCAGCCGAGCATCAGGCCGCCCAGCAGCGCACCGTGCAAGGCCAGCGCAACGGCAGCCGCCAGGCCATTGCTGCGCAGCCACGGCCCGTTCAGCCATTCGAGATGTGGCCGACTATCCTCGATCGCCAGGGTCATGGTGGTCATTGCGGGGCCTCGGTCACCAGCCCCAACCGGGTCACGCCACTGCGTTGCAGCGCCGCCATGGCGGCAACCACCCGGCCATAATCGGCTTTGTCATCGGCACGGATGAACACCTGGGTGTCCTTGCGCTCGGCAATCAGCTGGGCAATACGCCCCTGCATGTCTTCCAGGCTGGCGGCCTGATCGGTCTGCGCCTGGGTATCGAGCGTTTCACCGAGGTTCCAGTAGTAGCCGCCCTGCGCCTTGACCGACAAGGTCACGATGCGCTGCCGGGTATCGCTGGCAAGCGCCTCGCTGGCGATTTTTGGCAAATCGAGCTTCACACCTTGAGTGAGCATCGGCGCGGTGACCATGAAGATCACCAGCAGCACCAGCATCACGTCAATGTACGGCACGACATTCATTTCGGCTTTCGGGCCATGTTTACGTTGCGGTTTGACCAGCATGGCAAGTCCTCAGGCCGCAGCGGCCATGTTGCGTGGCAGACCTTGCAGCGTGCGGTTGAGGCGCACCTGCAGTTCGTTGCCAAAGGTGTAGTACCGCGCCGTCAGGGTCTGGCCGCGTGCGGCAAAACGGTTATAGGCGATGACCGCCGGAATAGCGGCGAACAGGCCGATGGCGGTTGCAATCAACGCTTCGGCGATGCCCGGTGCGACCGTGGACAGCGTCGCCTGTTGCACCTGCGACAGGCCGATGAACGAATTCATGATCCCCCACACCGTGCCGAACAGGCCGATGTACGGGCTGACGGAGCCCACCGTGGCGAGAAACTGCAGGCCTTTTTCCAACTGCAATTCCTGCTCGCTGATCGCCACCTGCAACGAGCGTTCGACGCCTGACAGCACCACATCGGGATCGATGCCGGGGCGATGTTTGAGCTGCATGTACTCGGCGTAGCCGGCCTGAAAGACCGGGCCGATCCCGCCAGAATCGCTTTGGGCTGAAGACGCCTGCGCGTACAGCGGCGCCAGCTCGGCTTCGCTGCGAAAACGCTGCTGGAAGGCATCCAGCGAACGCTCGTAATGACGCAGGGCCAGGCTGCGCTGAACGATCAGAAACCAGCTGACCAGCGAGGCGAGCAGCAGAATCAGCATCACGGCCTTGACCAGCAGGCTGGCATCGCTGATCAGGCCCCAGACGGTCATGTGTTCGAGGGTGGCGTGCATCGGGTAGTCCTCTGTAATGAAACGAATGATTAGCACCGCTTGATGACAAACGATTTACGGCAGCTTGAGGGTTTTCGTCACCTCGGCCCACGGCACGAACTTGAAGTTCTGCGCCTGTTCCGGCATGCGCTTGCGCCCGTCCTGCACCACCAGCATGCCTTTGCTCCACGGGCCGCCGAGGTTCATGGAGGTCACTTCGATGCCGTCGGTTTCCGAGGTGCCGTCAATCCCGGCGCTTGCATTGAGGCCGACCCGAAACGCACCGCGCAGCGTGTAAGGCGGCTCGGCATCGACCACCACGTAGCTGTCGTTGCCCTGGCTCGAGATCACCAGATAGTCGTGGGCATCGCTCTGATACAGCGCCAACCCCTCGACGTCGGCATGTACCACGTCGCCCACCTTGATCACGCTGGACAGCGTCGCAGGCTGATCGGCACGCGCGTCGACTTCCCAGACGCCAACGTCCTCTTCACCGAGAAACAGGCGCTGACGCTGGTCATCCGCAACGCAGCCTTCCGGCTGGGTTTCAACCTTGAAGCTGCGCACCAGCTCGCCTTGCGCCTTGCCGTCCGGAGCGCTGAGCCGATACTGAAGAAAGCTGCCGTCCTTGCCATTGGCGAACGCATACAGCTCGCCGCTGGCAGGCTTGAACAGGCAGACGCCGTAGATTTCCGCCAAGGGCGTGGGGATCTCGCCCGCTTCGCTGATAGCGCCACTGGTGCGGTCGATGCTGAACAGGCTCAGGCTGTTGCGGTCACGGTTGCTGGCCACCGCCAGATCGACGTTCTTTTTGCCGAGCATGAAACCGGGCCGGATATCGACGTTGTTCAAGCGCCCGACCGGCAGTTCCTGCAGTTGCTTGCCACTCAGGTCGTAGGCCAGCAGGCCCTGTTTCTTGTTGGTGCCCAGCACCCGGCTCTGCGCTGGATTCTGTGGGTTGACCCAAATGGCCGGATCGTCGGCTGCGTCACCCTGCCGCCCCACCGGCTGGCTCTGACCGAGGGCCACGACACTGGGCAGCGGCGCAGTAACGGCCACCGGTTGTGGCGTCCAACCCACGTCACCCTGATACAGCCGCTCGCCGTCGTTATCGTTGACCAGCACCTGCACACCGTTCTTGTCCTGACGTGCAGACAAGCCTTCGGGCTTTTTCAGGTTCATCAGTGACAGCTCGGCAACCGGCGTCCAGCTCTCGCCCCTTTCCTGATAAAGATGCAAAGACTTGCCTTTCGGGTCCAGCGCCAGCAAGCCACCGGGCACGACGGCCATAGCCCCCGCAGCCTGTTTCACCTCGCCAAACGGCTCGCGCAAGGCCACCGGCTGACGCGCGACATCGGCTTCGGGGTGCGCCAGATCGGAAGAGCGGTTCAGCA
>NZ_ATDK01000417.1 GCF_000444135.1 Pseudomonas avellanae BPIC 631
TTTCTTCAGGACTCAGGACGATATCTTGGGCGCTCATTTCTTCGCCTCCAACGGTGTAATCAACGAGCAAGAATAGACGATTTTACAGAGCATTTATTTTTGAGACAGCACACTAGGTTTTGCTGTTGACTGAAGAAATATCAGTCATCGATAAGCGTCTCAGAAGCAGTTCTTAAAAATAAGTTACTGAACTTATAAAATATTATTGGTTGTTTGTAGGACGTTTCCGATAATTGTTTCAGCCGCTTGATCTTGAATTCAACAGGTGATTACGTCCGATTTTGTCAGTGGCAGTGATGCCCTGCGTAATTAATCACTACTCTCGAGATCAACAAGATGAAAAACAAGAAAAGCAAGGCAGGTCGTGCGTTTATGTCTGGACTGCTATTGGCGATGTCTTATCACGCCATGGCACAAGTAGAAGTAAACCCTGTTGCCAGTCATCAATCAACGACGCAGGAACAGGCTGTGCAGAACCAAAGTCGTTCGACTCCTGTCGTGTTGTCGGACAAGATTCATCAGATCGACAGTACCCTGGAGAATACCTCGGCAGTTCATCAGTATAGTTTCACCGTTGTGCGCGGCCAGAATGTGCTGATTACAACGCCGGATACGGATTACGACCAGAAATGGAGGTTGGAGTATCAAGTGGATGGCGGCGAGTGGCAGCCCAAGCGTCACTCATTCGCGGAGAGAATCGAAGGGCTCAATCCTGGTTCACAAGTCAATATACGTATTATTGCGACTGACGGTGCCAGGTTTGAGACTGCTGATTACAGCGTGGTGTTTGGTTCGTTTCCTCATATGCGCTATGACTTGCATCACGAGGAAGGCTTCAGGTTGATTCCATATGGTTTCACCAAACCCGCTTTTCTGGCGACTCAAGCCCTCACAGAGGCGATGCTGGAGGTTACGTTTACAGACAGCAAGGCTTTTCCGCTGGAGGGTGGTGTGTTTGATTTCGAGCTCGATATTAAGCATCATCAGGATAACGGGCGATACATCTCGGACAGTTCGGGGAAAATAATGCATCGGGTAGCGTTTAAACGCTGCGAGGGTGGCTGGCTCGCTAACAATTTCACTCACCTGAGTGACAATGGGAGAGAAACCTGGAGTACTCGCTACGAGCCAATAAAGTATTGGGCCAAGAATATTCTCGCTGAACAGTTGGCTGATAAGCCTCATATATACAACTTGGGGCTGATTTGCAATCGCTGGCTGATCAACTGGTCAAGGAGCTGATTTAAAAACGCTCTGTCTGCCGCAGTCGGTGCAGAGCGTTTCCCTACCGTCAGGCCCTTGTGTCGATCAAGTGTGCCGAATCTTTTTCTGCTTTTTCTTTAATCTGATTTATCCAGATTTCACTAGGGTCGTCTTTTTTGCTAAGTGCTATTTTTCCAAGATCGATAATGTTTTGAAAGTTTAGCAGATCAAGTTTGTAGGTTCCTTTGAACGTGTCTGTATCATGATCAGCCAGCGTCATGAGGATTTTGGCATGCCTGACCGCAGCATCCTTGAATTGGGTTTTTTGGTTGATGGCATCTGATAAGTACTTGATTTCATTCGTGCCTAATTTATCGTCCAGATCAATTATTTTAAGCTCGGCATCATCCCCTATTGTATAACTAAAGTTTTTTCCCGCCAGATCGGGCCGCAAGTCAATAAGCTCCGCTCTGAATTTTTGATAGCAGCTTGACTGGATTCTTGACATAAGTATTGCGTCAGCATTAAGATATTCTAGTGTACTGTTTGCGAAATAATTTACCCGTGTCCCGCAACCTAAGTTATTGATAAAATTTGAATTTTACGTTAGTTAGTAGCTGGTTTTTTCGAAAACAGT
>NZ_ATDK01000418.1 GCF_000444135.1 Pseudomonas avellanae BPIC 631
AAACTCAAGAGAAACTATGAAAGCGTCATAGCAATGGCCTGCGCTTTTCTGTGGCTACCAATGTGAAACGGGAACAGACCCTAGGTCAAAGCGAATGGAGGCATAAATTTTTACCGAAACGCGATTTAAACGCTGCACCAGGCACAGTTCAATCCGACTATTTTTTGCGCGAGCAGCCTTTATGATCTAAAGTGCCGCGCTGAGAATCACATAGACAACCAACATGGAAGGAAGAAAAACTCATGGCTTTTGACGCTTATTTGAAAATAGAAGGTATCCCCGGCGAAGCGCTTGATGCCCAGTTCAAGGACTGGATCGAGCTGGAAGATTTCGACGTAGGAGCAACCCAGTCAGCTTCAGCAACTGCTACTAGTGCTGGTGGAGCTACGGGTGGTCGAGCACGTATGAGCGACCTCTTTTTTCGCAAGACCGTGGACAAATCTACACCGAAGCTTCATGAGGCATGCTGCAGCGGAAAGCACTTCAAAGAAGTTACCATTGCAGTCAATCGAGCGGGAGCAGAAAAGGTAAAGTATTTGGAGATCACACTTGAAGAAGTGATTATTTCATCGGTTACGCTAAACGGAAATGGTAGCGTTGAGGGCGGTTTTCCTACGGAAACAATACGTTTAAACTATGGTCGTATGAAAATGACATATACGCACCAAAAACGTACAGATGGTCAGGGCGGAGGCCAGGTTGTAGGTGGTTGGGACGGTATAGCCAATAAAGTATATGCCTGAAACCAAGAGGATTGCGTTCATGGTTTCTCCAACTGTTGACACGAACAAGATTGCATATTGCACCTATGAGCTGAATAGCCAGGCAACCAGTATGCTGCACTGCAGCAATAATGAGAGCTATGAGGCCTTCTCAGGAAGAGAAGGCTTTGTCAACGACCCAGCCGAGATTAGCAATGCTAAGTTAGGACCGCTGCCGCCCGGCAGATATTACATACTAGTGTACTGTTTTCGAAATAAGTTACCCATAACCTGCAAGCTAAGCTATTGATAAGATTTGAATTTTCCGTTAG
>NZ_ATDK01000419.1 GCF_000444135.1 Pseudomonas avellanae BPIC 631
TGTTTTCGAAAAAATCAGCCACCAACTAACGGAAAATTCAAATCTTATCAATAGCTTAGCTTGCAGGTTATGGGTAACTTATTTCGAAAACAGTACACTAGCAGCTCTCGGCGAAGCGATATCCATTTGCGAATGATGTTGGCATTGATGCTGTAGCTGATAACGCCGCTAGAAACGGTTGCTCCGGGTTGCAGGCATTCCTGAGCGACCTAGGTCTTGAACGGTTTCGGACAAAAGCTTCGCTGGCGCATGAAAATCTTGGAAATAAGGGCGATCGCGTCCGCTTAAAAAACGCGGATGTCATTGGCATTAATGCTGGTATTTTCCAGAAACAAAAAAACCAGCTCAAGGCCGGGTGTCAGCCATACGCGATATGATGCTCTCGCTGTGGTGGATGGGCGATACGGTGCCGCCTCGGTAGCTGTTTTGATTCCAAAAATCAGATGTCTGGCGCCGACGCCAAGCGTCGGTTGGAAGAGGTGCAGGATTGGTATCGGCATAAGCTTGGGAGATGGGGCCGCATGGCAGCCAATAAGTTGCGGACACCGTTTCGTTGAACCTGTCAGCAGAAATATGGCCCCGTGTCGCGCGCCTTCGTCTGGATAGGCTCATGTGCTAATGCAAAGAGCTAACGTGCCTTACCGATCTAATTTTTTGGCCCGCAATATGTCGCGGCTAGGCATACCTCCGATAGCAAGCCCTCAAGTGGGATGCTACTCGGCTGCGTCGTAGTCAAAGACGCATGCGAACAGTGCCTCTGTAGCCGCATAGTGCCCATAGCGGCCTTGGGGACGTCCACTCTCAGAAATCAGATGTAGATTCTTGCGGGCACGGGAACCTACGACGTAGAGGAGTTTGTTAGCGGCATCCAAGCTTGCTGCCTCAGTGAAATGAGGCACCATCCCCTGAAGAAGGCCGAACGCGATGACCACATCGTACTCGGCACCCTTTACCCCGTGGATCGTCGAAACGGTGATACCAGTCCGCTCGCGAAATACCTTCTTGAAGAAAGAGATGTTGTTGATGTAAGGGGCTCCGTCCTTTTGGAGCCTGTCGATACGAGATTGTGAGCTTCGAAAGAACGCATCGCGGTGCTCCACCAATGCGGGGAAGCTATTCAGGGCTACGCGGAGTCGTTCAAGCAGTGCGGCGAAGGCTTGGTCAAGGTAGGCAATCCCATCCGTCTCGGAGATTGAAATTGAGTTGCATTCCCTCAATAGGAGCCGCGGCGTCAGACGCGACGTATCAACACCCAAATCACCCAGGTCGCTGATTACATCCCTGGCCCATCGCATGCGACGAACAAGCATCTTCGGCGAGGACTCAGTCAGGATGATTTTCGAAACTTTGAACCAGAAGTTGTCTATATCGTTGCTAAAGGGGACTAGGCCAGGGCCGTCAAATTGCTGATCCGGAAGCATCCTTACTAATTGGCGCGTCGTCGATGCCAATAAAATCCACCATGGGGCGAGCACGCAGATCTCCTCCGGAGGATGCCCGGCAGCAAGGCTTGCCTGGATCAGTCGTACTAGTGTACTGTTTTCGAAAAAATCAGCCACCAACTAACGGAAAATTCAAATCTTATCAATAGCTTAGCTTGCAGGTTATGGGTAACTTATTTCGAAAA
>NZ_ATDK01000420.1 GCF_000444135.1 Pseudomonas avellanae BPIC 631
GCGCGATTAATCGATCGATTTTTCAACAAATAGCGGCTTATTTTAGGAAAAGTCCGGCTATCGGCCACGGCGGGGTGAGTTGATCGGAGGATCCTTAGGCGCTATGCAGGAGGTAGATCCTACCTACACCCGCATCAGCATCGAAACCGCAGAACGGGTTAGCAACCAGTTGTCTAAGAGGGCAAGCGGCAATCTTGAATTCGAGCTACAGGGATCAGTACCACTGAATGTCCATATTCGAGGGGTCAGTGATGTCGACCTTTTAGCGATAGAAGCTGACTTTCATACCTATGATGCCCGTGGGTACATGAGTACATCGGGTCAGTACCGTTCACCGACCTCACGCACCTCAGTTGGGGTGTTAACTGCTCGCAGGGGGGAAATTAGTAAAGCTCTTCGCGATGCGTTTCCCGCTGCGACAATTGACACCTCTGGCTCCAAGGCCATTAAATTGCAAGGAGGGTCATTAGCGCGTCCAGTTGATGTCGTGCCTTCCCACTGGCATGACACTATTAGTTATCAAGCATCTGGTCAGAAACATGACCGTGCTGTCACCATCCTAGATTCGCATAAAAACACCACGATTGAAAACTGGCCTTTCCTGCACATCAAAAAAATACGAGAACGATGTGAAACCACGAGTGGTGGGCTCCGCAAATCAATAAGATTATGTAAAAACATAAAGGCAGATCTCGAGGCGGAAGGAAAAGCTGTAACGATCTCCAGCTTTGATATTGCCTCAATAATGTACCACGCCAACATGCATAGTCTCTCCGTTGGAGCCTACTATGAACTAGCGATATTAGCTGAGACCCAAAGATATCTGGATTACTTGTGGAACAACAAGGAAGAAGCGAGGCGACTGATAGTGCCAGATGGATCTCGCTTTATATTTAACACGGAAGACAAGTTTAACGGCTTGATGCATCTCTCCGTGGCCATGGACAGTCTCCTTCGGGAGGTCGCTAAAGAGCAAAGCTTTCTGCTGAGCTTATCCGAGAAGCCTATGCTCGATGCCAGCAGGGTAGCTGTGACCAACGCGATCATTTTGTAAAGGTCGCGTGCAGCGCTTGGAGACCCGTGCAGAGATCCGCCGAGCTGGATGCAGACTGTCATGCAGATGACTTATCCGCTGGCTACCAGTCATTGGTCAAGGTCGGTTGTTTTTGTGACCACTTGGATTCCAGTGCATGGTTGGCCACATCGGCGATGAAGCGCTGGGCTCCATTCGGCTGCGTCTGAGGAATTGAGGCGACGCATCCCCTGACAATATTAGGATATTCCCAGTACGCTCCGAAGGGCGCCTGCTGGGCAAAATCGAATGCCTCACGCTGTCGGTGCAACAGATATCTGAAATCTAGGATGAGGTGACAGCTATTCAAATGCGACACCCAGGTGGTATTTAAAATACGTTTCCACAGAGACTGTCAGCTTACAAAAAACGCCTATTTTCCTAGAGATTACATACCCCAATACCGGACGGACAGTACTCAAACCGGGAATTTACGTACCACATAATGGTTCGAGTCCGTGTGGGCCCACCATACTCAAAGCCGCGCATTGCGCGGCTTTCGCGTTTCTGGGTGGTTTTCCACTAATACAGTCCTATGGTCCAAAGGTACAAAATCGGTACAGTGCTGGTGCGCCAGTACACCTTTGGAGTCCTTTCAGATGGCAACATTAGTCAAAACCCCTTCCGGCACTTGGAAAGCTTTGATCCGCAAAACCGGCTGGCCAACAGTAGCCAAAACCTTCCGCACCAAGCGCGATGCGGAGGACTGGTCACGTCGCACCGAAGACGAAATGGTCAGAGGTGTGTATATCCAGCGCACCGGCTCCGAGCGCATGACGCTGGAGGCAGCCCTCAAGCGATACTTGAGCGACATCACCCCCACCAAGAAGCCCACCACTCAGCGTGGCGAAACCTCGAAGGCCAAAAAGCTCATCGAGCATCTGGGCAAATACTCACTGGCTGCGCTCTCCGCTGACATCATCGCCGGCTATCGCGACAAGCGCCTGAACGAGCCCAGCCGTGGTGGGACCATTAGCAACAACACTGTGCGCCTCGAACTGGCCCTGTTGAGCCACCTATACACCGTAGCGATTCAGGAGTGGGGGTTGGGCCTGACTTTCAACCCAGTGCTGAATATCCGTAAGCCTAGCCCTGGGGATGGTCGTGATCGGAGGCTATCGCCGGAGGAAGAACGTCTTCTGCTCGCGGCCGTGAATCGACATAGCAATCCTATGTTGGGCTGGATTGTTTGCATCGCTTTGGAAACGGGCATGCGCTCGTCAGAGATCTCATCCCTACGTCGACCTCAAGTGGATTTGGCAAAGCGCGTCATACGTCTCTCCGACACAAAGAACGACGGCTCGCGCACTGTGCCTCTAAGCAAGCGTGCCACCGAAGTATTCAAAGCCGCGATGGATAACCCGGTGCGACCAATCGACTGCAATCTGGTGTTCTTCGGCGAGCCTGGAAAGGACGGGAAGCGTCGGCCGTATACCTTCACGAAAATTTGGGGTCAGCTGAAGAAGAAGCTCGACCTACCTGACTTCAGGTTTCACGACCTGCGTCATGAGGCAGTGAGTCGGCTTGTCGAAGGCGGGCTATCTGACCAAGAGGTTTCTGCCATCAGTGGTCATAAGTCGATGCAGATGTTGAAGCGCTATACGCATCTTCGGGCGGAGGATCTGGTTGTGAAGCTTGACAGCCTGAAGGAAAAAAATAAGTAAAAATAAATTATATCAAATACCTAAAATCAATAGATTTCAATCAACGCCCTATAAATACTGGACCTAACACCAAAGAGCACGACCAAGACTAGGCGGCGGCAAAAACTGAGCGCAACACCTGACCAATCCGGTACGGTGAACCTATGTCATATCATGAACTCAGCATTGAAGAACGCATCACGATCCAGTTTGGCCA
>NZ_ATDK01000421.1 GCF_000444135.1 Pseudomonas avellanae BPIC 631
CGTCACAGATCTGCGCCGCACCGCACACTTAAAACCGGACGCAGAGCGTCCAGAACGGCATGCCGACGCGGAGCGTCGCACGATGGTTGAGTTTGTCGTTCTACAGCAACTGATCGTCCGGCTTGTTGTGCTTCCAGCTGTCGTGCCCCGGCAGGATCAGGTTGAGGATGATCGCGGTGATGGCGCACAGGGCGATGCCTTTCAGGCCGAAATCGTTCGGGCCGTTGCCGGTCCCGATCAGCACGCCGCCGATGCCGAATACCAGTGTCACCGAAACAATCACCAGGTTGCGTGCTTCTGCCAGGTCGATCTTGTGTCGAATCAGCGTGTTCATCCCCACCGCAGCAATCGAACCGAACAGCAGGCACAGAATTCCGCCCATGACCGGCACCGGAATGCTCTGCAGCAACGCACCGAATTTGCCGATGAACGCCAAAGTGATGGCGAAGAACGACGCCCAGATCATGATTTGCGGGTTGTAGTTCTTGGTCAGCATCACCGCGCCCGTGACTTCGGCGTAAGTGGTGTTGGGCGGGCCGCCAAACAGACCGGCTGCCGTGGTGGCGATGCCATCGCCGAACAGCGTGCGATGCAGGCCCGGCTTTTTCAGGTAATCGCGCCCGGTCACGCTGCCGACGGCGATCACGCCGCCGATGTGCTCGATGGCCGGCGCCAAGGCAACCGGGACGATGAACAGAATCGCCTGCCAATTGAACTCCGGTGCGGTGAAGTGCGGTATGGCCAGCCACGCTGCATCGGCAATCTTCTTGGTATCGACCACGCCGAAGTAGAACGACAGAGCGAAACCCACCAGTACGCCCGAAATGATCGGCACCAGACGAAAAATCCCCTTGCCGAACACCGCCACGATCAACGTCGTCAGCAGCGCGGGCATCGAAATCAGCATGGCGGTCTGATAGGGGATCAGCACAGCGCCATCCCCGGTCTTGCCCATCGCCATGTTGGCCGCAATCGGCGCCATCGCCAGACCGATCGAGATGATCACCGGCCCGATCACCACCGGAGGCAGCAGACGGTCGATAAAGCCGGTGCCCTTGATCTTCACCGCGAGGCCAAGAAAGGTGTAAACGAAGCCCGCCGCCATGACGCCGCCCATTGTTGCGGCCAAACCGAACTGACCCTTGGCGAGGATGATCGGGGTAATGAAGGCAAAGCTTGATGCCAGGAAAACCGGCACCTGACGGCCCGTGACAATCTGGAACAACAACGTGCCCAGACCGGCCGTGAACAGCGCCACGTTAGGGTCGAGCCCGGTGATCAGCGGCATCAATACCAGCGCGCCAAAGGCCACGAAGAGCATTTGCGCACCGGAAAGGATCGTGCGCCACAGTGGATCGTTGAACTCCTGCTGCGTCATCGGGTTACGCGTCCTTCTGCTTGGTGCCGAAAATCTTGTCACCGGCATCGCCCAGGCCCGGAATGATGTAGCCGTGTTCGTTCAGGCGCTCGTCGATGGACGCGGTGTAGATCATCACATCCGGGTGCGCCCGTTCCACTGCCGCAACACCTTCGGGCGCAGCGACCAGGACCATGGCGCGGATTTCCTTGCCGCCGGCCTTTTTCAGCAGGTCGATGGTCGCGACCATCGAGCTGCCAGTGGCCAGCATCGGGTCGATGATCATCGCCAGGCGTTCGTCGATTTCCGGCACCAGTTTTTCCAGATACGTGTGCGCCTGCAGGGTTTCTTCGTTGCGGGCGACGCCCACAGCACTGACCTTGGCACCCGGAATCAGGCTGAGCACGCCGTCGAGCATGCCGATACCGGCGCGCAGGATCGGGACGACAGTGATTTTCTTGCCTGCGATTTTCTCCACCGACACGGTTCCGGCCCAGCCCTGAATATCGTAGCTTTCCAGAGTGAGGTCGGCGGTCGCTTCGTACGTCAGCAGGGCACCGACTTCCTGAGCCAGCTCGCGGAAATTCTTGGTGCTGATGTCGGCGCGGCGCATCAGGCCGAGTTTGTGGCGGATCAGCGGATGACGGATCTCACGAATGGGCATTGGCAAAGGCTCCAGCGGGCAAAAAATCGGTCTAGTGTACTGTTTTCGAAATAAGTTACCCATAACCTGCAAGCTAAGCTATTGATAAGATTTGAATTTTCCGTTAGTTGGTGGCTGATTTTTTCGAAAACA
>NZ_ATDK01000422.1 GCF_000444135.1 Pseudomonas avellanae BPIC 631
TGTTTTCGAAAAAATCAGCCACCAACTAACGGAAAATTCAAATCTTATCAATAGCTTAGCTTGCAGGTTATGGGTAACTTATTTCGAAAACAGTACACTATGTATCTGACAAATGGGATATTTACCTAAGCAAATATAATACTTTATTCAACCACATTGCAAACGCCCCGATACGCCTGTTAGAAATCGGGGTTCAAAATGGTGGCTCACTGGAAATATGGAATCAGTTCTTTCCTGAAGCCAAAACAATAGTGGGCTGCGACATAAATCCCGCGTGCGCTCAATTGAAATACAACAGTGAAAAAGTGCATGTGGTTATTGGCGATGTAAAGGCCTCAGAAGTTCAAAAAAACATTAATGAGTTGTCGACAGACTTTGACGTTATCATTGATGATGGGTCTCACACCAGCAGTGACATAATAGCTACATTTTTTTTGTTGCTCCCCAAACTAATCAGTGGGGGCATCTATATTATTGAAGATCTCCACTGCAGCTATTGGAGTTCATTCGAAGGCGGATTATCAGACAAAAAGTCCTCCATGAACTTCTTGAAGTCACTCACCGACATCATCAATCATGAGCATTGGGGCGTCTCAACAAGCCGATCTCAATTCTTGTCCGACTTCGATATACCAACAGGCATTGACGCGGAGAGAATACTGTCAGAAATTCATTCCATCGAGTTCATCAACTCGATGTGCATAGTCACTAAGTTCCCATCACAAAAAAACGTACTTGGCATACGCCACGTTGTAGGGCTTAACGAAACGGTCGCTAAAAACAAACACGCCAATGGTGTTTTTCTATCTCCAGAACCGCAAACCGAAACATCACAGTACTTGGAAGATGGCAAAGATGAAATAATTAGACGCCTTCGTCTGGAAATTGCCGAACTGAAGTCGTTATTAGAAAATAGCGACATAGAGAAAACTGAAGCACCATAAAAAAGGAACTTTATCAAGAGGTTTCACCATGGCCATTTTATATAAAACAACCAATGGCGCCTCTAATCAGGTTGCACGAGACCCTGAGCGTTGTCGTTTTAAGTGTTGAGCGCATCAGTATATTTTTTATTTTAGAAATAGAGACCCCCAATGATCCTAGTGTACTGTTTTCGAAATAAGTTACCCATAACCTGCAAGCTAAGCTATTGATAAGATTTGAATTTTCCGTTAGTTGGTGGCTGATTTTTTCGAAAACA
>NZ_ATDK01000423.1 GCF_000444135.1 Pseudomonas avellanae BPIC 631
TGTTCTCCTGCTCAAAAAGTGAGCAGAAGCAGTTGAACACCTGGGTCAGTTTTCAGTCGGCAGAACAGCCTCTACTGGGTCAGTTTTCGGTCAGCGACAACATCAGTAACCCCCTTCGGTAAAAGAAAGAGCTTTCCGAGGTGTTCAAACCTCGAAGAGCAGTAATGCACCGCGCACTTCGTGCCTATGGCACGGCGCGGAGTGGACCCCTCACGACAGCGTGACAGCCCGTCTAAGCGGCGCAGGTGGATGAAGCCCACCCGCCCTGGCCTGCGGCCACCCTTTGGGGCGCTAAGACCCGGATAAATCGCCCCAGTCCGGCAAGCCGGCCCAGGACTCAACCGGGCGCGTTTGCGCGCTGGCTTACCAAAAGATAAAGAACGCCTCAATTACCAGCGTTTTCAGCAAATCCGGTGTTTAGTGGGGAGTGCCGGTGGATGATATGCACGCGACTTTATTGGCGCCGGACATCCAATCGGTAAAGCAAAGCTTTCCCGATTGGATGTCCGGCCGACAACGAGCGGAGCGAGGCGTCAGCCCGGCCTCAGGAACAGAGACTGCTAATTGTTTGTGTTTCAGCGTGGATAAGTCGCTTACACCTAATTTTCTGACAGCGTAGAAAAGCTAGCTGGTTGCGATGACTTAGATGCAACGTGCCAGCTTCAAATGGACAAGACTGATATCGGCTGCATGGCTCATGCCTGGCCCAAGTCCCTCGGGCTACACGCTACTCACAGAAGCTCATTTCCTCAGGAGGCTTTGTGCTACATCCAGGTGCTGTACGAAACCAAAAATGGTAGAACTCAGAGCTCGATTTTCTAAGTCGAAGGGGCAAGAAAAGGCAAAGCCTGCGATGGAGGCTCTGTCGCGTGGGTAACAGCCCTGAGGAGATCTGTTGGCAACCAAAGTCAGACAGCACATTGGAGACGGGATATACAGATCGAGAAGCACGGGCTCGGGTCTGCCTTCCCCAATATTTCCTTGAAATTCGTCGAAGGCTAACGTGCAGTCAAATCGCCATCTGCTTGGCTCTAGACTTGCTGAGAAATCTCGTTCGCATTCACTGCAGAAATGGGGGATTTTCTTACCCCAGGGGACTGGTACTTGAGGCGTTCAATGTGAGGTAGTCGGAGGCCTACCTTGCTGAGCATTCCAGACTAAGCTCAGGGGCCGACGAGCGACATGAAAGCCATGGTTGATTGCACCGGTTGACGTGTTGGCATAGCTGTACATTCCGCACATCGCGCAGACCAAGAAAATGTACTGCAGCTAAGCTCTGGACATTTGCAGGGGAGGCAAGGTTGCTACGGCATGGTTTCCGAGCGTCTACCAATCATCTAGAGACGGCTTAGAATCGATCAAAACAGGTGGTCCATATTGACTATGGCAAGGTTGACTAATCAAGGAAAGAAGACGCCTCATGAACCTATATACAAAAAATGGTAAGCCCCTCCAAGTCTCAGGTACTACTGTTTACAGCCGTTCTGGTCGCCTAGTCGGACGCATTAAAGGGGAAAAGGTATTTGGGACAGACGGCCGCTACGTTGGGAGCATCGTCGGTGATCGTCTTGTTTACCGCTCCACGCAAAGCGCTGAGCTTGGCCCTGCCTTCTCATCAGCGAACCGAGCAGGAACAGCACGGGCACAACGAGCAGGATCCGCAATATGGGGCGCTGAGCCCGAAATACCCGGTTGAGAAGATTGACGGGTAATACAAAATCTATATCAGTGATAAAACGCTACAAGGGAATACCAATAGGTCTTGGCATCATGCAGGCCGAGTAAGCTGCAACATAAGATGAGTTGTAATGAGAAGGCTTAATAAATCGCTAATGCTAATGAAAGGATGCTGCAATGCGTATAACAAAGATCAAGATGCAGAACTTTAGGTTGCTGAAAGATATATCAGTTGACTTGGAAAGTGGCCTGTCAGTAATTATTGGGAAAAATAATACCGGTAAAACGTCGTTTCTTCTATGTTTGGAGAAATTTATAGGTGGCACAGCGACCCGCAACACATTTACCTTTGAGGATCTGAATAGTGACGTAAAAGACAATCTGTTGAAAATAGTCTCAGGTACTGCGCTGAATGAAAGCAGCATTGGTATCGTTCTGAAAGTTTTCATCGAGTATGACGACGATGACGACCTCGAGAACATAGGAGACAAGGTTATTATGGATTTAGATCCCGATAATAAGGTTGTCGTTCTCGCATTCGAATATAAGGCAACTACGGATGATATTGCTACGCTGGTGGAAGATTTTAAAGAGCTAACAGCCAAAAAAAATGCAGAAAAAAATCGTTGCCCTCGCTTTTCGAGTACTTGAGGGATAAGCACAATAAGTATTTCACCATCTCGCGTCGTAGTTTGTACTTTGATATGCAAACAAAAAAAGAGGATGATGAGCATTTCGTAGACTTAGACCTCGAAAATATTAATTTATCTAAAATCATAAACTTCAAATGGATTAGTGCTAGGCGTAATGTGTCTAACAAGGATGCGGACAACTCTCTATCGCAACTATCAGCTAAGATTTATAAAAAGCTCGAAGCTAGCAACCCTAATGAGTCGGTGGTGGAAGAGTTCAAAGATACGTTGACTAATACTGATGCCAAGCTGAATATCGTTTACCAGAAAATATTTGAAGGGGTTATAAATGATGTGAAAAAATTTGGAGGGTTAAGTCAAAATGATTCTGTTATAAAAATTGTGTCATCGCTGCAGCATCGTGATTTGTTGGAAGAGAATACCACGGTCATGTATGGCCTTGGTAACAACGAGCATGACCTACCAGAAAACTATAATGGATTGGGATATCTAAACCTAATCAGTATGATATTTGAAATTAAACTTAAGCTTCATGACTTTCATAAAGATATCAACGAATCTCCATCTGATATAAATTTGCTCTTCATCGAGGAGCCGGAAGCGCATACACATCCGCAGCTTCAGAGGATCTTCATTAAAAATATTAAGTCTTTGTTAAAGCCTGGTATAAAAAGAGTCGATGGTGTAAAGCGAGATCTCCAGACGATACTCAGTACACACTCTTCATATATAGTATCTGAAAGCGATTTTGAAGATATCAAGTATTTCAAAAAAACGGACAAAGGCGTCACATCCAAAAATTTGAAAGATCTAAAGGACTACTACGAAGACTCGCAGCACTACACATTTCTTAAACAATACTTGACCATTCACCGTTCCGAGTTGTTTTTTGCAGATAAAGCGGTTTTTATAGAAGGTGACACGGAGCGTGTTTTGCTTCCTGCGATGATGTCGAAAGTTGATCAGGAAGATCTTATTAAGGAATTAGAAACAGGTGTTGTAAATAACATTCCACTGCTCTCTCAAAATATTTCCATGATTGAGGTTGGAGCTTATTCACATATTTTTGAAAAGTTCGTTAATTTTATAGGTGTCAGGTCACTTATTATTACCGATATCGATGCCTCGGCTATGATGCCTGTTATAGATAAAGCAACCGGCCAGCCAAAGCTCAACAAAAAAGACGAAGTTCAATTAAGGCTTCAGAAGTGTAAAGTTGAACATGGTACTCACACTACAAACGCCTCGCTACGGTTTTTTTATAAGAAAGAAGATTTAGCTTTTTACGAAAATCTAAATTCAAGTCAGAAAACCTTAGAGAAAATGGACGATGCCCAGTGGTCCCCTTCTATATTAGGGAAGCTACTCTGTGCCTACCAAGTACCCGAAAAGAATATGGAAGGCGAGGTCTACCATGCCACGAGCTTTGAAGACGCGTTTTTTCATATAAATAGAGTTTTTATTAAGAGCTTAGCCTTCGACGAAGGTGATTTTTTCACCGGAGATAAAAAACTTCCGTCGTTAGTTCAAATACACCTAAAAAGTTTTGCGAGTGGAGCTACAGATGCATTCGATTGCGCGGAGAATGCGATTACAAGTAAACCGTCGTTTGCTATGGAGATATTACTAAACAGCACAATTAAAACGGTATCAGTATTGAATGCTAACACGACGAAATTGGAGAATGTCTCGATCGATTTTTCTAATTGGAATACACCATTGTACATTAAGGAGGCATTGCAATGGCTCAAACAAGGCTAGCACTCGAGCCCGAGGTTCAAAGCATATTTGATCATGTCGATCAGGGGAAAAACTTCTTGCTGAGTGGAGGGGCAGGTAGTGGGAAGACTTATTCTCTCGTTCAATTTATACGGCAGGTACTTGCTGAGGATCCCAAGAAAACAATCGCATGCATCACCTATACAAATGCTGCTGTAGCAGAAATTCGAGGACGTATTAGTGCTCCCAATCTGCATGTGGGTACAATCCATGAGTTCCTGTGGGACATAATTCGTCCATACAAGGCTGAGCTGATTGATGCATTGATTTTTTCACTTAAAAGTGAGTCTCCCACTAGTATCAAAAATCCAGATGATAAGTTTGATCCGGAAGTTCTTAGAGGTGCAGAGGTACAGTACAAGGAGTATACAAGGGTCAGAGAGGCTATCGTTTCTCATGACGAAATCTTGAAGCTTGCTCATGGTATGTTCAGCGCTTATCCTAAGTTATGCGACATCGCCAAAGATCGCTATAAGTTTATACTGGTGGATGAATACCAGGATACGTCTGAATTGGTGGTAGATATACTTTTAGTGCACTTTCAGAAAAGTAGCAAAACAAGCATCATAGGGTTCTTCGGTGATGCGATGCAGTCTATATATGACGAGGGCGTGGGAGATCTCAATAAGTATCGCAAGCTAGGGTTGGTTGAAGAGGTTAAAAAACTACAGAATAGAAGAAATCCTAAGTTAATCTATGAGCTTGCGAATAGACTGCGAACCGATGGTATAACTCAAGAGGCATCAACTGACGAAAATGCACCAAACATGTCTGAAGGAAAGGTTATATGTGGAAACATGAAGCTTGTTTTTACCGCCACTGATCTAGATAAGCTGGACGAGGTTAAAGACTCGTTAGGGTGGGATTTTAAAGATGTTAAAGAAAATAAAGAGCTCAATCTTACCCATAATCTAATCGCACCTAAGGCTGGATTTGCTGAACTGATGCTGATATACGACGGTGATAAAATAATTGCTTATCGCAATCGGATAAAAGATTTCATTAAAGATGGAAACATAGAGGAAGACTTCTCAGGGTTTACCTTTGGGGAGGTGATTGACTATCTAGTAGAGAGATTCCCAGGTAACGTAAAAGATGTCACTCCCACAAAAGGGATGAAGCCTTTTATCGATAGCCACCAAGAGCTATATCAAATAGCTCTGGCGACACCTTACGTTACATTCAGGCGAATGTATGTTGCCAAAGAATCGCTCATCGACGACAAAAAAGATGACCCTTCCGCTACCAGCAAAGCGGGAAGCAAACGAGATGCGCTGATAAAGCACCTTTTTAAGATTCAAAATATTATCAATCTGTATGAGACTGGACGTTATAATGAGTTTTTAAAGAGAACTGAGTTTAAAATAAGGTCTGTCGAAGATAAAAGACTGCTAAAAAAGATCATTGACGAGATTAGTGCGATGTCAGATCGGTCTATTGGGGAGGTAATAGACCGTGCAGATGAACTTGGGGTCTGTAAGAAGGATGATAATCTTTCAATATTTTTCTCTAGAAGTAGATATTTGTATGAGCGAGTTATAAGTGTAAAGTTTAACGAGTTCCAAAATCTTTTTAGATATTTGGAAGGGTATACGCCTTTTTCTACTCAGCACAAAATAAAAGGAGCTCAGTTCGACAACGTTTTAGTTATTTTGGATAACGGAAACTGGAATAATTATAATTTTAAATATATATTCGAAGGTGCTGGGAACGAGTCGGTTATCGAAAGAACACGGAAGCTATTTTATGTCTGCTGCACCCGATCTAAACGTAGCTTAGTGGTCTATTACCGCAATCCTTCTGAAAAAGCGCTTGCAACCGCCAGAAAGTGGTTTGGAGACGAGTGTGTACAATGTATTGATTAATGTCTGAAACAGAGATATGCCACACGTTCATGTGTGGCGTACTCAAAAAAATGGTCGTGATATTAATTTGTCACTTCGGCGCACCGTTTTTACTTCAACTCCATGCTTGATCCGATATAGCGTTTTTGAGTAGAGTCAGCATTTGATGAATGAGTTTAGTCATGACTGATATCGGCGAAATAAAAAATAGCTCTGCTAGCATGAAGCATCGCATTCGTCAACTCGGCGAGCTTATCCAAGAAATGGAGAATATTCTTGGCGAAGGCGCTGAGGATGCACCCCTGGCATTTTTTGAGGTGTGTGAAGAGGCGCAGCTTCAAGTGATGCAGCTGATGCACGCTACTTTTTTAGCAGTACAGGTTAAACCCAACTAACGTGAAGCTAGAAGCGCTTGTGCTGATATTTATCTACAAGCCCGTTAAATATGTGAGGAAAGCATGGAAACCATAACTGACGACTCTGCATACAGAAAGCTGTTTGACCAGTTTATGAATGATGAGGCTAGTTTGCCTCTAAGAAAAGTCCGTAGCCAACTGGAGACGCAGTTTGGCGATAATTTGCAATTAATCAGAAAGATATGGTCAGGTGAAGAAGCGCTGACATTGCAGAGCTTATCCAGCGCAAAGGCAGGGCTGCTGAGGGCGTACCAAATAAATAATGTAATTGAGTTCCATTGCTCACGCCTTGAGGGACATGACGAAGTTATCAATAAGATACAGTCAGCGCTCTGTGAAAAGCTTGAAATGGGCACTGCATATATTAATGCAGTAAATCGTTGGATAGAAAAAATTGATAGAGTAGAGCCTGGCGGTTTCAGAGGCTGAGTGCAACACCCGGCTATTGAGTTAGGGATGGACTCTCATGATGCTTGGACATCATTTCCGTCATCATTTCGATAGGGCAT
>NZ_ATDK01000424.1 GCF_000444135.1 Pseudomonas avellanae BPIC 631
GGCATTGCAGGCTCGTATTGGTGTTGTGTGAGAACTCCAACAATACGGGCCTGTTCTCATAGGGATCAATAGGTTACGTCGAAACGGGAACAGACCCTAGCGAAGCGATAGTTCAGCGCGTTTCATTTCGAAATATGTTGAAAACCTTATCCGCCCGTTGACGACTTGTTGCGACGACAGCGCTCCGAGCAGTAACGAACCTCATCCCAGCAACGCGCCCACTTCTTGCGCCAGGTGAACGGCAACCCGCAAACCACGCAGGTTTTGACCGGCAGCTCGCTCTTTTTCAAAGCGCCTCTCCAGTGTCGAGCCTGGCCAGCAGATGCTCACCGCGCTCCCACAGCGCCTGTTGCTTGGCTTCGGCCATGCGATCAAGGTTCTTGTAGATCATGCCCATGCGTTGGTTACGACGTAACAGGTCGCTGTGACGCATCAAAAAATGCCAGTACAGCGCGTTGAACGGGCAAGCATCGTCGGTCGTGCTTTCAGTCACTTTATAGGCGCAACCACGGCAGTAATCAGACATGCGCTTGATGTACTGACCACTGGCGCAATAAGGCTTGGAGCCCAGATAACCGCCATCGGCGTGCATGACCATGCCCAGCGTGTTGGGCAGTTCGACCCAGTCGAACGCGTCCATGTAGATCGCCAGGTACCACTCGCAAATCTGTTCCGGCACGATACCCGCGAGCAAGGCAAAGTTGCCGGTCACCATCAGGCGCTGAATATGGTGAGCGTAAGCATGTTTCAGGCTTTGGCCGATCGCCTGGCTCATGCAATTCATTTTTGTTTCGCCGGTCCAGTAAAACTCCGGAAGCTGCCGGCTGTTGCCGAACAGGTTGCCGCTGGCGTAGTCAGGCATCTTCAACCAATAGACGCCACGCACATATTCCCGCCAGCCAATCAACTGACGGATAAAACCTTCGGCCGCATTCAGCGCCACCCTGCCCGACCAATACGCGGACTCGACATCGCTGCAAATCTGGCGCAAGTCCAGCAGCCCGATGTTCAGCGCCGCGCTGATCCGCGCATGAAACAGAAAAGGCTCATCCGTGGCCATCGCGTCCTGATAATCGCCGAAACCCGCCAGACCAAAATCCAGAAAATACTCCCACAACGCCTGAGCATCCGCATGCGTGACGGGGTAGTCAAAGGTATCCAGCGAGCCGTAGTGGTTGGCGAAACGCTCCGCCACCAGCGCCAGCACGTCGCGGGTGATCGCATCTGCGCAAAAGCGCATCGGGTACGGCGCGGCCACGCCCTTGGGGAGCGCCTTGCGGTTCTCGGCGTCGAAGTTCCAGGCACCGCCGACCGGCGTACCGTCGCCGTTCAATAGCAACCTGCTTTTGCGCCGCATCTCCCGGTAGAAAAACTCCATGCGCAGCTGCTTCTTACCGTGCGCCCACGCCGCGAAATCGGCACGCGAACAGAGAAAGCGCGTATCGGCATACCACTGAATCGACAGCCCACCGTCCTTTATCGACTGCTCCAATCGCCAGTCACCGCACTCGGTGATGTGCAATTGCTCAGCGTTCAACAAGGCGTGCCAGCGACGCAATTCGCCCGGCACCGAGCCTGTGTTTTGCGGATCATCGAGCGTCACGTACTGCACCCCAACCCCACGCTCGCGCAACGCCTCGGCAAAATGACGCATGGCGCTGAAGATCAGCGCGATTTTCTGCGGATGATGCGGCACATGACTCGCCTCCTCCATCACCTCGACCAGCAGGACCGTGCTGTGTTCGGGGTTCAGGTTTTGCAGGGAAGCGAGGTCGAAGGAGAGCTGATCGCCCAGAACGAGATGGAGTTGGTGGGATTGGGTCATGGTGGCGTCCGCGCCAATAAAGTTGTACCAATGTAAATTTTTGTACAAGTTTTTCCTAGCGTTTTTTTACGCGCCTGGTTCCTGAGCCGAAGACTCTGCCGCAGATCAGATATAGCTTTTGTAACCGCCTGATTGAAACCATTGACTTTCTGAAAGGGCCTCATACATCGGGGCCTTCCAATGGTTGGCTCTATTCTTCCTTTCGGAAGAAGCAAATCTTTTAAGGTGATCCTTTCTATCTTCACACGTCTCCAAGTCGTCAAGCACTTCAATCATTCCTGAAAGTTCTGCAGCGGCCTCTATACCAAATCGGCGCGCGAGATCCAAATTCTTGAAGTGATTTTTCGCGCGTAACTTCAGCGGGTCAGGCCATTCTCCAGGAGGTTCTGCAAAATATCGAATAGTGGGAGGCGTCGTCTCGACCAGCTCTGCAAAAACCCAAGGCTCCTTTTCGAACCTCACACACTCAAAATAAAGATGAGACTGCTGATTGGCTTCAGTCACCGCGGAGGCGCCCTTGACCTTATTACAATCAGTGCATGCCGGCACCAGATTAATGGGCAATATGGAGTAAGCCGGGTACCTGGCTTTGGATAAAAAATGATCAAGCGTCGTGGCCTGACCAAATCCACACAGTGGACATTTTGCAAGGGGAGCAGAGATGATTAACTTATCGTAATACGTGCGCGCCGCCTTCCCTTTATTCAGCAGTTGATTCGAGTACAGCGACATAAACTCTTTTTTTGTCAGTGTCGCCACCACCTCTTGATCCGGCCTGGCATGCGCACTCAACGGCAGACAGTACAACTCGCTCGTGTTGGCTTTTTCTGTATAACCGAGAAAAAGCTCGATAATCGAATCACGGGCAGCTTTAAACCTTTCTGCTAAATCAGGGTTTTCAAGACCGCTGACACACGTATCGAATACCTCGGTTGCGTCAAGGGCGGGGACCGTGAGCTTTTTCAAGACTCCCTCCTGCTGGCGACCATCTTTCGCAAGATTGCCTGTGCCTCAAACCCAAGCTGCTCTTGATAGTCGGCTAAAATACGGCGGTTTCAGAGGCTGAGTGCAACACCCGGCTATTGAGTTAGGGATGGACTCTCATGATGCTTGGACATCATTTCCGTCATCATTTCGATAGGGCATCTGTA
>NZ_ATDK01000425.1 GCF_000444135.1 Pseudomonas avellanae BPIC 631
GGCATTGCAGGCTCGTATTGGTGTTGTGTGAGAACTCCAACAATACGGGCCTGTTCTCATAGGGATCAATAGGTTACGTCGAAACGGGAACAGACCCTAGCGACTTGTGATGGCGGGCTGATAAACTCCGCGCCATGAATAGAACTCTTTATACCGTGCTGTTTCATCTCGGCCTGCCCTTGGTCGCCCTGCGCCTGTGGTTGCGTGCGCGCAAGGCCCCGGCGTATCGCCAGCGCATCGGCGAGCGTTTCGCCAGCGGCCTGCCTGCTATGCAGCGCGGCGGCATCTGGGTGCATGCGGTGTCGGTGGGCGAGAGCATCGCCGCCGCGCCAATGATTCGCGCGCTGCTGGCGCAGTATCCGCAATTGCCGATCACTGTGACTTGCATGACGCCCACAGGTTCGGAGCGAATCAAAGCGCTGTTCGCCAACGAGCCGCGTATTCAGCACTGTTACCTGCCGTATGACCTGCCGTGGGCGGCCGGGCGTTTTCTCGATCATGTGCAGCCGCGGCTGGGCATCATCATGGAAACCGAGTTGTGGCCCAACCACATTCATCAATGTGCGAAACGCGCAATTCCCGTGGTGCTGGCCAATGCGCGACTGTCGGAACGCTCGGCGCTGGGCTATGCCCGTTTCGCCAGGCTGACGCAGCCAATGCTGGCTGAAATGGCCTGGTTTGCGGTGCAGACTGAAGTGGAAGCGCAGCGCTTTCGTGATCTGGGTGCGCGACCGGAGTGTGTTGCGGTGACGGGTTCGATCAAGTTCGACTTGAGCATCGACCCGCACCTGCTGGAGCGCGCTGCGCAACTGCGCGAACAATGGCAGGCGACGCAGCGCCCGGTGTGGATCGCAGCCAGCACCCATGCGGGCGAGGATGAAAGCGTTCTGTCCGCTCATCGCACTTTGCTGGCCAGCCATCCCGATGCGCTGTTGATTCTGGTGCCGCGCCATCCCGAGCGTTTCGACAGCGTGCATGCGCTGTGTCAGCAGCAGGGCTTCAAAACGGTTCGACGCTCCTCCGCGCAGGCCGTCACGCCAGAGGTTGCGGTGCTGATGGGCGATACCATGGGCGAGTTGCTGTTTCTTTACGCGCTGGCCGACATCGCTTTCGTCGGTGGCAGCCTGGTGCCCAACGGCGGGCACAACCTGCTGGAGCCCGCTGCGCTGGCCAAGCCCGTACTGAGCGGCCCGCACCTGTTCAACTTCCTCGAGATCGCCGCAATGTTGCGCACTGCCGGGGCGTTGCAAGAGGTCAGCGATGCGACCGCGCTAGCCACTGCGGTGCAGGGCCTGATCGATCAACCACAACAGGCTCGCAGCATGGCCGATGCCGGGCTGGCAGTGATGAAGGCCAATCAGGGTGCGCTGCAACGTTTACTGGACGGAATCGAGCGGTTGATGGCCAAACGCTGAATCGCGGAGGACGCAGAGCGTCCAGAACGGCATGCGACGCGGAGCGTCGCACGATAGTTGAGATTATCGTTCCGCACGCTC
>NZ_ATDK01000426.1 GCF_000444135.1 Pseudomonas avellanae BPIC 631
ACCCGACGAAGTCGGGCCGGAAACGGAGCCAGGGGTTTTGCCTACTTTGGCCCCATCAAAGTAGGTCGCCGAGGGGCGAAAAGGTGACTCGAGCCGTGAACAAGCATCTCTGCCATCGCAGATCGCTGTGACGCGGAGCGTCACGAAATGCATCCCCACGCGGAGCATGGGGAGGAGAGTCAGCGCGGCTTCAACCCGCGACCAGCACCCGAATCGCCTCAAGGCGCAGCGCGGCTTTTTCAAGCATCGCCAGACCTTGTTCGCGCTGAGCGCGCAAAGCAACCAGTTCGCTGTCACGCACGGTAGGGTTGACCGCCTGCAAGGCTGTCAGACGGGCCAACTCTTCTTCGGTGTCGGCTGCCAGACGGCGTTGTGCTTCGGCCACGCGTTCAGCGTGCTTAGGCGTGATTTTCTCCTCGCCTGCGTTGATCCTAGGGGTCAACTGATCACGCTGCGCCTGGATGAACTTGTTGGCGCTGGCGCGGGGCACACTTTCAAGCTGATCGTTCAGGGTATTGAACGAGACACGGCTCGACAGATCGTTGCCATTGGCGTCGAGCAGGCAGCGCAGTGCAGCAGGCGGCAGGTAGCGTCCCAGTTGCAATGAGCGCGGCGCGACCACTTCACTGACGTAAATCAGCTCCAGCAGCACAGTGCCCGGTTTGAGCGCCTTGTTCTTGATCAGTGCCACGGCCGTGTTGCCCATCGAACCGGACAGCACCAGGTCCATGCCGCCCTGAACCATCGGGTGCTCCCAGGTGATGAACTGCATGTCTTCACGAGACAGCGCCTGATTACGGTCGTACGTGATGGTCACGCCTTCGTCGTCGCCCAGCGGGAAGCTGGCGTCGAGCATCTTCTCGCTCGGCTTGAGGATCAGGGCATTTTCCGAGTGGTCTTCGCTGTCGATGCCAAAGGCGTCGAACAGGGTTTCCATGTAGATCGGCAGGCTGAACTGATCGTCCTGCTCGAGAATATCCTCAACCAGCGCCTCACCTTCGCCAGCACCACCGGAGTTGAGCTCCAGCAGCCGGTCACGGCCGGTGTGCAGCTCGCTCTCCAGACGCTCGCGCTCGCTGCGGGCCTCATCGATCAGGCTCTGCCACTCATCGTCGTCACCGCTTTCCAGCAAGGGCAACAGGCGCGGTCCGAACTGATGTTGCAGCGCGTTACCGGTCGGGCAGGTGTTGAGGAACGCATTGAGCGCTTCGTGATACCACTGGAACAGACGCGCTTGCGGGCTGGTCTCCAGGAATGGCACATGCAGCTCGATGGTGTGTTTCTGGCCGATCCGGTCCAGACGCCCGATACGCTGTTCCAGCAGGTCCGGGTGCGACGGCAGGTCGAACAGGACCAGATGGTGGGAAAACTGGAAGTTGCGACCTTCACTGCCGATTTCCGAACAGATCAGTACCTGAGCGCCAAACTCCTCGTCCGCAAAGTAGGCTGCGGCGCGGTCGCGCTCAAGGATATTCATGCCTTCGTGGAACACCGTGGCCGGAATACCGGAGCGCACGCGCAGCGCGTCTTCCAGGTCCATGGCAGTTTCAGCGTGAGCACAGATGACCAACACCTTGACGCGCTTGAGCATCTTGAGCGTGTCGATCAGCCATTCAACGCGAGGGTCAAAGCGCCACCAACGCTCTTCTTCACTGGCATCCGACTGCGACTGGAAACTCACTTCGGGGTAAAGGTCGGCGTGCTCGCCCACGGGTAACTCAAGGTATTCAACCGGGCAGGGCAGCGGGTATTGATGCAGCTTGCGCTCCGGGAAACCCTGCACGGCGGCGCGGGTGTTGCGAAACAGCACGCGGCCGGTGCCGTGACGGTCCAGCAGTTCACGAATCAGACGTGCCTTGGCTTCGTCGTCGCCGGCATTGACCGCCGCGAGCAAGGTGTCGCCCTCGGCACCGAGGAAGCCGTGGATGGTCTTCTGTGCGGCAGCGGACAGCTTGCCCTTGTCGAGCAGTTCCTGAACGGCCTGCGCCACCGGGCGATAGTTTTCGCTCTCGGCGCGGAAGGCTTTCAGGTCGTGGAAACGGTTCGGGTCAAGCAGGCGCAGACGGGCGAAGTGGCTGTCCTGGCCCAGTTGCTCCGGTGTTGCGGTCAGCAGCAGTACGCCGGCAATGACTTCGGCCAGTTGCTCGACCAGCGAGTATTCACGGCTGGCCTTTTCTTCGTGCCAGACCAGGTGGTGCGCTTCGTCGACCACCATCAGGTCCCAGCCCGCTGCGAACAGGGCGTCCTGCGCTTTTTCGTCTTCGACCAGCCATTCCAGCGCAACCAGCGCCAGTTGGGTGTCTTCAAACGGGTTGCCGGCATCGCTTTCCATGAAGCGTTCGGCGTCGAACAGCGCAACCTGCAGGTTGAAGCGGCGGCGCATCTCCACCAGCCACTGGTGCTGGAGGTTTTCCGGAACCAGGATCAGCACGCGGTTGGCGCGCCCCGACAGCAACTGGCGATGAATCACCAGGCCGGCTTCGATGGTCTTGCCCAGGCCCACTTCGTCGGCCAGCAATACGCGTGGCGCAATACGGTCGGCGACTTCCCGGGCGATGTGCAATTGGTGTGCAATAGGCTGCGCACGCACGCCGCCCAGGCCCCAGAGCGAGGACTGCAACTGACGGCTGGTGTGCTCAAGCGTGTTGTAGCGCAGCGAAAACCATGAAAGCTGGTCGATCTGGCCCGCGAACAGACGGTCGGTCGCCAGGCGGAACTGGATGAAGTTCGACAGCTGGGTTTCCGGCAGCGTGACCACTTCGTTCTGCGCGTTCAGGCCGTGGTAGACCAGCAGGCCGTCGACGTCGTCGACTTCGCGAACGGTCATCTTCCAGTTTTCGAAGTGCGTGATCACGTCGCCCGGCGAGAAGCGCACGCGGGTCAGCGGCGCATTACGCAGTGCGTACTGGCGTGTCTCGCCAGTGGCCGGATAGAGCACGGTCAACAAGCGGCCGTCCTGTGCCAGAACGGTGCCTAAACCCAGCTCGGCTTCGCTGTCACTAATCCAGCGTTGCCCCGGTTGATACTGCTGCGCCATGCTGCCTGTCTCCCGCTTGAAAAAGCTGACTATGTTAACGGAACGCGCACCGAAGACCAAAGGTGACGTGAAAAAACTCGCCGTCTGGGCGTGCGACGCATCAAATTTTTAGTTCCATGACACTAATTTCCCTAGGGTCTGTTCCCGTTTCACATTGGTAGCCACAGAAAAGCGCAGGCCATTGCTATGACGCTTTCATAGTTTCTCTTGAGTTT
>NZ_ATDK01000427.1 GCF_000444135.1 Pseudomonas avellanae BPIC 631
CGAAAACAGTACACTAGTCATACACAAGTCCGCTTTTGATTCTGGCCGAAGGCCGTGGGAGCGAACTTGTTCGCGAAGGCTTTGTTCCAAGCGGTACATCTTCAGGAGGTGTACCGGCCCTTTCGTGAGCAAGCTCACTCCCACGCCCCCGGGCAGGCGAGCACCGCATTCCTTGCAGTGACGAGTGCGATAACCCTGAAACTATTTAAAGAAGAATCCGCATGCGCACACTGACTATCGAGCCACTGAGCAAGGACGCTTTCGCACCGTTCGGTGATGTCATCGAAACCGACGGCAGCGATCATTTCATGATCAACAACGGCTCGACCATGCGTTTTCATCGTCTGGCCGAAGTCGACACCGCACAGCCGGATGACAAGGCAATCATCAGCATTTTTCGCGCAGAATCGCTACCGATGCCCCTGACCATCGGCATGCTGGAGCGTCATCCGCAGGGCAGTCAGGCGTTCATTCCGCTGCTCGGCAACCCTTTTCTGATCGTCGTCGCGCCGGTTGGCGATGCACCTGAATCAGCGCTGACCCGCGCCTTCGTGTCCAACGGCAGGCAGGGTGTCAATTACCATCGCGGCGTCTGGCACCATCCGGTGCTGACGATCGAAAAGCAGGATGACTTCCTGGTGGTTGATCGCAGTGGCTCCGGCAACAACTGCGACGAGCATTACTTCGAGGAGAACCAGCGGCTGGTTCTCGATCCCAACCCACAGGAAGGGTAATAACCGTGCTGGCACACATGATGGAATGGCTGAATCTGGGCGTACGCTGGATTCACATGATTGTGGGCGTCGCCTGGATCGGCGCATCGTTCTACTTTGTCTGGCTGGAAAACAACCTCAACCGCAGCAACCCGCGTGAAGGGCTGTCGGGTGATTTGTGGGCGATCCACGGGGGTGGCATTTATCACCTGGAGAAATACAAACTCGCGCCACCGACCATGCCTGAGAACCTGCACTGGTTCAAATGGGAAGCCTATTCGACCTGGTTGTCGGGCGTTGCGCTACTGTGCGTGGTGTTTTACGCCAACCCGGCGCTCTACCTGCTGGCACCGGGCAGCAGCCTGAGCGGTGCCGAGGGTGTGCACATCGGCTTGGGCTCGCTGTTCGTGGGCTGGTTCATCTACAGTTTTCTGTGCGACTCGCCGCTGGGCAAGCGCCCTGCGCTACTGGGCGTTGTCCTGTTTTTGTTGCTGGTTGCGGCGGCGTACGGGTTCAGCAAGGTATTCAGCGGGCGCGGCGCATACCTGCATGTAGGCGCGATCATGGGCACCATCATGGTCGGCAACGTGTTCCGTATCATTATGCCGGCCCAGCGCGCACTGGTCGCCGCCATCGCCGAAAACCGCACGCCAGACCCAAGCCTGCCCGCCAAAGGCCTGCTGCGCTCCAGGCACAACAATTACTTCACCCTGCCCGTGCTGTTCATCATGATCAGCAACCACTTTCCGAGCACTTACGGCAGCGAGTACAACTGGCTGATCCTGGCGGGTATCGCGCTGCTGGCGGTGCTGGTGCGCCACTATTTCAATACACGGCATGACAGCCATCGCTTCGCCTGGACCCTGCCGGTTGCCGCACTGGGCATGCTGTGCCTGGCGTACGTCACCGGCCCGGCCCAGCCTGCGCCGAAGATTGTCTATCAGCCGCTGCCGGGGACCGCTGTCGGTGGTCATCGGGCTGATGAGAAACCTGCAGCGCCGCTGACTCCGCCCGCACAGGCCGAGCCCGCCAAAGCGGCAGGCGCGGATTTCAGCAAAGTGCATGACGTGATCACGCAGCGCTGCTCGGTCTGCCACTCGGCCACGCCGACCAGCCAGCTATTCAGCGTTGCCCCGGCAGGCGTGATGTTCGATACACCTGAACAGATCCAGCAACAGGCACCGCGTATCAAAGCGCAAGCTGTCACGTCGCCAATCATGCCATTGGGCAACATAACCCAGATGACCCCGCAGGAACGCGAGCTGGTGGGCGCCTGGATCGACCAGGGCGCACACATCAACTAGCAAAAAAGGGCACCTGCCCTGTTTTCGCTCCAGACGCCCCGCTCTGGAGCACTTGAGCACGGCGCTACGGGTCAGTATCCTCCGCCGCCGCTGCCAACCCGTACTGCAACTTTCCTGATTGTTGAATCTGACCGGACGGCCAACTAGCTGACTGAGCGGTCAGGACTCTATCGCCCTGAAAAATGACTTGAAACCGACACATTGGTGCCGGTTTGAGGATTACTTAAACTTTTTTTACTGATTGGCGCAGCTCTTGCTAACAACACAAAGCTGACCAGACAGACAAAATTATTGCAATCACAGACAAGGCGTCACCATAGAACGCCGGTCTGACAAATCACGATCCATATCAAGGGGCTCACCGCATGAACCGTACGTTTTCCAGTGTGTTACTGGCCAGCAGCCTGCTGGCTGCTGCACCCGCCATGGCAGAGGGTATCTTCCAGTGGCAGAGTAATAGCCTGACCTATCTCAATGGACGAGACTTTGCTGTCAACCCGGAAATACAGCAGACCTTCACCTTCGAGCACGCGGACAGCTGGAAGTACGGTGACAACTTCTTCTTCGTCGACAAGATCTTCTACAACGGCAAGAAAGACGCAACCGCAGGCGATAACACCTACTACGGTGAGTTCTCTCCACGCTTGTCGCTGGGCAAGATATTTGGCCAGAAGTTCGAGTTCGGTCCGATCAGCGATGTGTTGATCGCGGCCACTTACGAGTTTGGTGAAGGCGATAACGAGTCGTACCTGATCGGTCCGGCATTCGATTTGAAGATTCCGGGGTTCGATTACTTCCAGCTGAACTTCTATCAGCGTCAGACCGAAGGCAATCGCCCGGGTGACGGTGTCTGGCAGATCACGCCGGTCTGGTCCTACACCATTCCTGCTGGCAAATCGGATGTATTGATCGACGGCTTCATCGACTGGGTGGTGGACAACGACAAGACCTCGCGTGGCACTTACCATTCCAACCTGCACTTCAACCCGCAGATCAAATATGACCTCGGCAAGGCGTTGAATTACCCTGAGCGTCAGCTCTATGTCGGTATCGAATACGACTACTGGACCAACAAGTACGGCATCAAGGACAGCGGCTCGTTTGACACTGACCAGAACACCGCGAGTTTGTTGGTGAAGGTGTTTTTCTGATCACCTGATGATGACGATCGTTCCCGCACTCCGCGTTATACACAGGCCTTGAGATAACTATCGTGCCGATGCTCCGCGTCGGCATGCAGTTCTCGACGCTCTGCGTCGCACAGCGGTTCTGCGATGTCAGCGGTATTTGTTTCTGACTCAAGCCACCTTTTCGC
>NZ_ATDK01000428.1 GCF_000444135.1 Pseudomonas avellanae BPIC 631
GTTACCCATAACCTGCAAGCTAAGCTATTGATAAGATTTGAATTTTCCGTTAGTTGGTGGCTGATTTTTTCGAAAACAGTACACTAGCGCTCACATTGAAGGGTTCGAGGCTGCTTTAGCACATAATAGTTATGACGCTGGGGCCTACGAGCTCATCTCCGCTTTGCATGAAGCTATTAACGATCCAGAGTGCAAAAAACGCTTCATCCGTAGGGAGCGTGCTTTCTTGCTGGCCACCTGTGATCGCGAATCACCGTTGACGGAGTAGGTGGGAGAATTGGGAATTCCGGTCACGTGATCTTGGTTGCCATGATCACGTGTTTGGGAAGCACAAACGTAAAAGGCCAGCACATGAAGGCTGGCCTGTTCGATACATTATTACGTCTTTGTTACGGAGTGCCTTGCCTCAGGCGGCAGAACACTCGGTTACTTCGATTTCAATTTTCAGGTTTGCACCGGTCAACATGTTGACCAACGCGTCGAGGGAGAACTTGTCAATTTTCCCTTCAGCAGGTCATTGAGGCGTGGCTGTGTAACATGCAGCCGTGCTGCCGCTTCTCGTTGGGGTATGTTCCAGCCTTTTATCACACTGGTCAGCGCTATGATCAACTCAGAGCGCACACGCAGATTTTCTGCCTCTTCTGGCGTGTCAACCAACGCGTCCCACATACTGGTGCAGCGTTAGTCTGCCATAACTGTATTACCCTCTTAACTACAATAGTCTGATTTACCATTTTATTACGTTTTCACAGGGTACGAGTCCTAACGGATAAGTCTTTCAGACGAATACCCCTTACCTCTCGATGGGGGGGGCCGCCGTCAGCCGTTGCCGCCTACCCCAGTGACTTGAACCGGACTTTACCCAGTGTATTGGTCTAAACTGAAGACGGTGTTGAGCATTAGCACCGAAGCGCTGCTGCGAGACAACTCTGAGGGTATCGCTATGACCATGCCAAATGAACGCACGCGTGCAGTCATCCAAACTGGTAAGTTTCTGCTTGAGCTGTCCCGAGATTCATCGCTGCCCGAACGGATACGACGTGATGCCAAATTTCTCCTACGTCACTATCCAGATCAGTTCCAGATGCTGCTGGCGGGACGTATTGAAGAAGGTTCAGACCCTTTAATATCGCCAATGGGGCCAGTGTTCAGCTCTTCCATCGAGAACAGCGATTACTCCCCAATCTGCGACGCAGCAGACGCGCAAAGCCCGAAATGAACGATTTGGATAGGGCCATCGAATCCTTGGCGGCCGCTCGAAAGGTAGTATTTTTCACCGGCGCTGGCATCTCTGCGGAAAGTGGAATTCCAACATTTCGCGACAAGCTCACAGGCGTTTGGGCGAAACACGACCCTGAAAGATTGGAAACGGCACGTGCTTTTCGAGAGAATCCTCAAATGGTTTGGGGGTGGTATCTGTGGCGGCGTTTCCAAGCTGGCCAGGCCCAACCAAACGCCGCTCATCTTTCTATTAGTCAACTGGCGAGCACCGGCAAAAAGGTTTCGATCATCACTCAAAATATCGATGACCTGCACGAGCGGGCGGGGTCTCAGAACGTCGTGCATTTGCATGGCAGCTTGATCAAGCCGATCTGCTTTGCGTGCAAGCGTCCGGCATTACTCACGACTGATCAATTTCAGGTTTCTGCAGAAGGACAATGGGTAGAGCCGCCCCGGTGCACTCGGTGTAACGGTAAACTCCGACCGGGTGTTGTGTGGTTTGGAGAGGACCTGCCTGCTGGTGCTTGGAAAGTAGCAATGGTCGACGTCAAAAATTGCGACGTCCTGATCTCAGTGGGAACGTCAGGATTCGTAAGGCCTGCGGCGGATATTCCTGAAATTGCATTGGCATCTGGCGCGACAGTTATCCACGTCAACATCGCAGACGTTTGCCTGGGAGCCCCAAACGAGTTGATGCTGACGGGCTCGGCCGCGCATATGTTGCCTGCGCTATTACAGGCGACAACCTCAATATAACGATGGCAGCAGCTCAGCAAGATGTGTGAGTACTTTCATAGCACTTACTTTGCGGGCGCTCGCGGCTTAGGCGACCCTTTGGATTCGACCTGCGGTCGGCTGTATGCATCCTCCAAACCCTCCCGACTTTGCTTGGGTATGCGCACGATCAACGTTGTCTTTGATGAAGTCCAAAGAGAACTGATTAGGAAAAAAATCGTCTTCAGTACCTCTCACAAACGCTCAGCAGCTGTTGGCGCTGATTGAAAACTGACCCACCCTGCCGATTGAAAATTGACCCAGGACGGATTGCTGATTTCTGTCCCAGCAATTGTGGATAAGCTTAG
>NZ_ATDK01000429.1 GCF_000444135.1 Pseudomonas avellanae BPIC 631
AAACTCAAGAGAAACTATGAAAGCGTCATAGCAATGGCCTGCGCTTTTCTGTGGCTACCAATGTGAAACGGGAACAGACCCTAGAGTGCCGCTCCTGCTGCACCCCTTAAAATTACTCTTGGGAAATCTCGAATGAAGAAGCTATGGATGTCTGCTGCTGTTGCGGCGCTGATCGCCACCACCAGTGGTTGCGTGAGCTACAACGTCAGCCAGCCAAGCGCACCGCTGGAAGGCACTGTCAAAACGGACCTTAAAGCGGACGTCAAGGTCGGCGGCACCATCACCGGTGAGTCCTCCACCAATGTGCTGTTCAACTTATTCAGCTTCGGTGGCGACAACCAGTTTGCTGATGGCGTGACCTACGGCGGCGCGAGTGGCGGTGGTGGTCTTGGGCTGGCGCTGCCTGACCCTGTATCAACCGCCAAGGCTGCTGCTGCCTACAAGGCAGTCAAGTCCTCGGGTGCTGATCTGATCGTGGCGCCACGTTATGAAGTCAGCGTTCAGGATTACTTCATCTTCAAGAAGGTCAACGTGAAGGTGACGGGCAGCAAGGGCAGCATCAGCAGCATTCGCTGATTCGGCGAGGGTGCTGCTTTCCACGCGGAGCAGCACCTGGTTGTGGGTTCAGAATTGTGTACCTATCTTCGTCGAAACGGATCTTTTCTCGCAGGTTTTTGCCTTAAGAAGGCTACACTGTGTTGATCATCCGGGCCCTGATAACAGGGTCTGGTTCAAGCCGAGGACCTGTATGAAATTTCGCTTTCTTCTTTGGATGCTGGGTCGAATGATGGCCCGCGCCAGTCGAGACAATCCCGATTTCCAGCAGCAGTTGGCGGGCAAGAACCTGACCTTTCAGTTGCAGACCACAGACGGCAAGATTGCGCGCCATTTCGTGGTTCAGGATCAACGTATTCACACCGCGAGCGGTGTGGTGGCAGAGCCTGCCTTTGCCATCGCGTTTCGTGACGCAGCGTTTGGTTTTGCCACACTTCAGGCAAAAAACAAGCAGTTGGCGTTCATGAGGGGCATTCAGGACAAGGACATTCAGATCAAGGGCAACCCGGCCCTGGTGATCTGGTTCCAGGGCCTTACCAAGTACCTCAAGCCGAAAAAGAAAGCAGCCTGATCAGGGCAGTTGCAGACCGCCTGCTGCTTTGTGCAGCGCGCGAAGGTGTTCGCCCATCTGTTTCAGATTGCTTTCGTTGGCTGCGATTTCCTTGGCCCGTTCAGGCTCCAGCAAAGCGCGCACTTCCTTGTCGAGATCGCCGGTCAGACGCTTGAGCTGTTTCTGGCGCTGACTGCTTTCTGCCTCAAGACGCTGCCACTCACTGGCCTGCGGCAAGCCATAACCGTCGCTGCCCAGCAGCTCGGCGGGGCGACTCAGAAAGCCGCTGCTGGCAAGAATCTCCTGCAGCGTCATGGTTGCCTTGGAAACCCTGCCGTCGTTCAACTGCCGTGCGCCCAGATAGCGTTGCTTGACTTCATCCTGTGCCAGCAGCAATTGCCGACGCAGGCTCGCCTGTTCCAGTAGCAGGATGGCGGCGCTGGTGCGCAGGTCAGCCTTCTCGAACCATTGGCTGCGTTCGCTGACGGGCAGGGTCATCCATTCTTCGACGGTGTTCTGCTTGATCGGCAGGTATTTCTTCAATACCTCGAACATCGCCTGATAACGATCGCGGTAAGAGTCGAATCGATAGCCCAGGCGCAGCGCTTCCTTGGGGTCGTCCAGCACGCTGGTATCCGTCAGCCCACGGCCTTTCAGCACTTCGAGCAAACCGTTGGGCAGAATGCTGTCCAGGCCGATCAGCTTGGGATTGTGTGTGCCGCTGCGCAACAGTTTGAGGTTTTCAACCGCGCAGTTGTTCGAGAGAAAGTAGTAGTTGCCGTCGTAGCTCCAGTGCATTTCGGCAGCATGCTGAACCAGCCCTTCGATCTCCGGGCGGGACAGCGTGATCGGCACCGATGCCAGGCTGCGCAGTTCAGTCTTGGTGTATTCATCAATGACCTGAGCCAGCGGCAGGACAAACAGCCGTGACGGGTAGGCACCCATCAAGCCATCCCAGCTTGAGAGCTGCACGTCGCCGACAAACGCCCGGTAAGACAGGACCAGATGCTGGTCGAGGTCCAGTCGGCAATCCGGGCCACGCGGGCGACCGGGTTTGCAGATCACCAGCCGCAACATGCTGTGACCCCAGCGGCTTGCCCAGTTCTGATTCGCCTCGGCCAGCAGGTAATCGACCGCGTAGACCCGCTCCGGGTCCAGCTTGCCCAAGGGTTCTCGGCCGAAGTCGCTGCCGGCATTCAGGTACGGGTAATACGTCGGGCATTCATCGCGTGCAGCCGGTGCCCAGCCGAAGCGTTGCTTGTAATAGGCATACAGCGCGGGGCGACGGCAGGCGTAGGCCGGGTCGAGGAGAAAATACTCCATATTGACGGCTACGAATTCCAGCGGGCTGGTGGTTTCGTAGATGTCCGGGCTGCGCGCGACCTGGCCGTTATGTTCTTCGCGTTCACCGCGACGGCCGACATATTGCTGCCAGCCGGCGAGGTCCAGCAGGCGCGGATCGTCGCTCAGGGTGAAGCGTCGTTCGGTCTGACCGCGACAGCTGTCGGGCAGGCCGATCTTGCCCAGCGAGCTGTTGCGCGAGGCGCAGCGGAAAATAGCCGCCTTCTCGGTGGGTGACCACAGGCGAGCGCGGTCGTACACGTGGGTCAGTTCATGCAGGACGGTGGCGAGCATTTCCCGGCGAACCGTGCCATGCGGCCGGCCTGTCTGGGCTGTGGCCGCCGAGCCGTCGGTCAACGCAGCCAGCAAATGGCTGTTGAGGTACAGCTGATAAGGGCCGGCAGCCTGGCCATAGGCGTTTTGCGGCATGTCACCGGACCAGCTCACCTCGACGGTGCGGTCCAGCGTCTCGACGAAACTGGGTGGCAGCGCCTGCATGGCTTCGTCGAGCAGCGTCTGGCTGGCTTGCTGTTGGGCGGCGTTGAGGCCATCGGCGTGCAGTTCCAGCTTCAGGCTGGCAAAGGCAGGTGTCCCGACCAGCGACAGCGCGCCAGCAAGCAGCCAGGCGCGAAACCGCCTCACAATGCGAGGATTGCTTCAGCCAGGGTCTGATCGCTGGCACCGCGCGCTTCCGGCACGCGAGTACGCAGCGTATCGAAGGCTGCGTCGAGCTGGGCGCCGTGTATGTCGCCGCCGCTGGCAACGTAGCTGGCGGCATCGTCCTTGGCCTGGATGACAACCTTGGAGTCGCGGATCGATGTGGTGGTGTCCGAGGTGAAGTCGATGGTACGGCCGAACGCACGAACGATGATGTTGCTCGTGGCCACTACGGTCTGAGCCTGGGCAAGATCGGCCAGCAATAGCAGGCCAAGTGAAGCAGCAGCAATCAGCGGGGTACGCATGTAGTGACGTCTCCAGTTACGCAAAGAGGGGAAAGTGGCTATTGGACGAGGATTGCCTGCGCCAGTTCAAGGTCGCTGGCATGAAGTTTTGCATTTGCCTCGCGCAGAGCGAGCAAGGCCGATTCAAGCCTCGCACCGCGCATTGCTCCACCACTGGCGACAAACGCTGCAGCGTCGTCCCGGGCCGCGATGATCAGCTTGTTATCGAACGGCGCCGTTGTGACCTGACTGGTGACATAGCCGGTGATGACCAGGCTTTGTGTAGTCGTATCGAACGCTTGAACCTGGCTGACAAAGGTCAGGCTGGCAATGGGTGCGATAAACAGAAGGTGCAGTAAACGCATGGCTTTCACGAACCGGCAAAACAGGCATCAAGGCTAGCGCAATGCTCTGGCACGGGCTACCCCGACACAGGGCCGGGGCGCAATGTGTCAGATGGCCAGAATGGCCTGCGCCAGCTGGTTGTCGGTGGCTTGCAGTTCAGGCAACTGTTGGCGGATGTGCTGCAGTGCGCCTTCAAGGCGAGCGCCGCGAATCTCGCCGGAGCTGGCCACAAAGCTGGCTGCGTCTTCACGTGCAGCCAGAACGATCTTGTCGTCCTTGAGGGACGACGACACTTTGGAGGTGGCGCGGGTGGCCGCGTTGACTGCATCGACCACTGCGTCAGTGGTCACGATGAAGCTGGAGGCGTTGGCGCCTGCTGCAGCGGTCAACAGGAAGGCAGCGCCAAGGGTACGTAGCAGAGACATGATCGGATTCCATCGTGGACAAAAGGGCGCAGGCTGCTTGCGAAGCCAAAGGGCTGGGGTAGAGCGCTAGACTATCCCACCGATACCGCGCTTGTCATGGCGGTCGACAGCCGGGTGTCATCTGGCATGCGATATTTGGTAACTGTATAGGCTTATTTTGAAATATTTAAAACTGTACTGCTGCTGGAAAATTAGCCTGATTGTGAGCCTGAAACGACAAAACCCGCCTCGGTTGCCTGAGACGGGTCTTGTATGAAGCAATTCGGGGTGCTGGTGGGAGACCTTTGGAGGTCTGGGACCAGCGAGCGCTAAATTAGCGCCAGAACGGCTTGCTCAGCTCTTCGTAACGCTGGGATTCGCTGATACCGGCGTCAGCAAGCAGGCGGGAATCCAGGCGAGCCAGTTGATGGCGGCTGGACAAACGACGCTGCCAGAGCATCAGGTTGGCGAATACGCGCAGAGGCAAAGAAGCTTTTGCAGTGTTGACGGTGCTTTCGCTGAACAGATCGGAACTGATTGTACGTTCCATGGTGTGACTTCCTTCCGCTTGTGGCGGGATTAGTGAGTTGCTTGACTGGTGCCCATTTTCCTCGTACGCGTCCAGCTTCGATAGACACAGTTCACCTGTATTGTGAGGGTTCAGTTAACTGTGATCGGGCACTGTTTTGTTCATAAATGGGGCAACTGTACCGGTCGGCACCAATGCAGTGCATTTTGTGCTCGATTGTGGTGATTTTGGCGTTTCAAGGCAGTTTTGTGACCGGTACAGAAGTACAGTTTTCTCGGATACCGTTCAGCGGCACAGGAAAGTGATCAAACAAAGGTCTCAATCACTTCCAACTGTCCTGTTCAGGTCGGCAGCATGCGCCCGGTTTCTTCCAGGTTGATGTGCCAACTCAGTGCTTCCCGAAGGATGTGCGGGGTATGTCCGCCCAGCGCGCACGCAGCGTCGAAATAGGCGTTCAGTGCATCGCGGTAATCAGCGTGTACGCAGTTATCGATGATCACCCGCGCACGCTCGCGAGGTGCCAGCCCGCGCAAATCCGCCAGGCCCTGCTCGGTCACCAGAATGTCGACGTCGTGCTCGGTGTGGTCGACATGGCTGACCATCGGCACAATGCTGGAAATCGCGCCGCCCTTGGCAATCGACTTGGTGACGAATATCGCCAGGTGCGCGTTGCGCGAAAAATCCCCGGAGCCACCAATGCCGTTCATCATCCGCGTGCCACAGATGTGGGTGGAGTTGACGTTGCCGTACAGGTCGAACTCCAGCGCTGTGTTGATTCCGATGATTCCCAGGCGGCGGATGACTTCGGGGTGATTGGAGATTTCCTGCGGGCGCAGCACCAGCCTGGATTTATAGCGGTTGAAGTCGGCAAACACCTCGGCGTGTTTGGCCGCCGACAGCGTCATGGAGCTACCGGAAGCAAATGTCAGCTTGCCGGCGTCGAACAGGTCGAATGTCGAGTCCTGCAATACTTCGGAATACATGGTGAGGTCAGTGAATGGCGATTCCAGCAGGCCATGCATGACTGCGTTGGCGATGTTGCCAATGCCCGCCTGCAGTGGCATCAGCTTGTCGGTCAGCCGGTCTTCGCGCACCTCCTTCTTGAAGAACTCCACCAGATGGTTGGCGATGGCCTGAGTATCTGCGTCAGGCGGCGTGACGGTGGAGGGCGAGTCAGGCTGGTTGCTGATGACGATGCCGACGATCTTTGCCGGGTCGATCTTCACCGCGTGGCTGCCAATCCGCGAATCGGCTTCCAGCACCGGGATCGGCAAGCGCGTCGGCCGATAGCTGGGTATATAGATGTCATGCAGGCCTTCCAGCTCCAGAGGCTGGGACAGGTTGATTTCCACGATGACCTGTTTGGCCAGAATCGCGAAACTGGCCGAGTTGCCAACGGAGGTGCTCAGCACCAGGTGGCCTTCCTCGGTAATTGCCACGCACTCGATCACCGCGAGGTCCACGGCCTTGATCTGCCGATTGCGCAACAACTCGACGGTGTCGGACAAATGCTGGTCGATGAACATCACCGTACCGTTGTTGATCGCCTTGCGCAGCGTGCTGTCGACCTGAAACGGCATGCGCCGGGACAGCACGCCGGATTCGGTCAGTTGCTTGTCCAGGTCATTGCCCAGGCTGGCACCGGTCATCAGGCTGATTTTCAGCGGTGTCACCTTGGCGCGCTCGGCCAGCGCATGCGGCACGGCCTTGGCTTCGCCTGCGCGGGTGAAGCCGCTCATGCCGACGGTCATGCCGTCTTCAATCAATGCAGCAGCATCGGCTGCGCTCATAACCTTGCTCATCAGGGAGGGCAGGCGGATACGGTCACGGTACATGGGTTCTGTCTCGTAGATAGAAGCGAACGACAAGTCTAGAGAACCGGACCTTGTTCGTCCCGCTACCAAGGTCGCATTTGAGGCCTCTAATGGGCGGCTTCAGCGCAAAACACTGTTACGCGAAATGTAAAAAGCCCCGGTCGCCAAGCGAGCCGGGGCTGTGCTGAAGCGGGGTCAGGCTAGGCGTTTTCCACAGCCTTCACCATGTCCTCGATCACCTTTTTGGCGTCTCCGAACACCATCATGGTTTTATCCAGATAGAACAGCTCGTTATCCAGCCCTGCGTAACCACTGGCCATCGAGCGCTTGTTGACGATGATGGTCTTGGCCTTGAAGGCTTCCAGAATCGGCATCCCGGCAATGGGCGATTTCGGATCGTTCTTGGCGGCCGGGTTGACCACGTCGTTGGCGCCGAGCACCAAAACCACGTCAGCCTGGCCAAACTCGGAGTTGATGTCGTCCATCTCGAACACTTGGTCGTAAGGCACTTCGGCTTCGGCCAGCAGCACGTTCATGTGCCCCGGCATACGCCCGGCAACCGGGTGAATGGCGTACTTTACGGTGACGCCACGGTGCACCAGCTTTTCTGTCAGCTCCTTGAGGGCATGCTGTGCGCGGGCCACGGCCAGGCCGTAACCCGGCACGATGATCACCGTGTCGGCGTTGGTCAGCAGGAAGGTTGCATCGTCTGCCGAGCCCGACTTCACCGGGCGCGCTTCCTTTGCGCCTGCAGGCCCTGCCGAATCCGTTGCGCCACCGAAGCCGCCGCCGATCACGTTGAAGAACGAGCGGTTCATCGCCTTGCACATGATGTAAGACAGGATCGCGCCCGAAGAACCCACCAGCGAGCCGGCGATGATCAGCATCGAGTTGTTCAGCGAAAAGCCGATACCCGCCGCTGCCCAGCCTGAGTAACTGTTGAGCATTGAGACCACGACCGGCATATCGGCGCCGCCAATCGGGATGATCAGCAGCACGCCAATCACGAACGCCAGGGCGAGCATGATCGCGAAGGCCGTAAGGCTTCCGGTGAACATGAACGTCAGGCCAAAGAACAGCGTGGCCAGGCCGAGCGCCAGGTTGAGCTTGTGCTGCCCGGCAAACTGTACCGGTGCGCCTTGAAAAAGCCGGAATTTGTACTTGCCCGACAACTTGCCGAAGGCGATCACCGAGCCCGAGAACGTGACCGCGCCAATGGCCGCACCGAGGAACAGCTCCAGACGGTTGCCCGCCGGGATTGCGTCGCCCAAGTGCCGAACGATGCCCAGTGATTGGGGCTCAACCACAGCAGCAATGGCAATGAACACCGCGGCCAGGCCGATCATGCTGTGCATGAACGCTACCAGCTCCGGCATTTTGGTCATTTCGACGCGTTTGGCCATGATCGAGCCGGCGGTTCCGCCGACCAGCAGGCCGACCACGATGTAGCCAATGCCGGCGCTAGTGCCCTCAACGCTGGAAAGGGCTGCCAGTTTGAACACCAGGCCTATCGTGGTGATAACGGCCAGACCCATACCGAGCATGCCGAACAGGTTGCCGCGGCGGGAGGTGGTCGGGTGTGACAGGCCTTTGAGTGCCTGGATGAAACAGATCGATGCAATCAGATACAGCAGCGTGACCAGATTCATGCTCATGACTTTGGCGCCTCGTCTTTCGCTTTGGGTGCCTTTTTCCTGAACATCTCCAGCATTCGCCGAGTGACCAGAAAGCCGCCAAACACATTCACTGCAGCCAGCGCGACGGCCAGCGTGCCCATGGTCTTGCCCAGCGGCGTGACGGTGAGGGCAGCAGCGAGCATGGCGCCGACGATCACGATGGCAGAGATCGCGTTGGTAACGGCCATCAAGGGCGTGTGCAACGCAGGCGTGACGTTCCAGACCACGTGATAGCCGACATAGATGGCCAGCACGAAAATGATCAGGTTATAGACGCCGGGGGAGATCAGCTCTTCCATTGGTGTGTCCTCAGCCGTTTTTGCGCACGACTTGACCGTCGCGGCACATCAGGCACGCGGCGACGATGTCGTCTTCAAGGTTGATCGAGAATGTGCCGTCCTTGTCGAACAGCAGCTTCATGAAGTCCAGCAGGTTGCGGGCGTACAGCGCGGACGCATCGGCGGCGACCAGTGCGGGCAGGTTGGTGTGCCCGACAAGGGTGACGCCGTGCGCGACGACAACCTCATCCGCCACCGTCAGCGGGCAATTGCCGCCTTGCGCAGCCGCCAGGTCGATCACTACCGAGCCGGGCTTCATCTGCGCCACGGTTTCGGCGCTGAGTAGCACCGGTGCCTTGCGGCCGGGGATCAGGGCGGTAGTAATAATGATGTCCGCCAGCCTGGCCCGCTCGTGAACGGCTGCGGCCTGGCGCTGCATCCAGCTGGCGGGCATCGGGCGGGCATAACCGCCTACCCCTTCGGCGCACTCGCGCTCTTCATCGGTCTCGTACGGCACATCGATGAATTTTGCGCCGAGCGATTCGATCTGCTCTTGGACTGCCGGCCGTACGTCGGAGCCTTCCACCACGGCACCCAGCCGTTTGGCGGTAGCGATGGCCTGCAGGCCTGCGACGCCTGCTCCAAGGATCAGCACGCGTGCCGCTTTGACGGTGCCAGCTGCGGTCATCAGCATAGGCATGAAGCGCGGGTAGTGGTGCGCGGCGAGCAGCACGGCTTTGTAGCCGGCAATGTTGGCTTGCGAAGACAGCACATCGAGGCTCTGGGCGCGGGAGGTGCGTGGCGCGGCTTCCAGGGCGAAAGCGGTGACGCCGCGTTCGGCCATCTTGCCGATCAGCTCGTTGTTGAACGGGTTGAGCATGCCGATGACCACCGAGCCGCTGTTTATCAGCGCCAGCTCGTTATCGTTCGGCGCGACGACCTTGAGGATCAGCTCACCTGCAAACGCATCGCTCGCCTCACCTATGACGGCACCTGCGGCCTCGAAGGCGCTGTCTGGAACGCTGGCCTGAATACCGGCGCCGCGCTGCACGGTAATCCTGTGCCCTTGACTGATGAGCTTTTTGATGGTTTCGGGGGTGGCAGCCACCCTGGTTTCGCCCGCTTGCGTTTCGAGAGGAACACCAATGTGCACGACAAATCTCCTGCGCGATTTTTTATCGTTTGTAGGTAGGCCAGGGCACTACGGCTGGTGCGTCTGGCTGGTGCGTCTGGAACGGTCAATCAACGCGCCCTTTCGAGCAGGCGCGGGGCATTTTGCAGACGATGTTTCCAGGCAGCAATACATTCTGTAACGAAACTATAGATGAACTACAAGTCACACTGTGACCTATTGTCGCAGCAGTCCCGTGCAGCGCTTTGGCTGCGGGTGTTTGAGCGTTAATCCACAAAAAATACAGGTGATAAAACTTTTTTTCGAAAAACGCCTGGGATCAAGCTGAAATCAATGGAATAACCCCGTAGATATTGAGGGGTTAGTTCGATTATCGAGCTTTTTAGCGAGTTGTCCCTATGCGACATAAGGTTATATATGTAGGGGGTTTTGGCATGTCACTACCTTCAAGCGAGTGCGTGTTCTTTGTCTTGCGGCAGTGAGTAATCATGGGCCTGATCGACCAGCCAGTCGCGAAATGCGGTCAATGAAGCAGACTCTACTTTTCGCTCGGGGATCATCAAGTGATAGGCCTTGTTGCTGGGCAGGGCGCTGGTGCTGGCGATCACCAAGCGTTTTTCGTGCAGTTCACACTGGATGAGAAAGGGCGGGATCAGCGCCACGCCCATGTCGTGCATGGCTGCCTGCGCCAGCATCGAGAACAACTCGTAGCGAGGGCCGGTCATGTCGCGGGCAACGTTCAGGTTCTGCGCGTTGAACCATTGGCGCCACGCATAGGGGCGGGTGGTCTGTTGAAGCAGCGGCAGCTCGGCCAGCTCGCTGGCCTTGAGGCTGCCTCGCCCGCCGAGGAATGAAGGGCTGCACACCGGCAATAAGTTTTCGCCCATCAGCCTGTGTGACTGGGTGCCCGACCAGTCGGCGTCGCCAAAATAGATGGCGGCATCGAAGTCGGTGTCGGCGAACAGAAACGGGCGCGTGCGGTTGGTCAGGTGAACCGTGACATCAGGGTGCTTGTGCTGAAAGTCTTTCAGGCGCGGCAATAGCCATTGGGTACCGAAGGTGGGGACTACGGCCAGCTCGATGGCATGCGCACCTTGTTCGCCCATGATCGAAAGGGTGTCCCGTTCGACGGCGTCCAGCTGCAGGGCAACACGTCGGCTGTAGGAAAGCCCTGCTTCTGTAAGCTTTACGCCCCGCTTTGAGCGTCGGAACAGTTCTATGCCGAGGAACTCTTCCAGCCCGCCTATCTGCCGGCAAACGGCGCCCTGCGTGAGGGAAAGCTCATGCGCGGCTTTGGTGAAGCTCTCATGGCGCGCGGCTGCCTCAAAACTCACCAAGGCCGTTGTGCTGGGTATTTTGCGTCTCATGTACTTTCTTCTCACTGATCTTTTTGTTGTGGGGCCGTAAACCGATCTTCGAAGTGAGAAATTAGCACAGAGACTTGATAAAACCTCGTTTGTCGCAGTGGTAAGCCGGGGCTAGGGTCTGTTCCCGTTTCGACGTAACCTATTGATCCCTATGAGAACAGGCCCGTATTGTTGGAGTTCTCACACAACACCAATACGAGCCTGCAATGCC
>NZ_ATDK01000430.1 GCF_000444135.1 Pseudomonas avellanae BPIC 631
ATACTGGCGGCGTTGTAGACATCTGCGACGTGCATAACCGCAACTGGGTACTGCGCAATACCGCGGTCTCTGAAGTCTGGGGCGTAGGAAAGAAGATGACCGCCCACCTGGAAGCGATGAACATCCGAACCGCGATGGACCTGGCCACAGCTGATGCGCGCACTCTGCGCGACCGGTTCAGCGTGGTCATTGAGAAGACCGCGCGTGAACTGGCAGGTACTCCGTGCCTGGAGCTGGGCGAAGCCGCACCACCAAAGCAGGAGATCTGTTGCAGTCGAATGTTCGGGAAACGGCTAACCACCGTTCAGCCGATCAAAGAGGCGGTGGCCACCTACACCCAGCGTGCAGCGGAGAAGCTCCGTTCTCAAAGTTCGCTGTGCAAGAAGATCCGCGTCAGCATCCGTACCGGCATGTTCAATCCTGAGGAAGCCAAGTACGCCAACGGCGCTTTGGTTGAATTGCCGTACCCCACCAACGATGTGCGCTTGATGACCAGGGCGGCGACTGAGGCAGTAAATCGTTTGTTTCGACCGGGGTTCAAGTACAGCAAAGCTGAGGTACTGTTGCTGGATCTGCGACAGCCTGGCGAATTCACAGATGACATGTTCGCAGCTTCGCAGCCGGCATCTTCGGAGAAGGTCATGGGAGTCCTGGACGAGATCAATACACGCTGGGGCAGAGGGACTTTACGAGCTGGGAGCGTTCCCTCCAATCCGCAATGGGCTATGCGTCGCGAGCTGATGAGTCAGAGCTATACCACCAGGCTCGATCAGTTGTGGGAGGTGAAAAGCCTGTAGGAGCTCTGTAAGGGTGAGGATCCAGTCGCGGGCGGGCACTTGGATTGCTGGGACAGTACTCCAGTCGAAAACATTGCCTAGGGTCTGTTCCCGTTTCACATTGGTAGCCACAGAAAAGCGCAGGCCATTGCTATGACGCTTTCATAGTTTCTCTTGAGTTT
>NZ_ATDK01000431.1 GCF_000444135.1 Pseudomonas avellanae BPIC 631
CACTCGATGCCGAGCGCCTGCATGACGTTCTGGAAAACGCGACGTTTGGCCACGGGGCCGTTGTCCAGGTAGATCATCTTGGGACGGCCTTGGAACGGAAAGGTCGGGTCAGCCTTCGGTACCATGGCGTTGAACAGAAAGCGCAGCGCCGTTTCCGCGTCTTCACCGTAAACGCAGTGGTATTCCTGGTAAGCCACACCGCTGCGGTCATCTACCACGCTGAACAGCATCAGCGTTGGTTCACCCTTGCTCAGGTCAATCCATTCAGGCTTTTCGATGTGCTTGAGGTCGGAAGGCGACAGGTCGAATTGCCAGCAGTCATTGCTGTGCTCAGCCTGAAACCGAACGGCAGGCGGTTGCCGCAATAATCGCGACTGATTCAGGAGCCAGCGACTGAGGTATTCATTCACCGTGCTACGGGTCAGAATACCCTTGGGTGCCCTGACCAAGCCTTGCTCAGTTTCCACCCCGTAATCTTCTAACAGCTCGATAGCGCGGCGAGTGGAAAGGTGCCGCCCTTGCTTGTTCGTGGTACGTATTTTGAGCGCAGCGATCAGCTCGCAGTAGCGTTCCAGCTGGGCCTGCTGTAATACACGCGGCTTACCGCGATCGGCACGGTGGACCGCATGGGGTTTATGAATGAGGTTCAGCGCCCGGTACACGGTGCTAGGGGACACGCCGTACAACTCAGCTATTGCGGCCACTTGTGTAGCCCGCTCCGGGCTTTTCTTTGGCAAGCGGTCGAGCCGTTGCCGCAATTGCAGCAACGAGTCAACAGGAATGGAACTACGCTTGGCGTCCATTTTGAGCTAGAGCTCGATACACTGAAGCGCGACCAACGCCAAGCTTTCGAGCAATTTCTGTGGCACCTAGATTTTCTTCCGTCCATAAGCGCTGAACTTCCAGCGGGTCAATCGACGGTTTGCGGCCCCGGTAAACACCACGAGCTTTAGCGTCAGCAATTCCTTCAAGCTGCCGTTCGCGTCGTAGGTTGGTTTCAAACTCAGCGAATACGCCCAGCATGTCCAAAAATGCTTTTCCGGCTGCGCTCTGCGTATCGATTGGTTGCTCCGTCGCCTTGAGACTAACCCCACGTTCTTTGAGTGTATAAACGATGTCTTGAAGATCCTTGATGCTTCGTGCAAGACGATCAACACGCGTCACCACTAATGTATCGCCAGGGCGTAGAAAATCGAGCAGTGTTTTCAACTCCGTCCGACCAACCCGGCTAGCTCCGCTTTTTTTCTCGGCACGCACGACATCACAACCCGCTTCACGCAAAGTTTTTTCTTGCAGAACGAAATCTTGATCGCTTGTGGAAACACGAGCGTATCCGTAAAGGGCCATCGTCAAGTTTGTCTCTTTAGGCTCTAGTGTGCTGTCTCAAAAATAAATGCTCTGTAAAATCGTCTATTCTTGCTCGTTGAT
>NZ_ATDK01000432.1 GCF_000444135.1 Pseudomonas avellanae BPIC 631
TGGCCAAACTGGATCGTGATGCGTTCTTCAATGCTGAGTTCATGATATGACATAGGTTCACCGTACCGGATTGGTCAGGTGTTGCGCTCAGTTTTTGCCGCCGCCGGGTTTTTGGGCAGATCGTCATGCTGCTTCTGCAGCGCTTTGTAATCTTTAATTTGTAAGATGCCTCTAACTAGAATAAGCGCCTTTGCTTCTTCGTAAGTCTTAAAGACTTGAGCAACAAGGATTGGACGGCGCGCACCGTGATTGAAAGTTCGAGTTGGCCTTTTCTTTGTGGGCTGTTGCGACGGATTACTATCGTGCCGCTGTGCAAATTTTTGATTACCAGCTTGCTCAACTTGGTCTTGTTCAACCTGGCTTTTCTCAATTTGGCTTTTCTCAAATTGAGATTTTTCACCTAGACCAACTTGTTCACTTACTTTCTTCTGGGCATAGCTCTGCTTGCCGCCTAACTTGGCCATGGGCGCTCTCCAACGTTTGATCTGAGACCAGCAAAACTACCGCAAATAAAAACAATTGAAAAGACCCACTTAATTTTGAAAAAATCAATATATACCTAATTCTAAATTGAGGATTAAGACTTATATTGAGATTAATTTTGAATTGAACTCTACCTCACGAAATCTAGCAAACTCATGCGGGCCGATGGCTCGGAATTTCGCGTAAGGGTCGCCAATTTTGAATTGGGAGTTTTTTTCTGGCCGGCCTAAGCGCTTGGCTCAATTCAGAATTGAACGCATATCGAAACATCTTGTTACACTTTAGGTTGTTTTAAGACATTTCGGGCTATTCCTGGCCGGCCAGTCTTTTGGGAGGTGGTTAAGGGGGAATAGGGCTCTCACTAGCGCCTTGGGTGCATTGGCTTTCCCAGTGGCTTTCCAGTGACTTTCAGGGCGTAAAGCACCGAGTAGGGTGACGTGGTGGACGAGGCTGGCGACGTGCAAGATGGGCGGCCATCGTGGAACAACACACTGGTGTGACGATCATGCTGTGGTAAGGCTGACATGCAAGGGGGCTGCCCGCGTGAAGGGAGCGGGCAGCTTTCAATGATTACTGACGTTCCTGTTCGCTCTGGAGTTCTCGTGCTTCCCGACGCTTCTCTGCGAGACGTTTCTCACCCTTCATCCTTTCGACCCTAGTGTCTTCGTACGTAGGCTCTTTGTAGACCCGCTGCGACTCGATATTGCGATGGTGCAAGGCCTTCTGAATAAACTCCTCAGAAAGATCTGACTCACAAAGCCTGTAGCCGTATGCGTGACGATGACCATGCTCAGTGGTTCCGAGCTTCTTGGAGTGTTCTAAGCCAATACGGTGCACTGCATCACGGTGTTGTCGGTTGAAGTTTTTCATCGTCTCCGGTCTACCGTCTGTGTTCGTGAACGCGTACGGATGGTCTTCAGTCGGCAGAGGGTCGACTCGCTGATACTTAAGGTAGTTTGCGTAATAGTGAAGGAATACCTTGGCCATATCTAATGGATAGAAATAGACTTCAAGAAAGCCATCAGAACCATCAGTCAACAGCGGGGACTTCCAGCCGGCATGCAGTGAGTCTGTCTTCGAGTACTCCGTGCGAGGCTTTCTGCGATAACGTCGGTTCAGATAGTCACGGCGATTGGTATAGCCCTCTTCCTGAACACGTCCATTCTCAGGGTGCCAGATACGCACATAGGCTTCTTTACGCTTCCTGTCGGCAATCACGTCAGACAAAAACAAGTGAAAGATCTCGCTCTTACGCAGCCCCGCATAATGCATCAAAACTGTGATCGCCCTTCCCTTCCAATCGATACGGTCATTTGCCGTAGCTTCCGGATCTGCCATGCGGCGCACCCATCCGGTTTCAAGCAAGTTGTTAATCTCACTTTCGGGAAAGCGCTTCGTTAGCCTCCTATTGAACATAGGCACGTTCGAAGTTTGCGTGCGCCGAACCCATTGATTCTCAGCCGCTGCGTCCTTTGGCTTGTTGAGATAATTTAGGAACACATTGGATTGACGCTGGTAATAGGCGCACCAGTTCATCCGCTCCTCCACAGAGGTCGCCTTCCTGAATGGGTTAACTAAAGACTGCTCGTGTCCAGACTCACCAACGAGCCAATCGGTGTACGCGGTGATGTGCTGCAAGAGCGTACGGGCATCCTCGGCTTTACGCGGTAACCAGTACAGCCCACCAGGATCTTGCTGGGTCTCGATGTTGATCGTTCCGTATTGAAGGGCTGTCGCAAACGACTCCAAGAGCTCTGTCGTCTTGCTGAAGTGGCCTTCGTTCGCACCGATGTACGACAGCAGCAGCTTCATCGCGAATACGTTCCGCTCACGCCACGAGGCACTCTTCTTGAGGTAGCGCGTCGAGGCCAGAAACCTCAGGTGTGAGATCAGAATACCTTGAGGCGTGAGCAACGCCGGAAGCTCAATCTCACGCCCCGTATTGTCGCTCTGGTACAGCGTCCTGATCTTCAAGCTGACTGTCATGGTGCTAGCTCTCCTGCCCTCTTCTCCACGCCCTTTGCTGGCAAACCTAGTTGTAGTCTGTGTCTTCTGATCCTCGTCTGCCTGCTTGGAATGATCTGCTTGGGGTACGCAGCTTGGCAGAGGACGCGTGGCTTCTGGGGTTGGCGGCTATTTGGTATTAGTAGTAGATAGTAGTTAGTATGTGGATATTACCTATTGTAGCGATGGAGAGCTCTCCCAGGGAAGAGGTGGTGACGGGATTATTTGGTTGTTTTTCGAGCGGCTTCTGGGGCTGGCAGGGCTTGAGGGGGGATGGATAGTATAAATGTGGTACCGGTGATAATGGCGCGGCATGCAGCAATCCGGCGGACGGCGCATCAAACGCAGCCTGTTCATCGACGCCAGCGGCGTGCGCTTCGTGCGTGACGATGAAGAACAGCAACTCATGCAAATCCACCTGCTCACCGACTACATCGGCCGCAAACAAGCCGAACTGCTGGCCTGGAACGAAGCGCAAGGCAACGTCGCACAGATGTCCGCCAACCGCCGACGCATGACCAACATCGGCACCTTCCGCGCCTACGCCCTGGCGTACCTGAAAAGCCACATGGACATCAACTCCGGCATGACCTGCATGGTCCGCCAGCTGGAGCCTACTTCGCAGGGCATCCCGCTGGAAATCTACTGCTTCACGCGTACGACGGTGTGGGTCGATTACGAGCGGATACAGGGGGATATTTTCGATTATCTGATTACGGTGATGCCAGAGTTCGGGTTGAGTTTGTATCAGCAGCCGAGTGGGGCGGATATGCGGGTTGGGTTGGGTGGGCAGTCCGACCGGGCCGGGAATGCGCAGACGGCAGAGGCGTTTCCTACAGAACGTTAAGGCTGAAAGGCACAGACAATGAGCAACTGAACGCCTAAGGTGGATTCACAGCCAACAGGAGCTTGATCATGAGCGCTCGAACTTCTCCAATCGTGTCGGAGTTTAAAACTGAGGAACAGGCCGCCAGCTACGACAAATGGTTTCGTGCCCAGGTGCAGGCTTCAATCAGTGATCCAGCGCCAAATATTCCACACGATCAGGTCATGGCCGAGATGCGTGAATTTCTAGAGTCGAAGCAGACTCCGTCAGATGCTGGTTGAGTGGCGGCCGGCAGCACGAATTAACCTGCAGCAAATACCTCTCTACATTGCAGACAGAAACGCACAAGCAGCCAGCGAGCTGGGAATGGCGATAGAAGTAGCCACCTCAGCTCTCCCGCAACACCCTTGCTTGTACCGCCAAGGGCGAGTGCCTGGAACCCGGGAAATCGTTGTCCACCCCAATTATCTCGTTGTGTACCGAGTGACAGATCGGATCGAAGTTCTCGCAGTGCTTCACGCAAGGCATGCCTACCCTACCGACGCCGGGTAAATCTTCGATTGCGGGATATGGAACCACTGAAGAGTTTTAACCACTCAGTAGCTTTCTTTTTTGAGCTACACGTATGCGCGTATCAAACTGCTCAGCACCTGTGATCAACCATACCATTCAAACATGTGCCGCCCACTCGACCTTGAGTAGTGTCGCCATCGAAATCCAAGTATCACATCACAAACGAAAAGCAAATTAGCGAACCCTATACATTAGCCCTATGAGGCGTGGTAACGACCACACCAAGTTTTCGGCTTTGCCGCTACGATCCTAAAATTTAATCCTACATTAAAGAGAGAACCGTCATGGGGCTATGTATTTCAAAAAACTCTGGTAGCAGCTACAGCTATAATGATACTGACCGCTGGGAAGTGCCTGCATGCCCTCCAAACGCCAGGTCTGTATCCAGTCATCAAACGGCATCTGCGAGTGACATCGCATCAGACGAGGTGGATGAACGTCCTGCAACGTTTTCTCATTTTCAACTCGCGCGGTGCGGTGGAGAGTATACGCTTAGCATGGTTTCTTCAGCGGCATATCAAGCAGAAAGACGGCATCGCGGTGGTTTAATAAAAGATCGTAGTCAATCCATACTTCCATGGGTCCAGGTATATCATTCTAAAGAAGGTTTGGATTACAGTTTCCAGATCGACAGAACCACGACTGTCAAGGTGGCGGGGTTCAACTGCTCTGTCGCCAATGATGGAGGGACTCGTCATTTATACAGCGCTGGTACGAGCCAGGTAAATATGCCTGTCATCGCAGACAACATGAGCGCATGCATCGCTGTCGCGTGTGCGGCTGAAAACGTGGATGCTGACACGGGTGAACGTATGCCGGGGGCGAAAGTTCGGGTATTCCATCTACTCCCTTTTCGTCGCGAAGACCTTGTGCCAGAAGAAGTTCTAGCTTCTGTACGCGACTATCTGCGAACCACCAAGGAACAGGGGCTGACAATGCGCGTAGCCATGCATGGAGGGAATACAGAGGGTGATTTCTCAGTCAGCACTGCGCAGGCATTGAAAGGCCTGTTTGCTAATGAAGGGATCCCGCTTGAATTTGACGAGACCTGTGCAAACCGAACGTCTAAAACACTGCTTGGTGCCGTTATTCTGGATGACGGCTCGACTCATTTCATAAAACATCTGGTCGCACAATAATTCAATAAAGCGCTACCTATAAAAACCTCACATAAAACCTACAAACCTGCAATCGACGCGATTCATGTGTAGGTATTTCATATGGAACCACTAGCCCGCGCCGTGCGGGCTAAGTACGTAACGGAAGCGTGATTTTCGCGCACCGCAGATCTGAAGATAACTAATGCTCTGGCAGAAAATGAGTGATCCATGATCCCGGCATTCCAAGCCCGTATTTGATCCCTGATGCTGCGCCCTCGGTCTCTTTCTTGAGCCAGCACCGCCGTGATGTGTAGTGGTCAGCAACTCGATCGGCTCATTGGCACTGAGCTGATCGGCCAGCGCATGCGATCGTGTTCTTCCGACATCAAAAGCACGGTAGCCTTTTTAAAATAAATTTCTCCCGCTCAAGACGGGCAATCCGAGCTTCCAGCTCTTGGATTTCTTGCTGCTCGGGCGCTAGGTCTCTGCTCTGAGGCGTTATGCAATTACGCTCCTGCTGGAGCTGGCTTATCCAGCGACGCAGCGCAGACGATGCATCTGGCAAAACATATCCACAAGATCCTTAACTCTGTATGGCAGTTTTCCCATATGCACATAACCGCGCCGAGTAGCGCAACCAACCCGAGCCCACCTGAAGCCCTCATTGAGCCTTGCTTTCAGTAATGAGCTAGCGGCTGGCGTAGTAAAAATAGCAATTAGCCACTACTCGTCTATGCTTGACCTTCCGCAGTATTTTCAAGGAGAGATCTCGATGGCTGTTCCGAATGTGAGTGGACTGGGCATGCCCGTTACCGACGACTTTGAAGCTTGGCTCGGCGAAAGGAACCGGTGGCTGCAGACAGCTGCCAAGAATCTAATCGAGACCAAGAAGCCCCCTACCGATGATCAGATCACAGAGCTTGCTCGGCTTTGCATCGTCGAATCGAAAAAGGAACAAGACCCAGGCTTCGGCACCGTAACACCTAGTGTACTGTTTTCGAAATAAGTTACCCATAACCTGCAAGCTAAGCTATTGATAAGATTTGAATTTTCCGTTAGTTGGTGGCTGATTTTTTCGAAAACA
>NZ_ATDK01000433.1 GCF_000444135.1 Pseudomonas avellanae BPIC 631
CCGAGGCGGCTGGTTTTGCTACCGGTTCCCGGCAGTTCGCGGACGAGTCCGCTCCCACACAAGCGAAGCGTCGCCCGGTCCGCGCTGATAACGCCAATCAGAACGTGGCGTTTGCCAGACCGTCCAGGTAGCGCTCGACGTCCAGTGCAGCCATGCAGCCTGCGCCTGCCGAGGTGATTGCCTGGCGGTAAACGTGGTCAGCCACATCACCGGCCGCGAATACACCTTCAACGCTGGTGGCAGTTGCATTGCCTTCACGGCCCCCGTGCACAACCATGTAGCCGTCCTTCAACGCCAACTGACCTTCAAACAGCGAAGTGTTCGGCGTGTGGCCAATCGCGATGAACACACCGTCGACTTTCAGCTCGTCGCTGCTGCCGTCATTGTTCTTCAAGCGCGCACCGGTCACGCCCATGTTATCGCCCAGCACTTCATCCAGTGTGGCATTGAGCTTGAGCACGATCTTGCCTTCAGCGACACGAGCGTGCAGCTTGTCGATCAGAATCTTCTCGGCGCGGAAGGTTTCGCGACGGTGAACCAGAGTCACTTTGCTGGCGATGTTGGCCAGGTACAGCGCCTCTTCCACAGCAGTGTTGCCGCCACCCACAACCGCGACTTCGCGATTGCGATAGAAGAAACCGTCACAGGTCGCACAGGCCGAAACACCTTTGCCCATGAACGCTTCTTCCGAAGGCAGGCCCAGATAACGAGCGCTGGCACCCGTGGCGATGATCAGTGCGTCGCAGGTGTAGGTCGCGCTGTCGCCCTGCAGGCTGAACGGCTTGCCGGCCAGATCGACGGAATTGATGTGGTCGAAAACGATTTCAGTCTCGAAACGCTCGGCGTGCTCGCGCATGCGCTCCATTAGTGCTGGGCCGGTCAGACCATGCGGGTCGCCGGGCCAGTTGTCGACTTCGGTGGTCATGGTTAATTGACCGCCAGCCTGCATGCCGGTGATCAACAGTGGCTTGAGGTTGGCGCGGGCGGCATAGACCGCAGCGCTGTAGCCGGCAGGGCCGGAGCCGAGAATAATGACTCGGGAATGACGTACGTCTGACATGACACGCTCCTATCGACCGACTGTTCAAGCCGCAATCGAAACAGCTGGATAAAAAAGGACCGCCGAAGCACTTGGGGAAGTGCCATTCTACTCGGCGGATCCTGAAAGTTCTGACTCCTGAGACAGGTCCTGAAATTGGTGCCAAGCCTATCGGGGTAGCAGAGGTTAAGGAAATATCGTTTCACAATCCACCCCATAGGTCACTTCTATAAGGTGGCCGGGCCACGGCGCTGTACTCGCATCAATACTCAGCCTTGGCGAGCGCAGGCTACATGCCGCTGAAGGTCCTGAGCGCTGACATCCATCAGCTCTTTCACGGCTATCACAAAGCCGGTAAGGTCACGCCTTTCAAGCATTCGGAGGCTGCCATGCCCGCTCCTGCCCTGACCGGCCCGCAATACCTGAGGGAAGGCCTGAAACTGGTCCTCAGCCCTGGCCTGCGCCTGTTTGTTCTGCTGCCGCTGAGCATCAACATCGTGTTGTTCTGCGGCCTGATCTACCTGGCGGTGCATCAGTTCGAGCTGTGGGTCGACACATTCATGCCCACCCTCCCTCATTGGCTGAGCTTTCTCAGCTATATCCTCTGGCCACTGTTTGTCGCACTGGTGCTGCTGATGGTGTTTTTCACCTTCACCGTGGTTGCCAACATCATCGCCGCGCCGTTCAACGGGTTCCTCTCCGAAAAAGTGGAAGCAGTGATTCGTGGCGTGGATGAATCGCCGGATTTCAGCTGGGCCGAACTGGTCGCCATGGTCCCGCGTACGCTGGCCCGCGAAGCGCGCAAGCTGGGCTATATGCTGCCGCGCATGCTCGGGCTGTTCATCCTGTCCTTTATTCCGGTGGCCAACATCATCGCAGCGCCCCTGTGGCTGCTGTTTGGCGTATGGATGATGGCGATTCAGTACATCGACTACCCTGCCGACAACCATAAACTGGGCTGGAACGAGATGCTCGGCTGGCTGAAAAGCAAACGCTGGCAGAGCCTGAGCTTCGGCGGCATCGTGTACGTAGCCTTGCTGATACCGGTGGTCAACCTACTGATGATGCCTGCCGCCGTGGCAGCCGCAACGCTGTTCTGGGTGCGTGAGCGCGGGACGGATGCCTTGCCGGTGACGCAAGCACGCGGCTGAATGCCGAGATGCCGGGGCGTGCAATCCGCGCCCGGCCTACCTGAACGGCAAAAAAAATCTCACGCTATAACTATTTACCGCACTGGGCACTGAAGACTGAGACTTAATAAGGCCTCAAACAACCCGTTTATGTGAAGCGCCCTGCAATCAGACATAACGACACATGAACTTAACAAGGAAGTTAAACCATGAATGACTACACAAACCCTAATGTAATCGCCAAGCAGCAAAACGCTACCGAGATCAAAGAAAAAATTCGAGCTTTTCTGGTAAGCGAGCTTTCCGAGTGGTCGATCGATCCAGACAAGGTCTATATCAACGCTATAAACAACGCGCAGGACAGCCTGGTTATTTTCTCCGCCTCGCTCGCTGAGGACGCATGGAACCGTGTTTACGAAAACGATGCTCCAGTCTACTCCACGCAAGCCGCCGGTCTGTTCAGCGAGGCGTATTCGTATGCAGACGAACATCGCCTGGCTGCACCGGATCTGGCAAAAGTGGGCGAACTGATCGGCCAGCTGGTTAGTGACCTGGGCTAATCGACCTGATTGACAGGCTGCGTGACGACAACGCCTGAAAGAGCGCCGGACAGATAATGAATTATCTGTCCGGTACTTCTTCTGGTATGAACACTGCCTAGCCTAAAGTAGAAGTGGAGAGATAGGTCGGCATACTCATTAACCACATGGCACACCCGGCGACAATCCAGAAACCATTGGCAAGTGTTAACCTTGAGTTGCTGCTCCCGTCCGGATCATGCGCGGCGATATTTATCTTTGACTGCACCAGCATCATATTGAAAGTCTGCGCAGTGGCCAGCACAACGACCCATACCAGCCAGCCTCCGACCATTTCGAATCGCAAGTTCCCTGATACACCCTGCGCCAGCAGGATTCCCGCAATGGTCAATACCAGCAGCACCGAGGCGCTGATTGCCCAGTACGCCATGTGACCAAGACCCTGCCGCCGCAGACTTTTATCCACCGTACGAAACAGTGGAAAAGCGTAAATAACGGCAAAGATCAGGCGCACAACAGGCCATACATTGCTGCCCGAGAACTTCTTGTTCAGCGACCAGTTTTGATAAAACCAGTAAGTCGCGAAAAAACCCGACGTCAAAAAATACAGAATAAAAAACTTCTGTAACGACACGACATAAAACTCCGGGCCGCTACTGCCTGACTCAGCCTTATCCAGGCTGGCTTTCGGGGGCGCATACATTAAATCTGACATTTCATGTCCTTCTGAAAAGGGGGCGATACTATCAGACCAACAGAAACCCTGCAAAAAAAATACAAACATAAAGACGCTTCCTACAAGAGAAAACTTCAAGCCTTACAATCAAAGCAAAAAGCGGCGGTTTCAGAGGCTGAGTGCAACACCCGGCTATTGAGTTAGGGATGGACTCTCATGATGCTTGGACATCATTTCCGTCATCATTTCGATAGGGCATCTGTA
>NZ_ATDK01000434.1 GCF_000444135.1 Pseudomonas avellanae BPIC 631
TCTACCTCGACCCGATCAAGAGCTATGTGCGACGAGCGCTGGAGCGTGCGGAACGATAGTTGTGCAGCAGTCATGCGAGAACTCATCGCTCACAAAAAAAGCCAGGACACAGGTCCTGGCTTTTTGCTTGTCGCCGCGTGTTACAGGCCTTCGAGAATGTCCGCCATGTCGTCGGCGTGCTCTTCTTCCTGAGCAAGGATTTCTTCAAAGATGCGGCGGGTGGTCGGGTCGCTGTCGCCGATGTACTGAATGATCTCGCGATAGCTGTCGACCGCAATGCGCTCGGCGACCAGGTCTTCGTAGACCATTTCTTTCAGCGTATTGCCTGCAACGTATTGCGCGTGAGAGTTCTTCGACAGCAGGTCCGGGTTGAATTCCGGCTCGCCGCCCAGTTGTACAATACGCTCGGCCAGCTTGTCGGCGTGCTCGGCCTCTTGGGTGGCGTGCTCCAGAAACTCTTCCGCAGCGACGCTGGCTTTCAGGCCGGACGCCATGTAGTAGTGGCGCTTGTAGCGCAGGACGCAAACCAGCTCGGTCGCCAGCGACTCATTGAGCAGGCGCAGTACCGTTTCACGATCAGCGCTGTAGCCTTCGGTGACAGCACCATTCTCAACGTTCTGGCGCGCACGCTGGCGCAGGGTGTTCACATCGGAAAGCTGTGATTGCGGTGCAGAAGTCATCATTTATCTCCAGGGTTCATCAGGTTTTGCTGTCCCGCTCTGTGTGATGCCCGGCAGGATCAGCAAGGGTTGTGAGTGCTGGAGGAGAGGAAAAGTTTTATCGGATTTTCGCCGATTAGGACGGTTGTGACTAAATGTAAAAATATAAGAAACGAGCGCGAAACGCTGCGGTCCCAACCATGAGACCCAAATAAATCGTGGAGATACACAATGCTCAAGTTCCTGGGAAGCACCGTCGGCATCATCTTTCTGATCGGCCTGGTCGTGGTTATTGCCCTGTTCAAGCTGGTTTTTTAAGCGTCAGGCTGCTGGTGGGCCTGATACTGCGCTCTGGAGGGTTCTCTGGGGCGTGGTGTATTTTCTATCCTGGGGAATGTGCTGTGATTCGTCGGGTAATTTAGGCAAATCACCACCGTCTATCCTGCGCTCAGACCTGCCTGGGTGCGCGTCATTATCATCTTTCAAGCTCGGGGAATCACAAACTGCGTGAACCAGATCAATGCCATAAGCACCACGATCTGCGCTGTCCAGGGGATAAACAGCAGGTACTTCATGTTTTTAGGAAAGCTTCTGGATTCCTTTATATCCATAAGGCCTCGTTTCTTACCCAGGCCGGGAAAAATCAAAAACAGATACATCATCCCGCATCGCACCATTTTTCCAGGCATGCCTGCGTCGCCGTACGTGGATTTGTTGTCTGTAATGAGCTTGCAGTTGGGTAAGTGGGATTCGAAAATGTGCGTGTAATTATGTGCTACGTAGGCTGACGCGAGAATAATGATGAGCATCGCGGCGTACAAGAAAATCCCAATTAGGCCCGGTTCGATACTGGTCAAGTTCTGATCTCGCTCATGAAGACTGCTCCCTTGTGCGCTTTATGAAAGGGGGGCCATGTATGCCTTTGGTCTTGTTGTTATCGAGTGCTAATTCTGACCCAGGAAAATACTAAGTGCCGTCATTGCTGTAAATAAAAAAAATTTACGACTGTCGGGATTATCAAGATTTTTTTATAAAACGCTGGGAGTTTTTCAACCTCTTTGGCATCAATGACGCCTCTCCTGGCGCTTAGCTTTGGCACCATCAGTACTATTGAAATAACGCCGCCGCGCATGACTTTTCCGAGCAGGCCGCCGCCTGACCATGCTTCTCTGATGGTCTGCACTGAGGAGCAGTTTGGTAGCTGCTCCTCTATAATTTCAACGTATTTGTGCGCAATCACGGCGGTGGCGATGAGATTTAGTATCATCGGTACCATTATGAACAGGCCGATCAGGCCTATCGGGATATTCGTCATGACCTGATCGACCTTGCCAAAATGGCGTATGAGTTTTATTCAAAGTAATACTTTCTATTCGGGCAGGTTTTTAAAATCCCAAAAAATAAGCTGAAACCCTGAGCGCCATAAGGCAGAAAAACAAAAAGAACGTCACGATTGTCGGGATGAGTAAAGCTTTTTTGTAAAATCCCGAAAGGTTTTTGACTTCCGTAATGTCGATAAGTCCCCTTCTGGTGCTCAGGTTGGGGGCCATGAGTATTGTTGCGATAATGCCGCCGCGCATTATTTTTCCAATCAGACCACCTCCCGACCAGGCCTCTCTAATTGTCTGTACAGAAGAGCAGTTGGGTAGTTGTTTCTCTATAGTTTCAACATACTTGTGCGCAATAACTGCCGTGGCAAATAGATTTATTATGATGAGTATCAATAGCGCTCCGAAAATGAGACCTATTAGATCACTTGTCATTCTATGAGCTCCTTATAGAGCATTTCACCTAAGGATCCTCCGATCAACTCACCGCGCTTTGGCGGTTTGCATAGTTGAGGCTTGTTCGAGATTCCTTAGGTGTGTGTGCTAAAAGATGTCCATAGTTTAAATAGAATAAGAGCTGTGCACAGAGTAAGCTGGGCGATCCAGGGTGTGAGAAGTATCCACTTTAACTTAATCGGAAACTGTCGGATATCCCTTGCGTCAGCAGTCCCTCTTTTAATGCTAGGTTTTGGTAGCATCAGAATAAATGCCATAAAACCACAGCGCATTATTTTTCCGAGAAAGCCTGCTCCTGAGAATGTTGCTTTGTTGTCTTCCAAGAATCTACTGTTTGGGAAGAGGCTTTCCAGTTTTTCCGTATATCTTGCAGCGACGTAAAACGAAAAAAATACTGTCATCAGCATTGATATCATTAAACAGGGGGCGACAATTTCGGGCATCATAAGCTACTCTCCCACTTTTTTATAGATGAACTCACCAGTGCCTTCTCCAATATTTTCTCCAATTTTACCAACGAGAAATCCACCGGCTGCCCCCCCTATGACAGCGCATGCTAATGCGCCGGGGCCTCCTGTAACTAGACCCAGCCCGACGACGCATGTAAAGGTGCCTATAGTGCCTCCGACGCATACTTCCAGATACGCTACCTACTAGTGTACTGTTTTCGAAAAAACCAGCTACTAACTAACGTAAAATTCAAATTTTATCAATAACTTAGGTTGCAGGACACGGGTAAATTATTTCGCAAACAGTAC
>NZ_ATDK01000435.1 GCF_000444135.1 Pseudomonas avellanae BPIC 631
GGCATTGCAGGCTCGTATTGGTGTTGTGTGAGAACTCCAACAATACGGGCCTGTTCTCATAGGGATCAATAGGTTACGTCGAAACGGGAACAGACCCTAGAGGGAACCGGGGCATGCGAAAGGAGTGTGTTTCAAAATATTTCAATAGCGAAACGTCGTACCCCGCGATTTAGAAGGGCTGGGCATACATACAGGAGCAAAATGGATCCAACGACTGACTTGCGCACAAGTTACCCACAGGGTTGTTGCCTTGCAATGTCAATTTGACCCCATTATCTTGTAGGTCAACTCGACAACAGCACTACATGTTGTGTTTTTAGCGAGTAGCTGAGGTTTCAGTGAACACAGCGGATATGCGTGCAAAGTTTGGACGCCGAGCACACATACCCGCCAATCCCTGAACCAATGCGGACACTGGTGGGAAGCGCATTAGAGAAAAACCGACTTTGGATGTCAACCATTCAGCTCGGTTTTCCGCTCAAGGGTTGCTCCTGCCTACTCGATTTTTTATAGCTACAGGAGCATCTAATCGTGCCGAAAAATCCTAAACAAACTTCGTCTCCCGTGGCCAGCTTGGCCTCCAAAATTCTGCGTAGTGATAGCTCCTCGGCTATCCAGAAGGAATTGGCAGGGTCGGCCATGGCTCAAGCTTCGACCGGCAAGCAAACCGGTGCCAATATGGAGACTAAAGCCAGTCATGTCCTCGACAGCAACAAGTACAACGCCACCACCAAGACCCTCGCGGCCTCGGTACTCGCCCAATCGAACAAAAAAAGGGGTAAGTAAAAATGGCTCAGTATTTCGTCAACCGCAACGCACAGACCAACGGTGACCACGAGGTGCATACCAGTACGTGCATCTATTTGCCGGCAGCTCACAATCGCCTTGATCTTGGCTACCACACCACCTGTGCGACTGCTGTTCGCCAGGCTCGCAACACCTACCCGCAATCGAACGGTTGCCGGACGTGCTCCTCGGTATGTCATACCCAGTAATTTTCGAAGTCTCATCGGAAGCTCTGGGCGGCTTTGCTGCTGCCCATCTTCTGCAGGTTAATGGGCTTCCGGGACATTAAGTATATTGAAGGTTGCGTCTGATGATTCACGATCATGAATACAGCCTATTGGGCGGGGTAAATCGAGCTCTGATTGGCCGGTATTTGACACTACTGGCAAGCGCGATTTCCGGCATTGCGGTTTTTTTGCTGCTGTCAGCTGAAGATCTGGCTAAAAAGTATGACCTGCCTGTAAATCTTCCACCGACAGCCCTGTCACTAATTGGCGCAGGTATAGTTTTTGCCCTGCTGTACGCTCTATTCAATAAGACAGTTTGGAAATGGCGCTGGGCAGTTAAATATCTAAAAGTTCCTGATCTGTCGGGAGAGTGGCAGTGCACTGGAACAACACTGAACACCGAAGGAAATCCGATTCGCTCTTGGCAAGCCGATGTATATATTTGTCAAACTTGGGACAAGATTAGAGTGCGGTTGAAGACACATCAATCAGGCTCCAACAGTATCACTGCGGCGTTGGTTCACGATGAAGCTGACGGATACCGCCTTCTTTATAACTATCAGAATGATCCTAATCCCGGCGAACCTGAGCTTCGGGGACATGTAGGCAGCGCAAACCTTTTGTTTACTAAATCACTAGATTGCGCAAAGGGTGACTATTTTAACGGTTACGGTCGGCCCACCTATGGGCGAATGGAGCTGAGGAGAAAAAATGAACACACCAATTAACGAACGAATCAATCGTCTGCGCTCCAGACGCTCGGGCCTTGATAGATCCTCTGTAATCGCGATGGATGCGAAGGATTTCATCGTGAACCGAAGCCTTACAAAAGAGGCGTGGGAACATAGGGTTAAAGACAAGCCTAATACAACATTTGCTTTAGGGTCTGTTCCCGTTTCACATTGGTAGCCACAGAAAAGCGCAGGCCATTGCTATGACGCTTTCATAGTTTCTCTTGAGTTTGTCGAATCGAGAAGCCACCGCCC
>NZ_ATDK01000436.1 GCF_000444135.1 Pseudomonas avellanae BPIC 631
ATGAGAGAAGTTAATTTTGAGACGGCACACTAGTGTACTGTTTTCGAAATAAGTTACCCATAACCTGCAAGCTAAGCTATTGATAAGATTTGAATTTTCCGTTAGTTGGTGGCTGATTTTTTCGAAAACAGTACACTAGAATGGGACAGGTTAATCCAAGTAGAGCAACCTGTCGCGCGCTACCTAATAGGTTCTGCTGCGACTGGAATAAATATTAGCACGGAGGTACTCAGAGGTCACAAGGATAAGATAGAGTTCGATTTTTACATGGCCCTAAAGCAATTCTCGGCCAAATACAGTGTTCCTCTTGAAGTCCCATCAGATGAGGACGTCGTTGAATACTTAGAACCTCGCGGGTTTGATTTTTCTGGCGTAAACGTAGATTACGTTCTTAATTTCGTCACAATGCAAGACGAATACGCTGATGACATACTCAACCTAAGAAGAATTCATAAATCCAGAATGGTATTGGCGGCAATACCGCTCAGCCAGAAAAAAATCTTCCCAATAGTAGATTCATTCGGTTCGATTACCTCGCGCATATACTTCAAAGACCCATCATTGCAAAATCTCGCTAAGCAGCACCGGGATATACTCATTCCAGATGAAGGGCAACTCTTCTCCTACGTCGATTACGAGCAGTACGAGGCCGGAATAATGGCCGCGCTATCCGGCGATCCGTTACTTACGAAACTCTATGCGGAAGGTGATCTCTATCAAATAGCGGCCGACTCTATCTTTCGGGACGTAACAAAGCGAAAAGAGGCGAAACGACTATTCCTATCTTTTGCGTATGGAATGAGGCACCGTGACTTAATTGATGCGGCCTACGGGTACGGCGCAGACAGACAAAATGCAAAAGCTTTTTTTAAGCAATTTGCAGAGTTTGAGAATTGGAAAGCCAGGATTTATACCCAGTTTGAAACAGAGGGCAAAATTGGAACCGCTCTTGGCAACCACATTAAAAGAGAGAGAACGGGAGCTCTAAGTGAGAAGGAGAAGAGATCCTCAATTAGCCAGCAAGTCCAAGGGACCGCATCACTTATTTTTAAAAAGGCTTTAATTGCAATGAGCGGCGAACCACGAGTCGAGCTAAAAGTGCCAATGCACGATGCTGTGCTTTTTCAGCACCAAGAAGGTTTTGACCCGCAAGTCGTAGTCAATATCTTTGCAGAGGTTATGTCCAACCACCTTGAACACAAGGTGACAGGAAAGGCATCGTTGGGGCCATTTAGTCTTTCTCCTGAAACGGTCCAATTGCCTGGCGATTGAAAATAACTAAGCCTATGCTGGCCCCGACTTCTTTTGTGGTGCTAACAATCGGCCGTTTCTCGTTACTAGTGTACTGTTTTCGAAAAAACCAGCTACTAACTAACGTAAAGTTCAAATTTTATCAATAACT
>NZ_ATDK01000437.1 GCF_000444135.1 Pseudomonas avellanae BPIC 631
GGCCTGCGCTTTTCTGTGGCTACCAATGTGAAACGGGAACAGACCCTAGTCAGAGACGCATGCCTTTGAACGGGTTCCAGCCTTGCTCGCTTTTTACTTCCTGAAGGTAGTACGCGTAATTCGTGGTCAGGCCGTACATCATTGAAATGCGATTCCCAAGCCTAGATCCAGCGGGTCAGGGAACTCCATTCCAATGATGGAAAAAAGCACAGTCAATACCACGTAGACGGCGAACATTATGCCGAGAAGGGCAAGGTTCTTTTTCCAAAGCCCGAGAACGAATAGATAAATCGGGCCGAAGAAGTACGCGATAAAGTTAAAATTTATCAGCGCTTTTTTTGTCCAGCGAGGCAGTGCTTTCAAAGCAGGCTTGAAGCGTGGATCGTTTGGCGCACCGTAAGTCTCGAAAAAGTTGAAGCGTTCCTGCCCTTCGCACTGTACTTGCTAGTGCTTTGAGTCTGATCTGCTGTGCTCATGGTACTACTCCTGATGTTCCGTTGGGATGACGTCTTCTTCCGGGAAATCCTGTGTCTCTATGTTTCTTGCTTTATGACTGCGCGGCGATTGTATGAACTTTACAGGTGGGTGACTACGCAGCTGCATGCCTATTTCCTGAAATCTGCGTAGGCCAGGCATGGCGAAAGGCTTACACGTGCAGGAGGCGGTTGGCTATTTCCGCCCTGACGCTTGCCCCGTAATATTGGATCCATCAACTGGCGAACAGGAGTTCACCAGGGTCAAGGATGACCGACCATTGCCTTGGAGGCAGCCGACAGGGAGTCGGGATGGTCTTGGGAAAACCCGCTTCGGCGGGTTTTTTATTGGGCGCGAGAACGCTTTGGTGGGCTAAAGCGACTCGCGCAGTGCCTTTCGCTTGCGCAGGTTTTCACGATGCTTCTCAAGATCCTTGCGGCGACGCATCTCCTGACGGATCTCCTTGCGTTCGGATCGAATAATCCTCCACTGCAAACGCAACTCCCGGCCACGCTCGCTATTGAGCGACAAAAGGCCCAGTAACGGGAAAAGCAGCCCCAGCACGTAAAACATCAACTCATAGCGCCGCCAATGCGCAGGCGCAGTGGGCAACACCGCCAAAAAGCAGCCCGCCAGAATGGCCGCCAATATCCACATGCCGCAGGCATGCCCCCGACTCATCATGATGCCGCCAAAACTCAAGACCAGTGTCACCCCCATCAAGAGCATCACCGACTGGCCCGCTCGCTCCAGATCATTCGGAAAGTACGCATCGACCACAGTGCCCGCGCTGATGGCGAGGGAAAATATGCCCATGAAGATCGGGGTCAGAAAGGACATCAGGTAACGCGACCGGAACGCGGCGACGTGGCTGCGGTACATCGCCAACGGCTGCGGCGAGGGGCGTTTGCTGCGAGATTGTTTACCCATTTTTCTTCCTTGGTGGGTGGGGGGTAGTAGTTAGATATCGATGAACCGTCTGGCCGTTTGTATGTATCATTTCCGGCAAGAACGTCGCATGGTCCGGGCACATTCAGAGTCTGGCTCAGCATTTGTTTGAACGTGCACCGCTGCATTAATAGTGATACGGGCGCGTATGCTCTATGGGCAGTCCACCACACCTGACCTATATAGTGCCTCAAGGACCCCGCCTAATGTCCACATCAGCTCCGCAACCGCTCTACAACAAAGCCTGGCTATTCGCATCCCAGGCCCACATCGGCCAAAAAATGACAGGCTCCGACCTGCCTTACACGACCCACGTGGGGATTCCACGCGCACTTGGACACCCATTCCACGAACACTTGGACAGTGATTCCACGCTGACTTGGACACTGATTCCACGAGCATCTGGACAGTGATTTCTCACTGACCAG
>NZ_ATDK01000438.1 GCF_000444135.1 Pseudomonas avellanae BPIC 631
TACAGATGCCCTATCGAAATGATGACGGAAATGATGTCCAAGCATCATGAGAGTCCATCCCTAACTCAATAGCCGGGTGTTGCACTCAGCCTCTGAAACCGCCCAGTAATGTCACTCAATACTGGACCCCTGTGTATTCTGACCGTTCAGACTATTTATGGATAGCCAACGCGAAATATATATATATCCAAACGGATAGCTGGCTGTCCGGCAAATGTCACAGTAGCCCGTTTACAGCTCTGGTGCCGGGCTTGGTATAGTCCGGCGCTTGAATATAAAAGCCTGAGGATAACGCCGTGTCCGATTATCAGAGTTTGCGGGTTGAGCTGGCTGACAACATTGCTCACGTACAAATACATCGACCTGAAAAGCTCAATGCCATGAATGACGCGTTCTGGACCGAAATCATCGAGATATTCGACGCGATCGAGCGCAACGATGAAGTGCGCGTGGTGGTACTCAGCGGCGCGGGCAAGCATTTTTCCTCGGGTATCGACCTGGCGTTGCTGGCGTCGGTCGCCAACCAGATGGGCAAGGACCCCGGACGCAACGCGCGGCTGTTGAGGCGCAAGATTCGTGACATGCAGGCGTCGTTCACGGCCGTGGACACGTGCCGCAAGCCGGTACTCGCCGCCATTCAGGGTTATTGCCTGGGCGGTGCCATCGACCTGATCTCGGCCTGCGACATGCGCTATGCCGCCGCTGACGCGCAGTTTGCCATTCGCGAGATCGACATGGGGATGGCTGCCGATGTAGGAACATTGCAACGGTTGCCGAGGATAATAGGCGACGGCATGCTGCGTGAACTGGCGTACACAGGGCGAACCGTCGGTGCCGAGGAAGCGCAGCGGATCGGCCTGGTCAATCGCACCTTCGATGACACTGAAGGTCTGTTGCAGGGCGTGTTTGCGGTGGCGCGGGAGATAGCCGAAAAATCCCCGCTGGCCATTGAAGGCACCAAGCAAATGATCAGTTACATGCGTGATCACAGGGTCGAAGACGGCCTGGAACACGTTGCCATCTGGAACGCAGCCATGCTGCAATCACCCGACCTTAAGCTGGCAATGGTTGCGCAGATGAGCAAGCACAAGCCGGTCTTTGATAATTGAAGCCAGACGCTATTGAGTCTGAGCAAAGGAGTTTTTTCATGACAAGCCCGCAGCGCTGGACAACTGCAGTTCTGGATGTCGAGGCCGACGGTGGTCTGGCCGTGGTCCAGGGGGATCAGGGTTTCTTGCTGGACAGCAACGGGGCACTGTTTCCCAGAAGCTGGCTGCGGGCGCTGGACCTGCCGGTGCAGAGCGAGCACGGTATCGGTTACTTCGACGGTGAGCCGGTCTACCTGCTGGTTCTGCAACGCTCGGTGGCTGTCGAGGGGTGCGCCTGGCAGGGGTTGCGTCAGTTCATGCTGGAAGGGGACTTTGCGGTCTTCCAGATGCTCGGTTACGCCGCGCAAGTCGCTACTTGGGCTCGAGAGCACCGCTTTTGCGGGGCGTGCGGGCGTGCGACGGTGCAGATTGCGGGCGAACGGGCGATGTACTGCGAACACGATAACCTGCGTCTGTACCCACGTATCTCGCCGAGCATGATTGTGCTGGTCACCCGCGGCGATGAAGTACTGCTTGCCCGTTCACCGCGTTTTGTCAGCGGGATGTACAGCGCGCTGGCCGGGTTTGTAGAGCCGGGCGAGTCTGCCGAAGACTGCGTGCATCGCGAGGTGATGGAAGAGGTTCAGGTGCGCATCAAGAACCTGAAGTACATGGGCAGCCAGTGTTGGCCGTTTCCGCATTCGATGATGCTTGGTTTTCATGCGCAATATGCAGGCGGCGACATCGTGCCCCAGGTCGACGAAATTGAAGACGCGCGCTGGTTCCATATCGATGACCTGCCGCCATTACCGGCCAATCGGTCTATTGCTCGTTATCTGATCGAAGCGTATCTGGCCGAGCGCTCAGGCGCCCCCGAACCAGTGCTGCCAGGCTAGTCGCACAGTCAGCCCGAGCACCACGGTGATGAACACCGGGCGGATGAACTTTGCACCGCCCTTGATTGCCGTGCCTGCGCCAAAGTAGGCACCCAGCATCACCGCAAGGCCCATGGTCAGGCCGATGATGTAGTCCACCTGACCGGAAAAGATGAACACCGAAAGCGCCACGATATTGCTGACGAAGTTCATGCTGCGCGCAACGCCGCTGGCCTTGACCAGATCCACCGGGTACATCAGCAGGGTGCTGACCGTCCAGAAAGCGCCGGTGCCCGGCCCGGCGACGCCATCGTAGAAGCCCAGGCCCAGCCCTTGCGGCAGTTGCCATTTCTTCTTGATGGGCGCGTCGCTGTCCAGCGGTGCCTTGGGCGTGCCACCGAACAGCAGGTACAGCCCGCAGCCGAACACAATCACCGGGAGCATCTGGTTAAGCCATTCGGCGGGCAGGTAATGGGCGATGATCGCGCCCAGTGCCGCACCCACGGCTGTACCGACGATCGCGTGTAGCCACTGCCGGGGGTGAAACAGCTTGCGGCGGTAGAAGGTGAAGCTGGCGGTCGCCGAGCCGAAGGTCGAGCTGAGCTTGTTGGTGCCCAGCACCAGATGCGGCGGCAGGCCGGCGGTCATCAGTGCCGGGGTGGTGAGCAGCCCGCCGCCACCGGCGATGGCGTCGATAAAGCCCGCCACAAAGGCGACGACAGCCAGAATGGCGAGGGTGGTCAGGTCTACGCTAAGTTCAAAAGGCATGAGGCGAGAGGCTTATGGCAGAAAGCGGCAAGGGGCAGAATGGCTGCCCGAACGTGGCGCATTCTACCCCTTGGCTCACTGTTGCAGGAAGCCTGTTGCAGCACCTCAGATATCGTCGAGCGCAACCCAGCGTTGTTCTTGGGCGGCGAGGCGAATGGCGGTCGCCAGACGCTCGATCTGCCAGGCCTCTTCAAAGTCCGGGCCTCGGCTGCCCTGGCCGCAGACCGCGAGAATCAGCGCCTGCACCTCCAGTGCCTTGAGTTCGTTATAACCCGGCGGCGGCAAAAACTGAGCGCAACACCTGACCAATCCGGTACGGTGAACCTATGTCATATCATGAACTCAGCATTGAAGAACGCATCACGATCCAGTTTGGCCA
>NZ_ATDK01000439.1 GCF_000444135.1 Pseudomonas avellanae BPIC 631
CATAAAAAATCCGGAATCCATAATCAGATTCCGGATTTTCCTGCTGGCCGAGGATTAGTCAACAATCCTTAAGTGAACAGCATTGCGGTCAGACGATACCTTTATAACCCCTTTAAACCAGTCTCAGACCAGCACCGGGTTCTGCTTGTCAGGATTGATCTTGTAGCGTTCGATGGCTTGCGCCACGACCTTGCGTTCAACCTTGCCGTCATCGGCCAGCGCCTTGAGTGCTGCCACCGCAACAAAGTAACGGTCTACCTCGAAGAAGTGACGCAGTGACTCACGCGTATCAGACTGGCCAAAGCCATCGGTACCCAACGCCACAAAGCGGCGCAGGGGCACGAACGGGCGAATCTGATCGGCGAAGATCTTCATGTAATCCGTCGCCACGACAACCGGCCCTTCCCTGTCTGCCAGGCAGCTTTCCACGTAGCTCAGACGCGGCTCCTGCTCGGGATTAAGCAGGTTCCAGCGCTCCACATCCTGGCCTTCACGACGCAGTTCGGTAAGGCTGGTGACGCTCCAGATTTCGCTGCTCACGCCAAAATCATCCTCCAGCAAGCGCGCGGCCGCGATGACCTCCAGCAGGATCGACCCGCAGCCCATCAACTGCACGTGCTTGCCGGTGTTGATCGATGCACTGGCCTGCAACGGGTACATGCCTTTGAGAATGCCGGGCTCGGCACCTTCGGGCAGATCAGGGTGCGGGTAGTTTTCATTGAGCAACGTGATGTAGTAATAAATGTCTTCGTTTTCGGCAAACATGCGGCGCATGCCGTCCTGAATGATCACCGCGAGCTCAAACGCAAACGTCGGGTCGTACGACACGCAGCAGGGTATCGTCGATGACATCACATGGCTGGCGATGCGCGCGGACGACCCGTCATGGTTCGCCGGGGTCATCACCTACTTCGAGACTGTGGTGCCGTTCTTTTTCGAGTGTTACACCCAGCTCTGCGAGCGCTTGCAGATACAGGCTCACACTTACTATTCGGAACACGTTCATATCGACGTTTTCCATGCCATCGAGGGTCAGCGCCTGCTCAAGGCCATGGACGTCAGCGGAGATCTGGACCCGGTGAAAGCCTGGCGCGGTATCTGTATGGGCCGCGAGATCACCAATTCGGCGTTCGACATGGCCGTAGACAAGGCCCGTCGTCTCAAGCATTTCAACAAGGAGGCGATCCTTGAACGAGCCTGCTGAGTTTCGACGCCCAGAGGCCTTCACCGTGCGCATCGATCAGGAGGAGTATCGCGTGCCGAGCAACTGCCAGCACCGTGAAGGATGGCTGGAGCATGGGGTGGTCAATGAACAGCGCAGGTCCATCACCTGCCCCCTGCACTTTTCGGTGTTCAGCCTGAAAACCGGCGAGCAGTTGAGTGGCCAGCCGTGTGGCCGGCTGCAGGTGCAGCGGCTCAAGTAACACCTTGAGTACCGGCTGAATAACAGCGCCTTGCGGCAGGATTGACTCCTGCCGCGCAGGCATTATTTCAGGCGCAGGAAGCGTTTCAATTCTGCACCTTGGGCAACGGCGTCGTGACGGCCCAGTTCGATCAGCTCGCTGCAGTAGCCCGACTCGAACAACAGATAGCTCAGCACACTGGCGCCACTGCTCTTGGTCGCGCCCGGGCCGCGCATGAAGGTGCGCAGTGCGGGCGGCAGCTCGCGGCGGTGCCGGGCGGCGATTTCGTCCAGCGGGCGACTCGGGGAAATAACCAGCACTTCGACCGGCTCCATGCCCGGTTGCCTGATCTGATCATCGGGCAGCAACGAGCTGGCCATGTTCAGGCGTTCCAGCAACTCGATGTCGCTTTCCAGATTGTCAATGAACGTGCTGTTGAGCATGTGGCCGCTGATCTGCGCCAGCGTCGGCTGCACGCCAACGGGTGGGCGCGGCGCCGGTCGTTCGGTTTTAAGCCCGCGCGGGTTGCCACTCACACCCACAACCAGAACACGGTTGGCCCCCAGGTGCAGCGCCGGGCTGATCGGTGCCGACTGACGCACGGCACCGTCACCAAAGTATTCATCGTCCAGCATCACCGGGGCGAACAGCAACGGAATGGCTGAGCTGGCGAGCAGGTGATCCACGGTCAGTTGCGTCGGACGACCAATGCGCCGATGGCGCAGCCAGGGTTCGATGGTGCCGCGACCTTGATAGAACGTGACCGCCTGGCCTGATTCGTAACCGAATGCAGTCACCGCCACTGCACGCAAATGATGAGCGTCGATGGCAGCTTCGATGCCGGAAAGGTCCAGTCGCTCGTTGAGCAGGTCACGCAACGGCGAGCTGTTAAGCAGGGCAACCGGAATATTGCGCCCGAAGCCCATCAGGCTGCGGCCAAAAAACCGACTGGCCTGATGAATGACCCCGCCCCAATCGCTGCGCAGCACCTGATGGCTGCGAAATGACTGCCAGAACTCGGTCAACTGGTGAATGGCGATTCGAAAATGCAGGGCGCCACTGGCCAGCTTGACGGCATTGATCGCCCCGGCAGAGGTGCCGACGATGACCGGAAAAGGGTTCGGCGACCCGGGCGGCAACAGGTCGGCAATACCTGCGAGTACCCCTACCTGATAAGCGGCACGGGCACCGCCACCTGACAAAATAAGCCCGGTCACAGGCTCGACATCACTTACAGCACGGGTCACTACTGCGGGATCTGGCATCTACAACTGACCTCGGTGATCAACGACGCTTTTTATTTATGTTTCTTGTATAGCTTCGGTTCACCAGCCGGGCGACTTTTGAAACGTCGATGGGCCCAAAGATATTGTTCCGGGCATTCAGTGATAGCCCTTTCTACCCATTGATTGATGCGCAGGCAATCGGCTTCGTCGCTTTCTCCGGGAAAATCCTCCAGCGGCGGATGGATCACCAACCGATAACCGCTGCCGTCGGCCAGGCGCTGCTGGGTGAACGGCACCACCTGCGCGCGCCCCAGTCGGGCAAATTTGCTGGTGGCGGTCACGGTTGCCGCCTGAATGCCGAACAGCGGCACGAACACGCTCTGTTTGGCGCCATAGTCCTGATCCGGCGCGTACCAGATGGCACGCCCGGCACGCAGCAACTTGAGCATGCCGCGCACGTCATCGCGCTCGACAGCCAGTGAATCGAGGTTGTGCCGCTCACGCCCGCGACGCTGGATGAAGTCGAACAACGGGCTCTTGTGCTCGCGGTACATGCCATCGATGGTGTGCTGCTGGCCCAGCAGCGCAGCACCGATCTCAAGCGTGGTGAAGTGCAGCGCCATGAGAATCACGCCTTCGCCCTTCTGCTGGGCATTTTGCAGGTGCTCAAGCCCTTCGACATGGGCGAGCTTGGCCAGACGCGACCTGGACCACCACCAGCTCATGGCCATTTCAAAGAAGGCGATGCCTGTGGACGCGAAGTTTTCCTTGAGCAGGCGCTTGCGCTCGGCAGCAGGTAAATGAGGGAAACACAGTTCCAGATTGCGCGACGCAATATTTTTTCGATCAGTGGCCACGCGATACATGACTGCACCCAGCGCACGGCCGATGATCAGCAGAACGCGAAACGGCAACTGAACGATCAGCCACAAAAGCCCCAGCCCCAGCCACAATGGCCAGAAACGAGGGTGAAGGAAACTGGCTTTAAAGCGCGGGCGATCCATTTGGGCTTCCGTCAGAACAAAGGCCGCGCATTCTACAACGGTTCTACCCGCTTGCGGCTCGCGGGCGTTCTCGCTATAAGTCACGGCACTTTTAGCGACAAGCTGTTGTGTATATCAACCATGAGCCAGATTGAATCGCAAAACCCCGAACCTGTATTTCAGCTCAAGGGCAGCATGCTTGCCATCACTGTGATGGAGCTGGCCCGAACCAACCTTGAAGCGCTCGACAGGCAACTGGCCGCGAAAGTGGCCCAGGCCCCCAATTTCTTCAGTAATACGCCATTGATCCTGGCGCTGGACAAGCTCGCGCCCAATGAAGGCCCGGTTGACCTGCCGGGGCTGGTGCGCATCTGTCGCCAGCATGGCCTGCGCACGCTGGCCATCCGCGCCAACCGTATCGAAGACATCGCAGCGGCCATTGCCGTGGATCTTCCGGTGCTGCCGCCGTCCGGCGCACGTGAGCGCGTTATTGACCCGATTGAAGCCGAAGCGCCAAAGAAACTTCCGGAAAAACCGCCCGAGCCGCTCATCAAGCCAACCCGGGTGATTACCTCCCCGGTGCGTGGCGGTCAGCAGATTTATGCCCAGGGCGGCGACCTGGTGGTAGTCGCGCCTGTCAGCCCCGGTGCGGAACTTCTCGCCGATGGCAACATCCATGTGTATGGCCCGATGCGAGGCAGAGCGCTGGCAGGAATCAAAGGCGACACGAAGGCACGGATCTTCTGTCAGCAATTGAGTGCCGAGCTGATTTCCATTGCCGGGCAATACAAGGTTTCCGAAGACCTGCGCCGAGACCCGTTATGGGGCTCGCCCGTGCAGGTCAGCCTGTCCGGAGATGTGTTGAACATCATTCGTCTTTAACGGATACTGCCGCAATTTTCAAAGCATCTCTATTCGTCGCGAAAATGTCGTGAAGGCTGTAGGAAATTCTGACAAGCACTGCTTATCAGTCGGTATATGAGTCGAAAGTAATAGCTTAACGCTACCTTTCCAGGATCAAGCCTCGTTATTTCCGGTTCTTCGACAAACGCTGCGCCAGGAGATGCTCTTCAGGGACTAAACGTCCTTTTCCTCTAGGGGTGATTCACCTTGGCCAAGATTCTCGTAGTTACATCCGGCAAGGGTGGTGTGGGCAAGACCACCACCAGCGCCGCTATCGGTACAGGCCTCGCACTGCGCGGCCACAAGACAGTCATCGTCGACTTCGACGTCGGCCTGCGTAACCTCGACCTGATCATGGGTTGCGAGCGCCGTGTCGTGTATGACTTCGTCAATGTGGTCAATGGCGAAGCCAACCTGCAACAGGCTTTGATCAAGGACAAGAAGATCGAAGGCCTGTTCGTACTGGCCGCCAGCCAGACCCGTGACAAGGATGCACTGACCAAGGAGGGCGTTGAAAAAGTCCTCATGGAGCTGAAGGAATCGTTCGAATACATCGTCTGCGACTCACCGGCCGGTATCGAAACCGGTGCTCATCTGGCGATGTACTTCGCTGATGAAGCCATTGTCGTGACCAACCCTGAAGTTTCGTCGGTACGTGACTCCGATCGCATGCTGGGCCTGCTGGCCAGCAAGTCGCGCCGCGCCGAGCGTGGCGAAGACCCGATCAAGGAACACCTGCTGCTGACCCGTTACAACCCTGAGCGCGTCAGCAAGGGCGAGATGCTCGGCGTTGAAGACGTCAAGGAAATCCTTGCCGTTACCCTGCTTGGCGTGATCCCCGAGTCGCAGGCTGTCCTCAAGGCCTCCAACCAGGGCGTTCCGGTTATTCTGGACGACCAGAGCGACGCCGGTCAGGCCTACAGCGATGCCGTTGACCGCCTGCTGGGCAAGGACCGGGAGCACCGCTTCCTGGATGTACAGAAAAAAGGATTCTTTGAACGTCTGTTCGGGGGTAACTGATGAATATTTTTGACTTCTTTCGTGACCGCAAAAAAGAAAGCACGGCCTCGGTAGCGAAAGAGCGTCTACAGATCATCGTTGCGCACGAACGTGGCCAGCGCAGTACCCCGGACTACCTTCCTGCATTGCAGAAAGAGCTGGTGGAAGTGATCCGTAAATACGTCAATATCGAGTCCGATCAGGTTCAGGTTGCTCTGGAAAGCCAAGGCAGCTGTTCGATTCTGGAACTCAATATCACCCTGCCAGATCGCTGATCAGGCAATCGCTTGCGGCGGTATCGGTGCACTCCTCAAGGAGCTGCGCCTTTACCGCCGTTGGCGTTTCTAGCGTTTCGAGGCCGTTGCATGCCGTTGTCGAACATCCGCATCATTCACCAGGACGCTGCCGTTCTGGTGATCGATAAGCCTACCCTGCTGCTTTCCGTCCCCGGCCGCGCCGATGACAACAAGGATTGCCTGATTACTCGCCTGCAGGAAAACGGCTACCCCGAAGCCCGCATTGTTCATCGTCTGGACTGGGAAACGTCCGGCATCATCCTGCTGGCCCGTGATGCTGACACGCATCGTGAACTGTCGCGTCAGTTTCACGATCGCGAAACCGAGAAAGCCTACACAGCGCTGTGCTGGGGCCAGCCGTCGCTGGACAGCGGCAGCATCGACTTGCCGTTGCGTTACGACCCACCGACCAAGCCGCGCCATGTGGTGGACCACGAAGCGGGCAAGCACGCGTTGACGTTCTGGAAGGTTGTCGAGCGGCATGACACTTACTGCCGCGTCGAACTCACGCCTATTACCGGCCGCTCGCATCAATTGCGTGTGCACATGCTGTCGATCGGGCACCCGCTGCTGGGCGACGGCCTGTACGCACACCCCGAAGCGCTGGCGGCCTACCCGCGGCTGTGCCTGCACGCGAGCATGTTGAGTTTTACGCATCCAGGTACGGGCGAACGTTTGACGTTTGAATGCCTCGCGCCGTTTTGAAGGGTTGCTGAACACCCGCGTTGGCTCTCATGCCAACGCGCTCACAAGGTAAGCGGTCGGCCCAGACACCTCTCGTTCCGCACACTCCAGCGCTCATCGTCATACGCAAATCTAACTGATTATCGTGCCGACGCTCTGCTTCGGCATGCAGCTCTAGACGCTCTGCGTCCTCTTTGTGGCGCTTCGCGTCACACATGGGTTCTGCGATATCAGGTAGATTTCAATAAGACTCAAGTCACCTTTTCGCCCCTCGTCGACTCACTTTGAGGGACCAAAGTGAGCAAAGTCCCCGCTCCTGTTTCCGGCCCGACTTCGTCGGGT
>NZ_ATDK01000440.1 GCF_000444135.1 Pseudomonas avellanae BPIC 631
CTAGTGTACTGTTTTCAAAATAAGTTACCCATAACCTGCAAGCTAAGCTATTGATAAGATTTGAATTTTACGTTAGTTGGTGGCTGATTTTTTCGAAAACAGTACACTAGTGCTTTTGATCAGGGTGGAAAGAACTCCAGCTTCAAAAATTGATTTTTCATAAATACTGCTTGCACAGTATGTGGAGAACATAATGCTAATCCAAAAAGATAAAGTTCGAGTCGAAATTAAAGAATTGATTGACCTGATTCGGCTGGACGAAAAATATGCGTCCTTGGCTGCTGATCGTGTGCTTCCAATCGATCAACAGGCTTTACAGTTCCATTGTAAGCGTAGAAGTCGTATTGAGGAAATAACTCGTAAGTATGGATTGGATTGAATGCCCATATTGAGGTCTACATCATTTCTTATTTTTATTATCGTACTGCGGGTATCTGTTAATGAAGTTAAGCATTTCTTCCAAATATTCTGGCGAATCGACTTCAGCGATGCGTTCTGTGATTTCTTGTCGAAGCGAAAGCAGCCGTGTTCGTAATACATCTTGGCCACCAGGTAGAAGCTCTCCTGGTGCGACGTTGAAAACTGTAGCGATTCTTATCAATTGCTCAATACCTGGAAGCGTAGAACCTCTTTCGTATCGACTTACCAACGGCGCATCGCACCCTATCATTTCTGCCAAATCAGCTTGGCTCAGGGTTGTTGACTTGCGGAGGGCCTTTATTTTTGCCCCTACCACGCTCCTTAGAGTGTCCACTGTGTCTCCAGAAAAAATCAATAATTTCATCTGCTTGCGCTTCTATAAAGGCATTTGAGTACAAGATTTGTATTTTAGTGTTTACTTTTTGTTCTAACCGATTTATTTTGTCCTCTAGAAATCCATCCTTGTCGGCCAACCTTGCCCAGGGGTGGATAGTGTTGGTTCTCATCAGCACATCACTCGCCCCTGCGCTCAGCGGTTTGGGAATTCGAAAGAGCGCCTGATCGAAAGGTTCTGAATATGAAAAATTGGCGTGTTTTGATGCACAATTCTTCCATTTATCAGTCACTTATCACGTCTATTGAGCGATTGGATGTGGAGGTGTATTCCCCCGAAAGCATTACCTACCGCAAACGTCTTGATCGCCCTTCATCGACAGAGAAGGTGGTGCGTTTGTTTCCTGGCTATCTGCTGCTGCGCTTCGATCCCCAAGTGACGCACACCACCACCATCACAGCGTTGAACGGCGCCCGTGGGTTTGTTCAGTTCGGCGGTCAAACGTGTGAGTTCGGCGGTCAAGCGTGTGTCATGCAGGACAGCACAGTAGAGGGCTTGAAGGCAGCGGCTTTGGTTCGTTCCAACCGTGCGCTTGATTGCATCGAGTTTCGTAATTTGCCGACAGAGCTGGAAAAAACGCTGCGTCTGATCATCGACATGAAATCTGAAGCTGCGCGTAGAGCGGCTTTCCTTGCGCTCCTGGCCCAGGACGCAGCGCTGGAGCGCCTTGTCAGGCGCAACGGAACCCTTTGCTATTCGAGGGTACGTGCCGCCTAGGCTTTACCACTTCCCACGATTTCCCATTTCACCGCCTGGTCTAGTGTACTGTTTTCGAAAAAATCAGCCACCAACTAACGGAAAATTCAAATCTTATCAATAGCTTAGCTTGCAGGTTATGGGTAACTTATTTCGAAAA
>NZ_ATDK01000441.1 GCF_000444135.1 Pseudomonas avellanae BPIC 631
ACTGTTTTCGAAAAAACCAGCTACTAACTAACGTAAAATTCAAATTTTATCAATAACTTAGGTTGCGGGACACGGGTAAATTATTTCGCAAACAGTACACTAGAAACGGAAAGGCGCAATTTTTGAAGCATCTGCCCCTGATCCAGTCCAGGCTAAAAGGCGGTGAGACCCAAAGCGCGATCCGACTAGAATTGATGCAGGAAGCAGGCTTGGTCATCAGCAAGGCGCAATTCAGTAGGTACTTGAAAGCGTTCAATCTGATTCAAAATTTGCCTTCATCCACGCCGACCTCTGCGAAAGATTCGAATCTGCACGGTGCCGAAAAGAACCCTGTGCCTGTAACGACTAGCGAAAACTCAAAGGCGGCTTTGAATAAATCAGCAAATCCGAGAAAGCCGATGACTCCAGCTGATTTCAGAAAAATCAGAGAGGATGTCGATAAAATGGATTTGAATGCTCTTATTTCCGGTAGAGGCATCGTGTACGACGAAAAATAGCTGGAGGATGTGTGCCCATTAGGCACACATTCACCTGACTATCTTTACTTCTTATATTTCTCTTTGATTGCCGTAGGAATATTGTTCAAGAGATTATTCTGCGCCTTGTACTCATCGTAAAACCATTTGTTAACTTCATTTACGTCTTGACTCTCGATAGCAAGCCAAGTCATACCGCCGAGCATGATCGCTGCCAACATAATAAGTCCAGCTAGCATCATGTAATTAAACCGAGTTGCTTGCGTGTCTCGAATGTTTCCCGATAGCGCAGATAGGCGATTTTCCAGTTGCTCTATCTTCACGGTGGCCCGATTCAATGCTGGCTCAAAAACCCGGCCTAGGCTTTCATGAATGGCTTCGGAAAGCTTGATACCTACATCTAATCCGGCTTTTGTCGTAGTTGCCTGAATTAACGCCTTCGTCTCTTCTTGTAGCCACAATGCGGTGTCTTCTGCGTCCTCCACTGCATCAGCCACGATATCGATCGAATCTCTCATGGAAAGCTCAAGCATTTTTGGAATGCTTTTTATATCGTCATGCAAACGGCCTACGTCGCTCAGCAGCTCAGTAATCAAGGCATCACGCGCTGTTGCAGGCGCTTTTTCAGTCTGGCTCATTAATGGGCCTCCTCTCTGAACAACTCAGTAAAGACCACATCAAGCTTGCGATTGACGCCTTTGGCAAGAAGCTTCAAGCCGTACATATCCGACCAAAGCTCGCGATCCTGAATACTGGCACTTTTGTCTTTGAGCATAGCCTTGTAATCAGTGTCATCGGCCATCAGAGCGTTTAGCGAAATACGTTTCACTGATAATGCGTCGAACAGTTCTGTTTCAAAAATCGAGCATTGCGGGTTAATCCAGAACAATTGGGTACGGTCATGGTAGGAAATGATTATCGAGAACTCCGTGTTGACATCACGTTTCACTCGGTTGAAGACCAGTCTGATTTTGCTGGCTGGAATACCCATCGCTGCCAACGTTCCAATCATACTAACGGTTTCCTTTTGCTCCTTCGTGCCTGACGTTATAGGAATCACGTAGTAATCAATTTCATCGTGAGCCTCTTCGAAGCTTTCCAGGTTGGCCATGAAGTCTTCAACGTTGGAAGCACCCACGTCGATGATGGCCTGGTCTTCAAGCATGAGACGTTTGAACAGCTCACGGAATTTGTTACCGCGCAGCTTTTCAACGTCCAGGCCGAGATTTTCTGCGGTCTCGTTAATCGACTCGATAGCGTAGATCGGGGCACCGTCCATGCGTGGCGATAGCAGGTTGGCGGCAATGGTGGTTTTGCCGACAGTGCCGGTGTAATTGATGTAAGCGCCTCATGAACCCCACATTCCAGTCCTGCAATTGAAGCTTGATGCTGTGCTCCAAATTCTTTTCAGGAGCCAGCCCCCATGATGCGACC
>NZ_ATDK01000442.1 GCF_000444135.1 Pseudomonas avellanae BPIC 631
GCGTCCGATCTTGAATGTGCGGCGCGGCAGAGATTTGTGACGCAGGAGCGTCACGCAAGGCATTCCTACGCTGGAGCGTAAGGAACGATAAGCACCTGGCTTCAACATCAGCGCGGGCGGATCGCCCCAATCGCCCCACAGTTCCCCGCCATAAACTCCCCCGAAAACGCTTTCTCGACAAAACGTGTCGAGTCCGGCAGGGAGCCGTTCACCGCCCCCGAATGATCCAGCTGCGGGTAGTAATGCCATTCAATGCGGTCACCTGCAGTGCACGCATCCTTGACCAGCGCGATCTGGCTGCGGACCGGTGAAACGACATCCTTGCCGCCCGTACCTATAAAAATCGGGATGTCTGACGTCAACGTCGGGTAGGAAGACTCGCGGTTCACCTGATCAAGCGCAGCCTCCGGCGAGCGCCTGAAACTGTTGTTGAACGTCAGCCCGTCTGCAACAACCTTGCGCTCAATGGCTTGCAGGCAATCCCGCTGGCTGACTTCAAACGCAGGTTTTGCACGGTCGCTCAGATAATCAGTGGCCACGAACGACGGATTGATCAGCCCCGCAGTGCTCAGCCGCAGCAGGTTGTAAGCTAACGATGGCGTGACCTGATCGCGTGACGTGTCCTGCCCGATATTCCCCGCAGGCCCTGAAGCCAGCGGATACGGCGTCCCGGTCGCAACCACACCGACAATATTCAATTCCGGTGCGTAGGTTTTCTTGTAGACAGCCGTCGCAAACGCAGCACGACCGCCCTGCGACTGACCAAACACAACAACCCGCGAAGACAGATTGAAATCCGCCCTCTGAACCGCACGAATGCCGTCCAGAACACCGTAAGCCAACGGGCTGCTCAGCCCGTACGGATGCAGCCCCGGCGTCCCCAGACCCTCATAGTCAGTGGCCACAATCGCGTAACCGCGCCCGAGCCATTCATTCAGATAGCGCGTGTCGCGACCACTGCGCCCGGCAAAAGAAGGCGCGCAGACATCCGCACTACCAACCGTGCCATGTGCTCACGCCATCAATGGCCATCCACCCTTCGGCGGCGTGCCCTCAGGAATGAACAATGCACCCGACACCGCAATGGGCCCGTTGCTGCGGCCGTCAGTCGATGTGTACAGAATACGAATATTCAGCGCGGCGCTTTTCAGACCTTGCTGTGGCGTGAGCGGCTCAGAACGCAGAAGCTGTCCCGGCCTGGACGGCAGTTCGCCTGCCCAGGTGTAAAAGTCCGGCACGCCACCGTCTCCGGGTACCGCTTCTGAGGTGGCTTGAGGCGTACCGCTGCAGCCTGTCAGCAGTGCGAGTAGCAGGACCGCTGACGACCGCACCAATGAGTGCATCATCACTTCTCCAAACTTACGTGTGAGCTTCGATTTAAGCCGATCAGAGCGCTGACGTCACCTATGAACGCAGCCCCCCGTTGAAGAGTCAGGAGGCTTAAACGTCAGGAAAACCCCAGTCCTGAAGCGGCGAGAGCTGAGACAGGAATGTTAAGTGTTCGATGGTTTTTACTTTTTGCAGATTTTTTAATTCCATCGGACCACCGAGTGCCAACGCAGGAACGAAGCCGTACATTTCGTCACTTTTTAGTGGGCCGAGTTTTTCTCGTGCAGGTTCAAAAAGGCCGTCGATGTCGTTGTGATTAGGGCTCATCGAAAAGAAAAATGCGTTAACTCCTGCATCCAGCTTTTCTTCCGTAAATCTGGAGGTGCGAGAAAAATACCGCGCTCGATAAGATGATATGGTCAGGCAATAGCCTTGCTTTTGACCCCATACATAAAGAATACCGAATGCGCTGCGGGCAATCACATAATAGTTGTCATTTTTAGGAAGGCTGGTCTCGCTAAGCCAATGGCTAAGTATAGTTTCGTATTCTTGCGGGTTGACGGTCCAAAATATTCCGTCCGCATAGCCGCACCATCCGTGCTCTTTCCAATATTCAAGCAGTTGTACGGGTAGTTTTTTCTCGTATCGATCAATGCTTGATTGCGGGACTTCTTGGTGATCAGTTGTCGGGTTAAAGTCCTTAAGGAATGATGCATAGAACTCGTCCATTACAAAATCCGTGCTAGTGTACTGTTTTCGAAAAAAATCAGCCACCAACTAACGGAAAATTCAAA
>NZ_ATDK01000443.1 GCF_000444135.1 Pseudomonas avellanae BPIC 631
TGTTTTCGAAAAAATCAGCCACCAACTAACGGAAAATTCAAATCTTATCAATAGCTTAGCTTGCAGGTTATGGGTAACTTATTTCGAAAACAGTACACTAGCCGCGCTTCACAACCCAGACCTTTTTGCTGGAGGGAAGGATATTATTGGTGACTTTGGTGATCGGCGTATAAATTCAAGTATCGGCTCTCAGTGGCCAAGTCGTATAACCGGGCTGGACACTGCAGCCAGCAATATTCCTGACATTAATCGCGAGACTACAAAAGTCAACGCAAAACTTAAGAAATGTTGATAAGGAGTCAGCTATGGATGAGGATTATAGTTTTTTTCTGAAAGGATTCGGGCCAGTAATGGATCGGTATGAAGTCCCAGTATCCAGCATATCCCGATATAGCAATAAACTTCCTGATCAACTGCTTGACTACTGATCAGCACACGGCTGGTGCGGCTACGCAAGTGGGCTATTTTGGACCGTCAACCCACAGGATTATGAGGCTATTCTTGATCAATGGATTTCTGGCACATCACTCCACCAGCAAGATAGGTATTATGTGATAGCTCGTAGTGCATTCGGCATCCTTTACGTTTGGGGAGAAAAAAGTGGGTACTGCTTAACTTTAAACGCCTATATATCACGATACTCAACCCGCACGTCAATATTCACCGGAGACAAACTTGACTTCGGAGTGAAGGCATTTTTTTCATCTATGATTGCTGAATACAATGATTTAGATGACCTTTTCAAGCCGGCGCTTGAAAAACTCGGCCCACTAAAAAGTGATGAAATGTACGGTTTCGTTCCTGCTTTGGCACTCGGCGGAGCGATGGAATTAGAAAATTTACAAAAGGTAAAAGCCATCGAGCACTTAACATTCCTGTCTCAGCTCTCGCCACTTCAGGATTGGGGTTTTCCTGATGTCTAAATTCGGAATGCGCAAATTGGCTTACTTTATGACGCCGTTAGTCCGGACTGCATGATGGATGAAGACTTCGCTTTTTTTCTCAAAAAATTCGGCCCTGCAGTTGAACGACAGCTGGTTCCAGCTACAAGCATAGACAGGTACACAAAAAAACTTCCTGAACAGTTATTAAAGTATTGGGAGGATTTTGGCTGGTGTGGATACGCTGAGGGCCTGTTTTGGACTGTGAATCCGCAGGATTATGAGAGCGTGCTCAACACTTGGTTTTCAGGTATAGAATCCTTCAAAAGTGACAACTACCACGTCATCGCTCGCAGTGCATTCGGAGAGCTTTATGTGTGGGGAGAGAAAAGTGGCTATAGCCTGTCCATCACCAGCTATATGTCAAGATACTCAACCAGAAACTCTACATTTACGGGAAGCAAATCCGATCTTGGAGTTAAAGTGTTTTTTCTATCAATAAATCCTGAGGTCATTAATGTTGCAGATCTGTTTGAGCCTGCCCTGGAGAAACTGGGAAGGCTAGACAGTGACGAAATGTATGGATTCGTACCTGCTATAGCCCTTGGTGGTTCCATGGAGCTGAAAAACTTACAGAAAGTAAAAGTTTTCGAACACTTAGATCTTCTATCCCAGCTCTCGCCACTTCAGGATTGGGGTTTTCCTGATGTCTAAATTCGGAAACCATGAACTGGCTTTCTTTATGACACTGCTGGCTCGGACTGCATGATGGATGAAGACTTCGCTTTTTTTCTCAAAAAATTTGGCCCTGCAGTTGAACGACAGCTGGCTCCAGCGCCAAGCATTGCCAGGTACACAAACAAACTTCCTGAACAGCTATTAAATTATTGGGAAGATTTTGGCTGGTGTGGATACGCCGAGGGCTTATTTTGGACTGTGAATCCGCAGGATTACGAGAGCCTGCTCAACACTTGGTTTGCAGGTACAGAAGCTTTCAAAAGTGACAACTACCACGTCATCGCTCGCAGCGCTTTTGGAGAGCTGTATCTTTGGGGAGAAAAAAGCGCAGACAGCTTGTCAATAACCAGCTATATGTCACGCTACTCTACCAACAGCTCAATATTTGCTGGCGAAAACCTGGACTTTGGAATTAAAGTATTTTTCTCATCAATGCAGCTTGAGCATAATGACTTAGACAGCCTTTTCAAACACGCGCTAAAAAGTCTTGGCCCGCTCAAAGCGGACGAAATGTATGGATTCGTACCCGCATTGGCGCTCGGCGGACCAGTGGAATTAAAAAATCTGCAAAAAGTAAAAACCATTGAGCACCTTGCGTTTTTATCTCAGATCTCTCCACTTCAGGATTGGGGATTCCCTGATGTTTAAACTCGGGAATCAAAAATTGGCTTTCTTTGTGACGCTGTTAGCACGGACGGTGTAATGGATGAGCACTATGCTTTTTTCCTTGAAAAATTCGGCCTAGCGATTGAACGCTATGAAGTACCGGCATCAAGCATTGCCAAGTACAAAAACAAACTTCCAGATCAGTTATTAGACTACTGGGAGGAATACGGCTGGAGTAGCTATGCAAATGGAGCATTCTGGACCGTTAATCCACAAGATTACGACTACTTATTAAAAAGCTGGCTTACAACTGTTGACATTCCGCAAGAGAATTACTATGTCATAGCGCGTAGTGCATTCGGCAAGCTATATGTGTGGGGCGAAAAAAGCGGATGGTGTTTAACGATGTCGTCATATAGCGCTCGCTACTTTAGGCGAACATCGAAATTTACTGACGAAAAGCTTGACTTCGGCGTAAAAGCTTTCTTTTCATTCATTGATCCTGAACACAATGATTTGGAGGGGCTTTTTCAACCTGCTTTGGATCATCTTGGCCCACTTAAAAGCGATGAAATGTACGGTTTCGTCCCTGCCTTGGTACTTGGCGGCCAGATGGAATTAAAAAATCTGCAAAAAGTAAAACTCATCGAGCACTTGGAATTGCTGTCTCAGCTCTCTCCGCTTCAGGATTGGGGATTTCCTGATGTTTAGACTCAGAAACCAGAAATGGGCTTTCTTTATGATACTGCAAGCTCGGACTGCATGATGGACGAGCACTATGCTTTTTTCCTCAAAAAATTCGGCCCGGCGATGGAACGCCGTGAAGTACCCGCATCAAGCATTGCCAAGTACAAACACAGGCTCCCTGATCAGCTACTTGATTACTGGGCTGATCACGGCTGGAGCGGGTATGCGGAGGGACTTTTCTGGACGGTAAACCCTCAAGATTATGAAGAAATACCAATGGCTTTCAGACACTGTTGTCGCTGACCGAAAACTGACCCAGTAGAGGCTGTTCTGCCGACTGAAAACTGACCCAGGTGTTCAACTGCTTCTGCTCACTTTTTGAGCAGGAGAACA
>NZ_ATDK01000444.1 GCF_000444135.1 Pseudomonas avellanae BPIC 631
TTTTCGAAATAAGTTACCCATAACCTGCAAGCTAAGCTATTGATAAGATTTGAATTTTCCGTTAGTTGGTGGCTGATTTTTTCGAAAACAGTACACTAGACGGAATCACCTTGAATGAGGCCTCGCCATATCCTTTGCATATGCGCTTCAGGTTTTGAATTGGTACTTTGAAGGTGTAGCCATTAATGGCATCGAAGTTGTCCAGTTCTCGCTCTTCCTGAAAATAAGCTTCTTCAATTGGAATGTTGTTGTCATTGAATGCCGTAAATGTAAACTGCACGAGTTGATCTTTCATGATGTTCAAGTATGGCGCCATAAAAACATCAGCGCCGTCCGGATTTTCAATTGGGCCAACAACACCTTGTTCGGTGGTGTTGAAGGTTGGGCCTGGCAGGCCATTGGTGCCGCCAGGCGTTTCATCTTTGGAGCGTACAATCACGTGTTGGTTGTCAGAGATTGACGTATTGGGATTTCCGAAACGCGTCACTGCAAAGCGCGCAGGTATCTGTGCACCAGTACCTTGCGCCTTCAGAATTGTATTTGGAATCGCAATGATCAGATCGTTTTGGTTTGCAACATCGCTCGCCTTGATTTGATACCATTGAGAAATCGTTTCCTGCCCCCAGAAAAAAGCCAGGTTATCGCTGACTTCATAGCTACTATTCCAAGCAACGATGGCACGTCCATTGAGTTCGTAATCGTCTTCGTCGATAAAGTTATCTTCGATGTTAGGGTTTGTCGGGCTTGTGCCTTGAATTGTCGGCGCGCCAATCACCTCTGATACCGGCAACACAACATCTACTTCCACTGTGCTAGACAGCGACGAACCTACTTGTTCACCTGCTTTCTGTACATCATAAGTCACTTGCACTGTGCCTCGCGGCATCAATGCAATGGTCTCGTAAGGTACAAGTATGGAAATTACAGTTTCCTCCCCTTCACTGCCTTCTGGCAGAGGAAACGCTGGAGAGGAGTTTTCACTTCCCCAGTGCAGGGTGATCAAATCCAACGGTGCCGCGTCCGGATAGCGGGGTATACTAACCTCTACGCCAGCTTTAGCTTCGGCGTAATCGATAATATTGCCCAAGGCAGGATTGATTACAGGCGCTGGGTAGTCACGTGGTAAGTTTTCAAGTAGTAGATTTACAAACATGCCAAGCGAGCGAGTGGACTGGTTGCCAGCACGATCAGTGATTTCATAACTCACCACTCCGTTGAATTTTCCAAGGCCCTCCAGAAATACTCTTGAGTAAGTTATGATTACTCGGTTGAATCCCATGTCGTCTGTGGTCACTTCCGCGCCAGAGCCTTGAGTGTTGCCCCAGTACGTGCGGATCACATCGTGTGTGGCCATACCGGTATAACCACCGATTTCCACGCTAAGTTCATCGCCTAGCTCCGAAAGCTCGTCTGAGGTCAGTCCACCCTCTACCTCAGGTGGGAACTTGATAGGGCCAAGCTGCGGGCGACCTGGTGGAGTCAGATCTACTTCAACCCTGACGGGTAGGGAGAGCTCACTGATATTGTTTTCATGGTTGGTTGCTAGTGTACTGTTTTCGAAAAAATCAGCCACCAACTAACGGAAAATTCAAATCTTATCAATAGCTTAGCTTGCAGGTTATGGGTAACTTATTTCGAAAA
>NZ_ATDK01000445.1 GCF_000444135.1 Pseudomonas avellanae BPIC 631
TGTTTTCGAAAAAATCAGCCACCAACTAACGGAAAATTCAAATCTTATCAATAGCTTAGCTTGCAGGTTATGGGTAACTTATTTCGAAAACAGTACACTAGTTAGGTACCAGTGGAGGTGCATGTGCTGGAAGCAGACTTAGCATTACTTACCGAACAAGTCCAAGTTATGGCACCTACGGCACCCAAGGTAGGAACCAAAGTAGCGGTAGTTGCAGAAGTTCCGTTCCCAACCGACGGGCTAACCAAAGTGCCCGTTGTAGCATTACATGTACCATTTGTAGGCATGGTCACGTTAGTGCAGAGAGCAGTGGAAAGCCCTTCTTGAGCATTGATCCCCACCTGAGTCTTCGCAGCATCAAGCGTGGCGACCGCGCTGGCGCCGTTCGCGCGCGCAACATAGTTCTGGTATTGCGGAATTGCCACAGCCGCCAAAATACCAACGATCGCAACAACGATCATCAGCTCGATCAGCGTAAAGCCTTTTTGTGCGTTCATTTCTACTTCTCCGAGGCGTCAATTAGGTGGTGCCCTGAGGAGCTTTGAAGCACAGGTCGTGCCAAAACCTATTCTCAGCAAGTGACACCGCCAGCGCAATCAATGACCGACAACCGACCATCTGAAATCAGCAGAAACTGACAATTTCCGTCACATAGCCCTCTGCTATTTGGCAGCACAGCCCGACTGCGCTATAACCCACACATTGTCCGTGTCTGGTGGTTTTATGACTGATGCTGTCCTCACTGGCCTGGCCAAACAATTGGTCCTCGCCGAACTACTTACTGAACCTGCTGCGCAGCAAGCGTATCAACAGTCGCGCCGTGACAAGATTTCGTTGGTGAGCTATCTGGTTCAGAACAAGCTAGTCAAAAGCCTGACGCTGGCAGAGATGGCCTCCGATCAGTTTGGCGTGCCGTTTATGGACCTCGCCAGCCTGGACAAGGAAAGCCAGCCAAAGGGGCTGGTGAGCGAGAAGCTGGTCAGACAACATCACGCCCTACCTCTGTGGCGACGTGGTAACAAGCTGTTTATAGGCATCTCGGACCCGACCAACCATCAGGCGGTCACTGACATACAGTTCAGCACCGGTCTGAATACTGAAGCGATTCTGGTTGAAGATGACAAGCTGACCACCGCAATAGATCGCTTTTTTGACAGTGATAGTGGTTTGGGCAATCTGGAAGATGTCGATCTGGGCTTGGACATGGAGCCGGCTGATGGCAAGGAGACCTCCCTCGCAGCTCAGAATGACGCTGAAGATGCCCCGGTGGTACGTTTCGTCAACAAAATGCTGTTGGATGCCATCCGGTTGGGATCATCAGACTTGCACTTCGAGCCCTACGAAAAAATCTTTCGCGTTCGCTTGCGTACCGATGGCATTTTGCATGAGGTCGCCAGGCCGCCGATTCATCTGGCTAACCGTATCGCTGCACGCTTGAAAGTCATGGCCAGCTTGGATATTTCAGAACGGCGCAAACCACAGGATGGGCGCGTCAAATTACGGGTGTCCAAGACAAAAGCCATCGACTTTCGTATGAATACCCTGCCCACGCTGTGGGGCGAGAAGATCGTAATGCGGATCCTCGACCCGACCAGCGCGCAGATGGGCATTGATGCTCTGGGCTATGAGCCCGAGCAAAAAGCATTGTATCTGGAGGCACTGAAACAACCGCAGGGCATGATTCTCGTGACCGGCCCCACTGGTTCCGGCAAGACAGTCTCCCTGTACACCGGCCTAAACATTCTCAATACAGTGGACATCAACATTTCCACAGCTGAAGATCCGGTAGAAATCAACTTGGAAGGCATCAATCAGGTCAACGTCAACCCGCGTCAGGGGCTGGACTTTTCTCAGGCACTGCGCGCCTTCTTGCGTCAAGATCCCGACGTGATCATGGTCGGCGAAATCCGAGACTTGGAAACAGCCGAAATAGCCATCAAGGCGTCCCAGACCGGCCATATGGTGCTGTCCACCCTGCACACCAATAGCGCGGCAGAAACCTTGACGCGACTGCATCACATGGGTGTAGCCGCATTCAATATTGCCACGGCAATCAACTTGATTATTGCGCAACGACTTGCGCGCAAGCTGTGCAACCATTGCAAGAAGGAACTCGATATTCCTCGCGAGACACTGATTCAGGAAGGTTTTCCAGAAGCGAAGATTGGCACTTTCAAGATCTATGGTCCGGTGGGCTGCGAACATTGCAATGGTGGCTACAGGGGAAGGGTCGGTATTTATGAAGTCGTCAAGAAAACAGCAGAGCTAGAGCGCATCATCATGGAAGAGGGTAACTCACTGGAGATTTCCAGGCAGATGCGCAAGGACGGCTTCAACGACCTGCGAACCTCAGGCCTGTCAAAAGCCATGCAGGGCATCACCAGCCTTGAAGAAGTTAACCGCGTGACCAAGGATTAAACATGGCCAGTAAGGCAGTTAAAGTCATCGTTTACACTTGGGAAGGTGTCGACAAAAAGGGCACCAAAACCAGCGGCGAATTGAGCGGCCATAACTTGGCACTCGTAAAAGCTCAGTTGCGCAAGCAAGGCATCAACCCGATTAAGGTGCGCAAGAAATCCGTATCGATCTTCGGCAAGGGAAAAAAAATCAAGCCCCTGGATATAGCTTTTTTTTCTAGGCAAATGGCAACGATGATGAAAGCAGGTGTGCCCCTGCTTCAGTCATTCGATATCATCAGCGAAGGTGCCGAGAACCCTAACATGCGCGCACTGGTCAACTCGCTCAAACAAGAAGTTTCTGCAGGCAACAGCTTTGCAACAGCCTTACGACAAAAACCTGAGTACTTCGACGACCTATTTTGCAATCTAGTAGATGCCGGCGAACAAGCCGGAGCTCTTGAAAGCCTGCTAGACCGTGTCGCAAGCTATAAGGAAAAGACAGAAAGACTTAAGGCAAAAATCAAAAAAGCAATGACCTATCCTGCAGCCGTGTTGATAGTAGCGATTATAGTTTCAGGAATTTTGCTTATAAAGGTAGTGCCACAATTTCAGACTGTGTTCGCTGGCTTTGGCGCGCAGCTGCCTGCATTTACACTAATGGTCATCGGGCTTTCAGGCTTTGTGGAGCAATGGTGGCTGGCCATTATCGGTTTATTCTTCGCAGGTATTTTTTTGTTCAAACGAGCCTACAAGGCGTCACAAAACTTCCGTGACAGCGTTGATCGTTTTTTGTTGAAAGTTCCGATCATTGGACCCTTGATTTTCAAGTCATCTGTAGCTCGGTACGCCCGCACTCTTGCAACGACTTTTGCTGCAGGCGTGCCATTGGTCGAAGCTTTGGACTCCGTAGCAGGCGCCACTGGGAACGTGGTTTTCAAAAATGCTGTTAACAAGGTCAAGCAAGATGTGTCCACGGGTATGCAATTGAATTTTTCCATGCGCTCGACGGGTGTCTTCCCCAGCTTGGCGATCCAGATGACTGCGATCGGCGAAGAGTCTGGTGCGCTGGACACCATGCTGGATAAAGTCGCAACCTATTATGAAGATGAGGTTGATAACATGGTCGACAGTTTGACTAGTCTGATGGAACCAATGATCATGGCGGTGCTGGGAGTTATAGTGGGCGGTCTTGTAATCGCCATGTATCTCCCCATTTTCACACTTGGAAATGCAGTCTGAAATGCCCCTCCTCGACCTCCTGGCCAGCTCCCCCCTGGCCTTCGTCACCACATGCTGCCTGCTCGGCCTAATCGTCGGAAGCTTCCTCAACGTAGTCGTCTACCGCCTCCCAAAAATGATGGAGCGCGACTGGAAAGCGCAATCACGGGAAATGCTCGGCCTCCCTGCCGAACCGGACCAACCCGTCTTCAACCTGATCCTGCCGCACTCCAGTTGCCCGCACTGCGCGCACAAGATCCGCCCATGGGAAAATCTGCCGATCATCAGTTACCTGTTGCTGCGCGGCAAATGCTCGCAATGCAAAGCACCGATCAGCAAGCGCTACCCAGTGGTGGAGCTGACCTGCGCAGTGTTATCGGCCTACGTCGCCTGGCACTTCGGTTTCGGCTGGCAGGCGGCTGCGATGCTGGTGTTGAGTTGGGGTTTGCTGGCGATGAGCCTGATCGATGCCGATCATCAGCTGTTGCCTGACTCTCTGGTGCTGCCACTGCTGTGGCTGGGCCTGATCGTTAACGCCTTTGGGCTGTTCACCTCGCTGAATGATGCGCTGTGGGGTGCGGTGGCCGGTTATCTGACGCTGTGGTCAGTGTTCTGGCTGTTCAAGTTGATGACGGGCAAGGAAGGCATGGGCTATGGCGACTTCAAATTGCTGGCCATGCTTGGCGCGTGGGGTGGCTGGCAGATTCTGCCGTTGACCATTCTGTTGTCGTCGCTGGTGGGCGCGGTGCTTGGGGTGATCATGATGCGCGTGCGCAGGGTCGAAAGCGGTACGCCGATCCCCTTTGGTCCTTATCTGGCCATTGCGGGGTGGATCGCTTTGCTCTGGGGTGGTCAAATAACCGACTCTTATATGCAGTTTGCCGGTTTCAGATGACTCACCCTGATCAAAAACCCTGGATTCTTGGCCTGACTGGCGGCATTGGTAGCGGTAAAAGTGCAGCAGCACAGTGCTTTATCGACCTGGGCATCGACACCGTGGATGCCGACCACGCCGCCCGCTGGGTGGTCGAGCCCGGGCGTCCGGCGCTGGAGCAGATCGCCGCACACTTCGGCAACGGCGTGCTGCAGGCCAGCGGCGAGCTGGATCGCGGCGCGCTGCGCAAGCTGATCTTCGAAAACCCGGAGCAACGACGCTGGCTGGAAGCGTTGCTGCACCCGCTGATCAATCAGGAAATCGTCAGCCATCTGGCCAAAGCCAAATCGCCTTATGCCATTCTGGTGTCGCCGCTGCTGATCGAATCCGGTCAATCGCGGATGGTGCAGCGCCTGCTGGTTATTGATGTGCCACAGCAGGTGCAAATAGAACGCACGATGCTGCGCGACAGTTCCAGCCAGGAGCAGGTCGAAGCCATTCTCAAGGTGCAGATCCAGCGCGAAGACCGCCTGCGCCATGCCGACGATGTGCTGGTCAATGAGCGCGATCACGCCTGGCTGAACAGCGAAGTCGCGCGACTGCACCATTTTTACCTTGGCGGCGGCAAAAACTGAGCGCAACACCTGACCAATCCGGTACGGTGAACCTATGTCATATCATGAACTCAGCATTGAAGAACGCATCACGATCCAGTTTGGCCA
>NZ_ATDK01000446.1 GCF_000444135.1 Pseudomonas avellanae BPIC 631
TAAGTGAACAGCATTGCGCCTCGCAGCGGGCTTTTTTGTGCCCGTCGGTTCAGCCCCAACGTGCACCTGATCGCTGATCGCACTCGCGCAAACAGCCTCAGCCCTGCTTAGGCTCGAACACCACGTAGATCTTGCGGCACGCCTCAAGCACTTCCCATGTCCCCTTGAAGCCTGCCGGGATCACAAATCTATCGCCTGCACGTAGCGTCCTGGCACTGCCTTGTTCGTCACGCAGCACGGAAACGCCCTGAACGATCTCGCAATATTCATGCTCGGTGTAGTTGACCTGCCACTGCCCAGGCTCGCCATTCCAGACGCCTGCACTCATCTGGCCGCACGGGCTGTTGTAGTGGTTGTAGATCGTCTGCGCCGGGTCGCCCTTGAAGACTTTTTCCGGTGCCGGGCGATAGTGCTCGGCATCGGTGCTGGCTTCGCTGAAGTCGACGATGCTTTCAATGCTCATGCTGGATCCTCGCGCTGAATACGTTGAAGGTTGGATGAGCGAGCAGGGCATTAGTGCCTTGGATACCCACAACAGCCGTTTAATAAAATCAACAGAAAAGAGCCATTAATGGCTATCTATGTCAAATATATTGGTTTTGCGGAGCCGCTGGTTTAGGGTATTGACCGCTCCGAAACATTTCATGTCGCGTCGTCAATCAACCATGACACACCCGCATTCAACAAGAGGAGGACATAAAAAATGACCACCCTGACCCGTGCCGACTGGGAACAACGCGCCCAGAACCTGAAGATCGAAGGCCGCGCCTTCATTCAAGGCGAATACACCGCTGCCGCCTCCGGCGAGACCTTTGACTGCATCAGCCCGGTAGATGGCCGGTTGCTTGCCAAGGTCGCCAGTTGCGATGCCGCCGACGCCCAGCGTGCGGTAGAAAGCGCTCGCAGCGTCTTCGATTCGGGTGTCTGGTCACGACTGGCACCCGCCAAACGCAAAGCCACCATGATCCGTTTCGCGGGGTTGCTTGAGCAGAATGCTGAAGAACTGGCCCTGCTTGAAACGCTTGACATGGGTAAGCCGATCAGCGATTCGCTGGGTGTCGACATACCCGGCGGCGCCCGAGCCCTGAGCTGGAGCGGCGAGGCGATCGACAAGTTGTATGACGAAGTCGCCGCAACGCCTCATGACCAACTGGGCCTGGTAACACGCGAGCCGGTCGGTGTGGTGGCCGCTATCGTGCCGTGGAATTTCCCGCTGATGATGGCCTGCTGGAAGCTCGGCCCTGCGCTGTCCACCGGCAACTCGGTGGTGCTAAAACCGTCGGAAAAATCTCCGCTGACAGCCATTCGTATCGCACAACTGGCCATTGAGGCTGGTATTCCTGCGGGCGTGCTCAATGTGCTGCCGGGTTATGGCCACACCGTCGGCAAGGCGCTTGCCCTGCATATGGACGTGGACACTGTGGTGTTCACCGGCTCGACCAAAATCGCCAAACAACTGATGATCTATGCGGGCGAATCGAACATGAAGCGCGTCTGGCTGGAGGCCGGCGGCAAGAGCCCGAACATCGTCTTCGCCGACGCCCCTGACCTGCAGGCCGCCGCCGACTCCGCCGCCAGCGCCATTGCCTTCAATCAGGGCGAAGTCTGCACAGCGGGTTCGCGCCTGCTGGTCGAACGCTCCATCAAGGATCGCTTCCTGCCGATGGTGATCGAAGCCCTGGGCACCTGGAAACCCGGCAATCCGCTGGACCCGGCGACCAATGTCGGCGCACTGGTCGATACTCAGCAGATGAACACAGTGCTGTCTTACATCGCAGCCGGGCATACCGATGGCGCCAGGCTGGTCGCGGGCGGCAAGCAAATTCTGCAGGAGACTGGCGGGACTTACGTCGAGCCAACGATTTTTGACGGCGTGAACAATGCCATGAGGATCGCGCAGGAAGAAATCTTCGGCCCGGTGCTTTCGGTGTTGACGTTCGACACAGCCGAAGAAGCCATCCAGATCGCCAACGACACGCCGTACGGCCTGGCCGCTGCGGTATGGACCGCAAACATCTCCAAGGCACACCTGACCGCCCGGGCACTGCGTGCGGGCAGCGTGTGGGTCAACCAGTACGACGGTGGCGACATGACCGCGCCGTTCGGCGGCTTCAAACAGTCGGGCAACGGCCGCGACAAGTCGCTGCACGCGTTCGACAAATACACTGAGCTGAAATCCACCTGGATCAAGTTGTAAGGCGGGGGCAAGGCATCTTCACGCTGTGGTGTGGGGAACGATAACCTCGACTATCGTGCGACGCTCCGCGTCGCATGCCGTTCTGGACGCTTTGCGTCCGGTCTTGAATGCGCGGCGCGGCGCA
>NZ_ATDK01000447.1 GCF_000444135.1 Pseudomonas avellanae BPIC 631
TTTCTTCAGGACTCAGGACGATATCTTGGGCGCTCATTTCTTCGCCTCCAACGGTGTAATCAACGAGCAAGAATAGACGATTTTACAGAGCATTTATTTTTGAGACAGCACACTACCTGATGGACGAATGGCAATGATGGTGCTCCAGCAACTACGCTTCTATCAACGCATGTGGACTAAGCGTCATCGCTATGGCGAGGCGATCCTGATCGGCAACACGCCACAACCTGAACTCATGCGTGCCACAGGCGAAGCTCGATACCCAGGTAGCTCATTTGGAGCCGGTATGATTGCTCGCGCGCCTATCCTGGAAGGACAAGAGCGCCTTATCAATGCAGAAGCGCTGACTCCACCTCATGAACCAGAAATGTTCGGCGGCGAAGCGGAAACTGGCACATCAACAACTTCAGGCCTGGATAAGCCAGACGACGTTGGCAAAAGCGTTGCGTTAGGGAAGGACGCCGCTACGTTCTTATGGATAGAAATGCCCACTGAATATGACGGTCCAAAAGTGACGAAGCGCCAAGCATTAGAACGTTTCAACGCGCTTTCTGATGATCCAGAAAAGAAAACCCGCCAAGTACGGGTAGGAAGAGCCCGAAACTATGCCAACGTTTTATCAGGCTATATTTACCAAAGGGAGGAAACGCCAAGAGAAGCTCGAGAACGTATGGAGAAAAACCGTGATGCCTGGAGCGAAAACTCCTATCACTCAGGCATACTGCGCAGCCCGGAAAATCATCGCTGGGTGACGGCAATGGACATCGCTATTGGCCAGGCTAAATGCCTGGATGATCCGGCGATACGTGATGTGCTGGTGGCGATTGCGGATTGGAAAATAGACAGGAAAAGATTTGAACAAATAAGAAAGTTACCTGGATGGGTGCGGCTTGATGGCAGTGCACAGCAATTAGTGAGGGCCAGTTATAGCTATTATCAAGAAGGAACATTTCCCTCAACCGACCTGGTTCCCATTGCACCACCGTCCCTGGTCCTGAGCTCATCTGCGAAGGAGAACGCTAAATGAGAGAGCGTAGACAAAAAAAATCTCTTCGACCGGGGTTGAAGCCTTATCTCTGGATAGCCGCGATTTTGCTAACATTCTGGATAGGCTTCGTCTTGCTTGTCTATATAAAAGCTCAGGAAACTAATATGGAACTTCGTGATATGAGTTCAGTTATGCGATGGGGCATCACAGCGATTCTGGGCGCAACACTACTGGCTTTCAGCGGTCACTGGTGGGGTAAAGCCGTAGCACATGAAAAAGCAGAACTGGCTGATTATAAAAACCAAGTCATGGTTCAAAACGCCGAACAACATGCCACGCAACAACGGACCTATTCATTGGAAATTCGTGGTGTAGGAGTCGGGATATACCATGATCACCAAACTGAAATCTGGGAGTTCGTTAAAAAGAATAACAACAACTTCGTTTCCATTTACTCGCGAGACCCTAAAGATTATGACGCGTCAGTTGACTCGCGCGAAATCAGCAGGGACTTAAAAACCCGTGTGGCGTTCCAGCATTCTGCGGGCGCATCGGTAGCCTATTGGCCCATTCCGACGTTCGCACTCGCGCCGCCTAAACAACCATCAGATACGGGTGCTGCGGACAGCATACTCACGGGTAGAAATGCCGCCACCTTAGGCGTGACGCTCTTTTTGTGGCAAGAGGCGGATAACACCACTCATGCTCAAAGAATGATTGAACATCTATTTCAGTTTTTTGATGATAATCCCAAGCTTCCCCAAGCGCTGATCGTGAGTGAGGACGGCGACGTCACAAGGGATGGTTTGCGCGTAGCGGGCACTCCAGGGCTTCAAAACATCCAAGCTGTGCCCACAGTGTTCGAAAGCATGACCGGACTACTGGTTACTCGGTCGGACCGGGTAGATAGGTATATTCGGCCTTACGCGACTCAAGAGCCCGAAAACAATCAAAACAAAAACACTGACCTAGTGTACTGTTTTCGAAAAAACCAGCTACTAACTAACGTAAAATTCAAATTTTATCAATAACTTAGGTTGCGGGACACGGGTAAATTATTTCGCAAACAGTAC
>NZ_ATDK01000448.1 GCF_000444135.1 Pseudomonas avellanae BPIC 631
TTTTCGAAATAAGTTACCCATAACCTGCAAGCTAAGCTATTGATAAGATTTGAATTTTCCGTTAGTTGGTGGCTGATTTTTTCGAAAACAGTACACTAGTATATGTATCGCACCAAGTGCTTTCAGACAGTTCGCCCTGCTCTAAGATGCAGCTTAAGTGACAATTCGCCCGAGGCGTTGCTGCCTTGGGATCGACGATGCGTTTATACCTGCGCTCTTTTAATGGCTGAGTGCGGCCTCGAAAGATTTGGTGAACCCGACAAGGTCGCTACCCAAAATCTGACACAGATCACGAAGCTGAACCATATCCAGCCGCCTCACCCCCCTCTCCACATCACTCATGAACGATTGTGGCCTCCCCTGCGCGGCAGAGTACTGGGCTGAGCTGGTCATCCTTGACTCAACACGCATGCGCTTTAGCTCCTGCAGAAAGATCAAGTGTTCGCGTCGATATGCAAGGAGGATATGGTATCCACCAAATTTTGTGTGGAACCATTAGCTCCACAGAGTCCCGTCCAGGCGGGATTCAGCCATATCGGATGAAAACTGTAATTTAATTTTTAACTCTGCAGTCTTAAAATTTTGCGGAGATTACAGGGATATGGCAAAAAACTCACACCCGACGAACTGGGCCCGCTGATCGCAGATTATGTGAACGCAGGCGTCGCGCGGCACTTGCTGCAGCAGCGTTTCGAGAAGGCGTAGACGGCAGGGCGGGTGACCGCCCGACTTTTCTGCGCACAACAAAAAACCCGCCGAAGCGGGTTTTTCCAAGACCATCCCGACATCCTGTCGGCCGCCTCCGAGGCGATGGTCGATCATCCTTGATCCTGGTGAACTCCCTGTTCACCACTTGATGGATCCAATCTTATGCCTCGCGCACAGGGTCGGAAATAGCCAAGTTCCTCGATCGCGTGTAAGCCTTTCGCTATACCTCGCCGATTCGGATTTGGGCGTGCGCACAGCGGGCAAGTATTTTGGCGTCAGGAAAGAATTTGCATCCGGCAGGTTTGCCGCCAGCAAAAAACGCAGGCAATAAAAAACCCGCCGAAGCGGGTTTGTACCAAGACCATTCCAACTCCCTGTCGGCTGCCTTCCCGGCGATGGTCGATCGTCCCTGATCCTGGTGAACTCCTTGTTCACCAGTTGTTGGATCCAATCTTACGGCTCTTGTAAAAGGTGGCAAATAGCCGATTTGCTATTCGGCGTGTAAGCCTTTCGCTATACGTGTGTGGCATTCAGCCATGTATTTGCGTGCCAAAACCCGGTCTTGAGTCGCTGAAAGCGCCAGTCTGTAGGGGTTTGGGTGTTTCTCAGGACGATCAGGGCGAGAAGGTCGCCGCCACTTCACAATAACGCTGCTCGGCGTTTTTGCTTTCTTCGTCACGGTTGCGCGCTGCACGCTTGGTCCAATCCCGGCATTCCTCTTTGAAGCTGACCTGAGCGGCCTTACGGCACTCGCGTCGTTCCAGCGAGCGAGCGGCGAAGTTCTCGCACACGCTGTCGCCATCAATAGAGTTGCCATAGACGCGCCATTGCGCACGGTAGCGATTGCGTCCGTCCCATTCGCGAATGGAGACCGTCGCGACGCTGTACGGCCTGGACGCCCGAGCGGTGCTGCGCCCGGTGTTGGCCTTGAAGTCGGCCATGTAGTCTGCCGACACCATGCCTTTCGCCGGTTCTGTCTGAGCCGGGCGAGGGACCTGGCCAAACCGGCAATTCAATACACTCTCATCGATGACGTTGCCGTTCTTCATGCAGTTATCCAGCGGCTGCACAGTAGCGGGCTGCTCCTGGGTTGCAGCGACGGGCATGAGGTCCGATGTTCGGTTCAATGTGGTTGGCATGACAGCTGCAGGCGCTGCCGGTTCGCTGTCGATCACCGGTGTCTGGGCTTCGGCCACTGGCTGTTCGACAGGCGGCGGCAGCGGCGCAACCTTCGGGCCTCGCACCTGAGAGGCCACCAGCCCTGCCAGGCATCCGGCAACGATCAGCCCGGCCAGCCACAGTCCATAAGGGCGCGGTTGCACCCTGCGTTGGCGGCTTGGATGCGAACCCAGTACGACGTCAACCTGGCCGGGTACGAGCCGCTGGATACGAATAATCCCGTCGTCCTCGGGTTGCTGCGTGGATTCCATTCCTGCTCCAGATCAAGCGTCATGTGAAGGTAAGTGCTGCGTCTGCTGACGAACGTAGCGAGCGTCAAATTTCAATTCTATCGGCTGTGCATCGTGTTTCTGTAACGCTTTGGTGCTGTATGCATCGCACCCGCCGCGCTAGGCTCTGTACGAAAAGTGGCTGCGCTCGGTGATGCTGCGTTAAAAACAGGCTCGGAATGCTCATTTACAACCCGTAGACTCCGCTTCCTCGCCTGTTTTTGCCT
>NZ_ATDK01000449.1 GCF_000444135.1 Pseudomonas avellanae BPIC 631
TTTTCGAAATAAGTTACCCATAACCTGCAAGCTAAGCTATTGATAAGATTTGAATTTTCCGTTAGTTGGTGGCTGATTTTTTCGAAAACAGTACACTAGAGCGTGATAATCCTAATCTCACTGTTTGGGATCCATTACCGCTTCTTTGCCCAACTCCGACCTGTTCAGCGTTCGACGATAATGGAAAGCCGCTCTTTTTCGACTCGAATCACCTCAGTGGTCATGGTAATCGTGTTCTTACTCCGTCCTTCACACAAGTTTTGTTGACTATCTGGGAGAGCAGCCAACGTGAACAGCACTAGTGTACTATTTTCGAAAAAAAACCTGCTACTGACTAACGGAAAATTCAAATTTTATCAATAACTTAGGTTGCAGGTCATGGGTAAATTATTTCGCAAGAAGTACACTAGAATCATTCATAATAGGAAGTGTTGGTTGCGGCTGTGAGGATCTGCTTAGATATATACTACGATACTTGATCAGTAATTCACCGAATACAACGCGCATAATCATCAGAAGGTGATTATTTGAGTAACGCATTGTGAGCCTGGCCCCAGCGAAAAAAGGGTCTAAGAGGGTGTAGACAAAATAAAGTAAGCTGTTTGTCCTTTGCCTACACAGCATTGCACCATGCCTAAAACCGGACGCCCACCCGTAATCGCTGCGGGACATTGCCCTCATTGGCTTGGATGCATAGGTGCTTCATTAGATATTGATCTGTATGTTAGTTCGCCCGTAACAACAAATTAACCTATCTGCCAAACATAAGTTTGCACAGATAGAAATCCTGCCCGGTCGGCTGTCGTTCGGGCTTCTTTAAAAATATTTGTGCAATTTTTCGATACCATATAAATCTACATCGGCTGGAGCAGGCAGTAGCGGATCAGAGCCTGCTCCACACTTTGTTTCCCGCCTAATACGAGCAATACGGCGATGTCGGTAATACCATCAGAATCCATCACCTCATAAAAGATCCGGTATCCGTCTGTGTTCAACTCACGATAGTGAAGTACGCCCAGCTCACTCAATTGAGGACTGACCGGGTGGCCCAACGGGGTGGACAGGAGCTTGTCCTGAATGGCATCGATCAGGGTATCTATGCGTTGAGCAGCTGATGAGAATCCCTGAGTGATAGCCAGATGCTCGACCTGATCTTCAATGCTTTGCTGGGCAACATCGGTAAAGCGTAGTGCAAACGTATTCATTTATGCTCCTATTTATTTGTGGGCAAACCTCCTGCTCAATCGGGCTTTGAGTTCGTCAGTGGAGCAGTGCTTGCCTTGGGCGTACTCGCGGGAACTGATCGCCAGGAGTTTCACCAAGGCGATCGATTCATCGCGGCGCTTACGATCTGCGTAAGACTCCACCACATAGGCCGGGACACCGTTTTGCGTGACAACCAGTGGCTCATCGAGAGGCAGGTCGGCTGCGTTGCGTTTCAGATAACTTATTGTTTCAACTCGCATGAGTTGATATCTCCTTCATAGTGACACCGAGAAACAGATGCCTAACTTGGCTGCTTTGACTGCGCTTCTTGCCTAAGCTTCAAACCACAAGCCTAAATATAGGCCAAATAAGGTTTTTTTGCAACCTTCATTTTTTCCATCGCGTCAACAGCTTTAATAAGCAAGGCTCAATTGATTTAACATCCGCCTTCTCCTGGATAAGTGGCGGCGGCGGCAAAAACTGAGCGCAACACCTGACCAATCCGGTACGGTGAACCTATGTCATATCATGAACTCAGCATTGAAGAACGCATCACGATCCAGTT
>NZ_ATDK01000450.1 GCF_000444135.1 Pseudomonas avellanae BPIC 631
CTGGTCAGTGAGAAATCACTGTCCAGATGCTCGTGGAATCAGTGTCCAAGTCAGCGTGGAATCACTGTCCAAGTGTTCGTGGAATGGGTGTCCAAGTGCGCGTGGAATCCCCAAATTCGATATTGGAAAGTACCCTTATGGCCAGGACCACAGCTCCCCTCACTGACACCGCCTGCCGTACAGCTAAACCCCGCGAGCGCGAGTACAAGCTCTTCGACGGCGACGGCCTCTACCTTCTCGTACAGCCCAACGGGCGCAAAGGCTGGCGGCTCAGGTACGTGAAGCCCGATGGTCGCGAAGGCCTCACCTCTTTAGGCAGCTACCCCGTGGTGGGGCTTGCCGATGCTCGGCGCAAGCGCTTCGAGCTCAAACAGCAACTCGCCAACGGCATCGATCCAATCCAAACAGCAAGCCAAGGTACAAGCCGTGGTCAACGGCCGTACCTTTGAAAGCGTTGCCCTCGACTGGCACGCCGGCATGGTGCCCAAGTGGGCGCCCGGCCACGCCAAGACCGTGCTCAGCCGCTTGAAGACCCACGTGTTCCCAGCCATCGGCGCACGCGCCATCGTCGACCTTGACACCCACGACCTCATGCAACCGCTGGAGGCCTTGACCAAGCGCGGCACCATTGATGTGGCATTGCAAATCAAGAACTACCTGCAAAGCATCATGAGCGAAGCCAAGCGCCTGCGGCTGATTGGGCGCATGTTCGACAGGTCGTTGATGCGCTGTGCAGCAGCGGGCAGTTTCGGGCGACAGCGATTGTTCAGTTGGCGCGGGCTACGGGCATGCGTTTGCGTGAAGCCATCTTGGCTGACCTACCACGGCTAAGCCGTGAAGCTAACGACCTCGGCAGGATTAACATTCAGAATGGCACTAAAGGCGGCCGCGCCGGGGCATCGGCTCCACGTTGGATTGCGTTAGATGAGCATATCCGAGGTGCGCTTGGGTTTGCACGGCTGGTGTCCCCAGTAGGTAGCCGCAACCTGATTGCACCACACGAAAGCTACCTGAATGTCCTGCAAAAAATCATCCGCCCTGCCCGGGAGATCCTGTATGCCCACAACCTTAAAGGCTTTCATGAGCTATGGGCAGCGTACGCATGTGAGCGTTACGAGCAGATCACCCAACACCCCGCGCCAATCAATGGTGGCAAATATTGTCAGGTAGATAGAAACCCTGTGTTGGCGCTGATTGAAAACTGACCCACCCTGCCGATTGAAAATTGACCCAGGACGGATTGCTGATTTCTGTCCCAGCAATTGTGGATAAGCTTAGCAGCAG
>NZ_ATDK01000451.1 GCF_000444135.1 Pseudomonas avellanae BPIC 631
CTAACTAACGTAAAATTCAAATTTTATCAATAACTTAGGTTGCAGGACACGGGTAAATTATTTCGCAAACAGTACACTAGAGGGCAGGAAGTCTGTCGCACCCCTAACATGTGGTGAGCAAAAAGTGCCACAATACCTCCATGAGAAACAACAATAACCCGGCCTTGGTGATTATTTTTAATAGTATGTATTCCACGGACAAAACGCTCCAACGCTGAACGACCCGCCCCCCCTCCGGATGGGGTATACTCAAGTGTTATTAACTTTCTCGATAACTCAGGATCAGCAGATATAAGAAGCTCCTTAGACTTACCGTCCAGTGCGCCCAAGTGGCGCTCCGAAAAGTCTGTGGAAACAAATCTTCTCAAGTTAACATCAACTGTCAAAAGATTTGCGGAAACCAGTGAGCGTTTATAGTTAGAGCTATAAATAGCATCCCACTTCTCATTCTTAAGCGTTCTGGCAGTTTCCTTGAACCGATCTATCCCCACGTTATTCAGCTCAGGATCAGACTGTCCCTGAAAAACGCCAAGCAAATTTTGTGGCGTTTCACCATGTCGGATAATGACAATGATCATCGAGCGTCGTCACTTAGCATTATTATTGGATGCACAGAACTTCTATATGGCGCGCAGTTATCAAAGCCTTCATTTGTGACCTCAAAAGACGACAGAGCGTTTCCCAAGGCGGCAATACTAACGTTCATGTTGCACCCCTGTGTACTATTCGCGAAACAATCTACCTATGGAGACGCTGATTTATTCTAAAACCCAGCTGTTGCCCCTGATAAATCAAGGCCTCCAGGGCGTTGCAGGGACGAAAAATCGAATAAATCTGCGCCTCCCTATGATGTATAGAATAAGCTACTGATAAAGTTTAATTTTTCGGGAATCAGCAGCTGTTTTTTTTCGAAAGTATACTAAAGGGGTAATAGATGCGCAACTGAACTAGAAAGGGTGATACCATTCATATGTCCAGCCACTTCCGCTATTCGCCAATTTTTACCCTTTACTGAAACAATATTAGCACGCTTTAGTTCGGTTACTAGTGTACTGTTTGCGAAATAATTTACCCGTGTCCCGCAACCTAAGTTATTGATAAAATTTGAATTTTACGTTAGTTAGTAGCTGGTTTTTTCGAAAACAGT
>NZ_ATDK01000452.1 GCF_000444135.1 Pseudomonas avellanae BPIC 631
ATGCCCTATCGAAATGATGACGGAAATGATGTCCAAGCATCATGAGAGTCCATCCCTAACTCAATAGCCGGGTGTTGCACTCAGCCTCTGAAACCGCCAGGCTTAATTTGATCTGGATCAAGCTTCATCGAAAAAAATAAGGGGGGGCAAAAAAACCACATTAATTTACCACTTGTACAGGCCCGGTTTACGAACGGGAAATTATCTTCCGCGTACCGGCATCACGGCCAACGGCATTTATACCGTGGTCGAGGCCTATGCCAAAAAGGCCGGGATTGAGGTCGACGGCTTGGGGGGATGAAGCTGTGCCGTCTTGGAAAAGCGCCTCCAAGGTGTTCACTGAGACGCCGCTATCGCCTGCCAACGTGGCGATTGACTCTTCATCCTTACCATCAATCTTGAGAGCGAAATCGACATACTCAGTCCGCCTAAGGATGCCTTCGATCTCGACCTTCTGTATAAAGCCATCCCAGTCAGAGCCTTTGGGATCACGAAGCCGTTTGAGGCTTATTCCGTAGAAGTTGCACAGGTTCACCACGCCGCTCTGAACCCCCTTAGTGGTGAGCAAGACGCCTTGGCTGTTGGGAATGTCAGAGAGCAAGCCAAGCAGGTTGCGTGCGTGGATGAGGGCGATGGTGGATTTGTAGTATTTGCACTCCACCAGTATCTGATGCTCTACACCGTCTTTGAGGTAGCGCCAGTACACGTCGATCTGGTGAGCTACGCCTGAACGCCCGGTGATTTGGACGTTATGCAGTACCTCCATCGTCTCAACCTCATCGCTGGCTAGAATCGCTTGGTAGACCTGCTGGGCAACCTTCTCGTATTCGGTGCTGTTATTTACGTCGAGCATTGCGGATTCCCTATCTGCTTTTGGCGGACGCGAAACCGCGCCCTGGTACTTGGTACTGCCAAAGCCCGCGACTGGGCGAGCTGGTAGTGCAGCGATGGAACCGTTAACGGCCCAGCGACTACACAGCTTTTTGTAAATCCAGTTCAACTGGAGTGTAGCCTGACGTTTCCGCTGTTTCTGGCGCTGTTTGATCGAAACTTCTCTGTATTGCTTTCACGCAAACATTCGCTCCGGACAAGCCTGACTCAGGATACAGCTGCTCAAACTTCCGTAGACCGAGATAGAATTTCCATGCACATCAACCAATCCGCCCAACAACCGCCTGGCGTTGCAATGGAGAGTTTTCGGACAGCTTCCGACGCGTCCCTTGCTTCGAGTTCTGTGCGGTCTGTCAGCACTACCTCGAGCCGCGATCTACAAGCTATTACCGATTATCTGAAACATCACGTGTTCGCTGCGCACAGGTTTTCGGTAATAGGCTCACCGGATGAGCGTGATGCCGCTCTTGCACACAACGAGCAGATCGATGCGTTGGTAGAGACACGCGCCAACCGCCTTTACTCCGGAGGGGAGACCCCCGCAACCATCGCCGAAACATTCGCCAAGGCGGAAAAGTTCGACCGTTTGGCGACGACCGCATCAAGTGCTTTTGAGAACACGCCATTTGCCGCTGCCTCGGTGCTTCAGTACATGCAGCCTGCGATCAACAAGGGCGATTGGCTACCAACGCCGCTCAAGCCGCTGACCCCGCTCATTTCCGGAGCGCTGTCGGGTGCCATGGACCAGGTGGGCACCAAAATGATGGATCGTGCGAGGGGTGATCTGCATTACCTGAGCACTTCGCCGGACAAGTTGCATGATGCGATGGCCGCATCGGTGAAGCGCCACTCGCCTGCGCTTGGTCGACAGGTTGTGGACATGGGGATTGCAGTGCAGACGTTCTCGGCGCTAAATGTGGTGCGTACCGTATTGGCTCCAGCACTAGCGTCCAGACCGTCGGTGCAGGGTGCTGTTGATTTTGGCGTATCTACGGCGGGTGGCTTGGTTGCGAATGCAGGCTTTGGCGACCGCATGCTCAGTGTGCAATCGCGCGATCACCTGCGTGGCGGGGCATTCGTACTTGGCATGAAAGATAAAGAGCCCAAGGCCGCGTTGAGTGAAGAAACTGATTGGCTTGATGCTTACAAAGCGATCAAGTCGGCCAGCTACTCAGGTGCGGCGCTCAATGCGGGCAAGCGGATGGCCGGCCTGCCACTGGACGTCGCGACCGACGGGCTCAAGGCGGTGAGAAGTCTGGTGTCGGCCACCAGCCTGACAAAAAATGGCCTGGCCCTAGCCGGTGGTTACGCCGGGGTAAGTAAGTTGCAGAAAATGGCGACGAAAAATATCACTGATCCGGCGACCAAGGCTGCGGTTAGTCAGCTGAGCAACCTGGTGGGTTCGGTAGGCGTTTTCGCAGGCTGGACCACCGCTGGACTGGCGACTGACCCTGCGGTTAAGAAAGCCGAGTCGTTTATACAGGATAAGGTGAAATCGACCGCATCTAGTACCACAAGCTATGTTGCCGACCAGACCGTCAAACTGGCGAAAACAGTCAAGGACATGAGCGGGGAGGCGATCTCCAGCACCGGTGCCAGCTTACGCAGTACTGTCAATAACCTGCGTCATCGCTCCGCTCCGGAAGCTGATATCGAAGAAGGTGGGATTTCGGCGTTTTCTCGAAATGAAACACCGTTTCAGCTCAGGCGTTTGTAAGCGGTCTTTGGGTTGTAACTTGCGTTTTACGTCTTGAAGTGTGAAGTCATTTTTTGCAAGTCGTGCCCCAGGGACGCCAGCTCAATCGTCGCCGTTGCGCTTTGCTCGCTCGCTATCGCGGACTGATCTGCCACATCACGAACACTGAGAATGCTGCGATTGATTTCTTCAGCCACGGCACTTTGTTGCTCTGCGGCAGTTGATATTTGCAGGCTCATTTCCTGAATCGTGCCTATGGAGTGGTTGATTTGGGTGATTGCCTGCTCGGCCTTTTGCGCCAGTTCAACAGTGCCCAATGTGCGTTCGCGGCTGGATACCATCAGTGTGGCGGCGGCTTGCGTACCTTGCTGCAAGGCAAGGATCAGCGTTTCGATTTCCTTGGTGGAGTCTTGCGTACGCTGAGCAAGTGAACGCACTTCGTCTGCGACCACCGCAAACCCACGACCCTGCTCGCCTGCACGCGCAGCTTCGATGGCCGCGTTCAACGCCAGCAAGTTGGTTTGCTCGGCAACCGCCTTGATCACGTCAATGACTTTGCCAATCTTCTCACTGTCCTGAGTCAATACACTCATGGCGCCACCCAGTTCTTCGATTGCCTGGGAGAGCTCGCTGATTTGCGTCGTGGCCTGCCTGACCACTGCGCCGCCATGACGGGCCTGCTCTTCGGCCAGGGTTGCAGCAGCTGACGCATCGGTGGTGTTACGCGCCACCTCCTGAACCGTGGATGCCATCTCATGCATCGCGGTGGCCACCTGATCCACTTCGATTTTTTGCTGACGAACGCCTGCGCTTGTCTGCTCGCTCATGGCTGACAGCTTTTCAGCGGACATCGAGATCCGGGTCACACCGCCGCCGATGCCATGCACCAGCGTATTCAGGTTTTGCGCCATGTCCTGCATGGCATTTTGAAGGTCGCCCAGCTCATCGCGACGCGTCGACTTGGCCAGCGCTGTGAGGTCGCCTTTGGCGATACGGCGAGCCAGCTCGACGGTGAGCGCGAGCGGTGAGGTTATCTGGCGGGAGATCACGACAGAGGCAAACAGCCCCACCAACAACGCGACCAGCGTCAAAATAGCCACCTGGATAAAAGCACTGCGCTGATCGGCCCGCGCCAGTTGCTGCTGGGCGTCCATCAAGCCAGTGATGATTTTATCCATGACGTCGCTTTCCTGATCCACTTGCTGTCGCAGATTCTGCTTTTGATCAAATAGGGCCGAGACTTGAACTAGCACGTCGCGGTACTGACGCATGCCGACATACGTGTCTTCCAACTGGGAAGACAGTGCAGCGGGCAAGCTGGTGCGGGCTTTGGTGATGTCGCTCAGGAACGCGTCGGTGGTGTCCAACAGCAACTTTTTGTTGGTAACGTCTGGAACTGCGATGTATCGGCGCAACACAAGACGAAACATCGTCATACCATTTCGCAAGTCGGCCACCGTACGCAGTTCGGCTATGCGCTCGGTCCCAGGTTGCTCAAGCGCACTGGCGGTGGTGGTTTCAAGCAGTTGAGTGAAGGTGCTGACGAATTTGTCGGACAACGCCCCTAACGGTTTCAGCGCACCGCTGGTGGATTTGTCTGTGTCAACGAGACGATTGACCTTTTGATCGTAGGAAGCAGTACTGGCTTGCAACTGCGTCAGCGCTTGCTGATTCTCCTTACTGGTCAGTAACAGCAACGCCTTGGAGATGAACGCTTGCATCGCACTGAGCTGCGTACGGTAAACCTCAAGAGCCGCTTGGTCGGCGGACGCTTCGTACTGTTTCTCTGAAAGGCGCATGTCCTGCGCCGCATCGTTGAGCGTACCGATCAAGCGTGTAGTGTCCAAACGATCAACGAGGATGTTGTTACTGGTGTAACCGACGAAAGCAACGGCCAACACTGCCAGCAACAAAAAGCCAAAGCCGATCCCCAGCTTTCGTGAAACCTTGATATTGCCTAGAAATCTCGCTGCAACTGCCATTTTCAGCCTCTAACGCCACCACGCCATTGATCCGTGAGGCACAAAAATAAATTCTGGCAACCACGGTTGCCTTCAAGGGTCAGTGTAGTGGTCAACTCATCCCGGACACGACGTTAAGGTTTTTCTCGTACTGAGCGGGCGCCAGTCCATCATTGAACTGGTGTGGCCGAATCCAGTTGTAGCGATGCATCAGATAATGACTGATATCCCGC
>NZ_ATDK01000453.1 GCF_000444135.1 Pseudomonas avellanae BPIC 631
TTTGGAATGTGAGTTCGGAGAGCGAGGCTCTTAAACAGACAGTGCGAGAAAAGAATAGTGCAAGAGCGCTTTTAGGACTGACCAGTGCAATCTTGGATCTGAGCGTTGCAATGGAAGCATTAACAGTCAAGTTGTTGGGTAGTCGACAAAAGCCGTTATACACTAGAAAGATCTTATGGAAAATATCTGGAGAAAGTGCAAAAAAGATACTCGGCACTAAACTTACAAAACTGTTGACCAAAGAAATATCAATGCGATTAGGTGCACAGTTCGCCTCAGGTGCGTTATTGACTGGATTGAATCTCTATGACGCCTGGCATGCTTGGCAGTGGAACGACCAATCAATATATGGCTATTTGCTTATATCCATGGGCGGCCTCTTAGGCACATTCGGCTCGATTTTTGGAGGGGCAGCAATCTACCTCGGCCTAAACCCAATGGGGTGGGCAGCACTATTCTTGATAGGTATGGGGATAAGCGTCGCAGTCATGCTGAGTTCAACTCCACTGGAGTCATGGTTAGCAAACGGCCCATTCGGTGAAAGCCACTCAATTGATCTGTACCTGCAGGATTCATCAGAAGCTCTCTACCGACTTATCAGCCTACTCGCTGGCATAAGCATAACTATCGATAAAAATCCGGCCTATGAAACTCAAGCCACATTTGATTTTCGCGCTGAAGTGCCGCACGCCATACGCAGCGCTGACACGGTTATTCGTTTGGAAAGTCGTTTACCAGGATTGATCGGCGCCTTGGACAGTTTGAATATCCGAGCTGAATGCAGATTAAATAAAATTTCGGCCGTTACCAGTAATAAGGGTTTGCCCTACCAGACAAAGACTGAAATCGTAGGTAAAGCAGAATCCCCCAAGGCGCAGCGTATCAATGTTAACTCGCTAGTGTACTGTTTGCGAAATAATTTACCCGTGTCCCGCAACCTAAGTTATTGATAAAATTTGAATTTTACGTTAGTTAG
>NZ_ATDK01000454.1 GCF_000444135.1 Pseudomonas avellanae BPIC 631
TGTTTTCGAAAAAATCAGCCACCAACTAACGGAAAATTCAAATCTTATCAATAGCTTAGCTTGCAGGTTATGGGTAACTTATTTCGAAAACAGTACACTAGCGGGTCCGGTACCTTCACCAAGCTTTCGGAAGCCAGCAGATTAATCCATTCTGAATAGTCAACGCTGAATGGCTTAGTGACTTTATTCTTCTTGATTTTTATGAGTATGACTTTTTTCAGGGCAATGGTTTCTAACACTCTAACCGGGCTGTCGAACACATTGGATGGCGTGGCTGCTACGTACACGTCGTGTATCTCGTACATTTCAGGCGACCTCCCTCAACAGCACATTCCCTCGGTGTGTCAATGTATTCCTTTCTATATCCAGTCGGCTGTGATGTCTCCAGACAGCTTGGCCTAAGAGGGTGTGGCCGGTATGCACGTCGATGTCCATTTCCTTAATGGACTTTGTCATGATCGCGTTGAAAGACAACTGACGGCTACAGTTTTCTTCAAAGCGCCGGCTGAAATCTTCCGGAGTAATCGGTGAGCTGAGGCCACAATCGTCCGTAAGTGATAATTCGAAAAAGCAGAGGTTATTAACCCTATGAGTCGAAATCTCTTGGCGGTTTCAGAGGCTGAGTGCAACACCCGGCTATTGAGTTAGGGATGGACTCTCATGATGCTTGGACATCATTTCCGTCATCATTTCGATAGGGCATCTGTA
>NZ_ATDK01000455.1 GCF_000444135.1 Pseudomonas avellanae BPIC 631
CCGATCTTTGCGATATTGCTATGAAAGCGTCATAGCAATGGCCTGCGCTTTTCTGTGGCTACCAATGTGAAACGGGAACAGACCCTAGGAGCTCCGAATGAAACATCTTTTGTTGGCATCACTCCTCGGTTCAGCCATGGCAATGAGTTCGCTGGTCATGGCTGCGGACACAGATCTTAAAACGCTGGAAGCGGCGGCCAAGGCCGAAGGCGCGGTCAACAGCCTCGGCATGCCGGATGACTGGGCGAACTGGGGCGGCATCTGGAAAGACCTCGAAGCCAAATACGGCCTCAAGCACATGGACACCGACATGAGCTCGGCTCAGGAGATCGCCAAGTTCGAGGCGGAGAAAGACAACGCCAGTGGTGACATCGGCGACGTCGGCGCAGCGTTCGGCCCTATCGCCGCAGCAAAAGGTGTGACCCAACCCTACAAGCCAACCACCTGGGAGCAGATTCCGGACTGGGCCAAGGACAAGGAAGGTCACTGGGCGCTGGCTTACACCGGCACCATCGCCTTTATCGTCAACAAGAACCTGCTGCACGGCTCTGAAATTCCAAAAAGCTGGGCTGACCTGAAAACCGGTAAATACAAAGTCTCGATTGGTGACGTGAGCACCGCTGCACAAGCCGCAAACGGCGTGCTGGCCGCTTCTTTCGCTATGAAAGGCGATGAAAGCAACATCGAGCCAGGCCTGGCACTGTTCACCGATCTGGCCAAGCAGAAACGCCTGTCGCTGGCCAACCCGACCATTCAGACCATCGAAAAAGGCGAAATCGAAGTCGGTGTGGTCTGGGACTTCAACGGCCTGAGCTACCGGGCCAAGATGGCCAAACCGGATGACTACGTGGTGCTGATCCCGTCGGACGGCTCGGTGATTTCCGGTTACACCACCATCATCAACAAATACGCCAAGCACCCGAACGCCGCCAAACTGGCGCGTGAGTACGCCTTCAGCGATGCCGGTCAGATCAACCTGGCACGTGGCCATGCACGCCCGATTCGTGCCGAGCACATCAAGCTGCCTGAAGACGTACAAGCCAAGTTGCTGCCGCATGAACAGTACAAGAACGTAACGCCGATCAAAGACGCAGCAGCCTGGGAAAAGACTTCCAAGGCCCTGCCTCAGAAGTGGAACGAACAAGTCATCATCGAGATGAACTGATCCTCCACTGCGACTCAAGGATGAAGTCGTGTCCACCGGGCGAGCCAGTCTCGCCCGTTTTGCCTAGGGTCTGTTCCCGTTTCGACGTAACCTATTGATCCCTATGAGAACAGGCCCGTATTGTTGGAGTTCTCACACAACACCAATACGAGCCTGCAATGCC
>NZ_ATDK01000456.1 GCF_000444135.1 Pseudomonas avellanae BPIC 631
CAGCTACTAACTAACGTAAAATTCAAATTTTATCAATAACTTAGGTTGCAGGACACGGGTAAATTATTTCGCAAACAGTACACTAGTTTGTCTGATGAAAATCAAAGCGGATTCAAAAACTAGTTTTTTAGTTTAACCCAAAGATTGCCAATTTCTTCTGGAGTAGAGATTTTATAGTCCAACTTAATCTCTTTTTTAGAGTATTCATTATAACGCTTGAACACTCCCTCACCATCAGAGCTACCCATCAGCACTCCTTCACCCGCATGGTCAAATTGAAAATAGTCCGTATGGAGCACGTTGAAACGGTCTTTATATGAGACAACCAAATATTTATCAATGCCACCTATAACGTGTTTTTCCTCACTATCATACTTCTTGGAAAAGGCGTCTAGCCTGTCCTTCAAGAGCCCTGTGTTTTCTATGTCTTGGTACAGCACAAAATCCTTGTCCATATCATCCACCATTGTCCCGTTAGGAAAATAACTTTCAAGGGGTATAGACAGTTTTTTTAGATGAGCATTCTTTGTGTAGGGACCGTTAGCTGAAACAACCTGCAGCTCTCGTAACGCTAAAAATGCTATAGGAAAGGCGCGTAGCTCATACATCGAATCCCCAGAATTGGTAATTTCCAGTTTTTCCTTTCGAACTCCATCGTTCGAAGATACGAGCTTAAAACGAGCTTTTATATTTGGTAAGTAAGGGAGCGTAGCAATCCTTTGGGCATCGTTCGCCAAGGATAGCTGGGCTTTGGCTATGGAGTTAGCGTTAATCGAAACGAGGATGGCCATGATCGCTAACAGTACAGAGACGCCAGTCTCAAAATAAATCTTGTTACTTGTGAGGAAGTCTTTCAAGTTAACCCTCTCCCTATCAAAAATAGACTATCATTCAAAAATAATTACGAGTATGTCACTACACTCAGTTGCTCTCGCCAGATAGAGCCGCAACGAAGCTACGGATCTTATCAAAAACCTTTTTACGCATGCTGGCTCACGTCTTATCGCTTGTCGTCTTCAGCACGAGGAATTTACGCAAGAGCACCATCGCCACGGTTTTGCAAAATGGAACCATATTAGGCTCCAGCTTTGCCGCGCCAACGTGGGCAAGCTTGTTCCTTGTATCAGCAATTTTCACAAGCAGCTCAAGACTGTCCTCACCTATCTTGGGCTCAATCTTCTTCAAGTACTCCCAAACGTAGGCGATCAGCGATCGCTGGCCGCTGTTGACAATGGCTTTACCATAAGCCAGTGGTCGCTCCAGGATCTCCACGGAGTGCTCAACGAAGGCAGGATCTTTGGCGACCACTTCAATGACTTTGTAGAAGTTGAGCAACGCGTCCGATTCAAAATTCCGGGTTTCTAACCTCAGCCCTGAGGACATCAGTCCCACCAGATTTTTGATCTTCTTCTCCATCGTGTAGCGCGCAAAAACCTTCGTTGAGCTCTGCAAAGATTTTAAGAAACCATCGAATGCCTCGGCCTGCAAAGGTTCGATTTTAGGCTGCTTGCCAGAAGACTGGTAAACCCGGCGCCATCCATGGGGTGTCTGGATCCTCAGATTCAGAGTGGACGGCACCACCGTAAACTCTCTGCCGGCCAAGGTTAAACTGACCTTCAGGAAATCGACGAGCCTGGTATTGAGCTTTACCAGCTTTAGGGCAGCGCGGGTATGCTCCAGCGCGACCAGCTCTTTTGAGACTTCGTAATTGAACAGAATCTCGACGGTATAGAGTCCTTCCGAGTGTAGCTCCTCGTCGAGCTCGACGCTGTGAACCTGTATGCCTGAGCCAAGCTCCGCGTCCTCCAGATCAAAGTTGAACAAGGTCCCCAGGTGTTCATCATAAGAAAAGTTGGGAGCACCCTCACTCAATGCCTGAAACGCCTTAGCTCTGATAAAGCTGAAATTGGTGACGATCTCAAAAGTCGTTTTAAGCTCGACCACACCATCCTTAACGCATTGATCCAGTGACTCAAACCACTCGTCCATATATCCCTCACTTCCATAGAAAAAATCAGGTCTTGATGCTCACTTACTTAATTAGCAACGACGGCAACGGATTTCAGAATGAAGACCGGGCTTACCTCGCTACCTAGTGTACTGTTTTCGAAAAAATCAGCCACCAACTAACGGAAAATTCAAATCTTATCAATAGCTTAGCTTGCAGGTTATGGGTAACTTATTTCGAAAA
>NZ_ATDK01000457.1 GCF_000444135.1 Pseudomonas avellanae BPIC 631
ATCATGAGAGTCCATCCCTAACTCAATAGCCGGGTGTTGCACTCAGCCTCTGAAACCGCCGATTTATTAGTGGCACCCGACGTATAACAGATAACTATTTAATGCTCATAAAATAGCAATAAATCATACTTCACCTGTTCATTATTGAACCGACTGATAGTTGTCAGTCGTTGTGTAGTGCTGCACCGCCAGGCCTGAATGACGCAGAAGGACCGGGGCTGCGGGGCGATCCACGCAAGCGCCCCCTTTTGCAGCGCATTGGCTGCCCATCGCCCGATTCAAGGTCATGGCCAACGCCGCGAGGCGTACACCATCAGCTTGCAGCTCGCCGCTAACCGCTTGCGACTCAATTGGCCCATCTCTTGCTTTAGCAATCCCACGGTAGCCAACGGCGGCTATCACCCTTTACGACAAAGACGTCGCTTATCTTTTTCCGCTCACGTGGACAGAGAGGCGACGTTTTTTGCGTTTTGGCCCCGGTGACGGGGCCGGTGACGGGGCCGGTGGAGTCGCCGTCATTCGGAACACTCCACCATAGCGTCTGGAATACCCCGCGTCGCGGTCATGGCCCGACTGACTAACTAGCAGATGATGAGGTGTGCACATGGATACAAGCTTCTGGAAGGCCGGTCACAGACCGACCCTGTTTGCAGCCTTTCTGTATTTCGACCTGAGCTTCATGGTCTGGTATCTGCTTGGCCCGATGGCGGTACAGATCGCCACCGACCTGCACCTCACTACTCAACAGCGCGGCCTGATGGTGGCAACGCCGATTCTGGCAGGTGCCGTGCTGCGCTTCTTCATGGGCCTGCTGGCCGACCAGTTGTCCCCCAAGACAGCCGGCATCATCGGTCAGGTGATTGTCATAGGTGCCTTGTTCACTGCCTGGCAATTGGGTATTCACAGCTACGAGCAGGTCTTGCTACTAGTGTACTGTTTTCGAAATAAGTTACCCATAACCTGCAAGCTAAGCTATTGATAAGATTTGAATCTCGAGATCGGAAGAGCGGTTC
>NZ_ATDK01000458.1 GCF_000444135.1 Pseudomonas avellanae BPIC 631
TAGTGTACTGTTTTCAAAATAAGTTACCCATAACCTGCAAGCTAAGCTATTGATAAGATTTGAATTTTACGTTAGTTGGTGGCTGATTTTTTCGAAAACAGTACACTAGGATGGCTGTTAGGAAAACGGCACCAAAAATAAATGCTAGTATCTTGTCTATCATAATGAAATTTTTTGCCTTTTGTTCGAAGCCGTACACCGGAAGTCGGTTGTCTTTGAACTTCTGATAGAGGCCTGCTTTCCGGTCGGGCGTGATGTACAGACAGACCATTCTTTGCATATTGGCATAAGCTGTTGGTGTTGGCTCTATACTAGAGAGATCACTTAATCCAAGGTTTTTGAATTCGGTTCTTAGAAGCTCGAAATGCTGCGCCATTGAATCGAGTATTGCAAAACAGTCCTCGGCAAAGCCTTGAGCCCAATGTTTGCTTTCCCTAGCACCTAATAGCTCGCTATCGCCCACGAAGGTTTCGGCGCTATTAAAGTAGGCTGTAGCTGTTTTCTGATAGGCTAGGAGAGCATCGCGCTTCTTGGGCTTGTCAGTTCTGTCTTCTGAGATAAAGCGACGTAGTGAAGCATATACGTTACTCCGAGACTCACTGAGTCTTGTACGGATTTCAACTACGTCTTGCTCTCTTGTCATTTTGAAGCAGCCTTGGCATCGGCGAGTGCTAAGGTTAGCAAAGTGCTGTAGTCCGAATTGTCAACGCCATCAAGTGTTAAGAATTTCTGACTTGGGAAATGCTTCAAGAAAATCGTCAAAGCCTGGCTGAGAGTTTTAGGCTCTTTTTGAGCAAACTCTGCTGCTAGGCGGGCCATTTGATCTGGCGTCGGATGCCATTGCCAAGGGCGAAGAATGCGTTCGATCTTGGCCTTAAACGCTGCAAGTTGCGTAATGTTCATATGTTACCCCCTCCTAGGGATCCTCCGATCAACTCACCGCGCCGTGGCCGATAGCCGGACTTTTCCTAAAATAAGCCGCTATTTGTTGAAAAATCGATCGATTAATC
>NZ_ATDK01000459.1 GCF_000444135.1 Pseudomonas avellanae BPIC 631
TGTTTTCGAAAAAATCAGCCACCAACTAACGGAAAATTCAAATCTTATCAATAGCTTAGCTTGCAGGTTATGGGTAACTTATTTCGAAAACAGTACACTAGCTGAGTTTTCTAATCACGACACCAGACAAACATCGGAGCGAACATGCCAAGGAAATGGGATTTACTAGCACTGAAGGAATATATTCGCACCCTCAATCCGAATAAGGACTGGCTACTGAGCACGGTGGATTCGGTGAGCCACTCTTTGCTTATCTACCAGTATCACAAGAGTCTGGCTCGTGACGCATTCGCAGCATACCAAGTCGAACATGACCCTGACGGAATAAAAATGTTCGCCGGGGCAATGATGATGGGAACGGATGATGAGTTTGAGGATGCGAAACTCGCCAGCGAAGCGAACCTAATTGCCGCAATCAATATCACACGCAACACATTCGATATCTTTGCTCAGCTTGTAAATGCCTTGGCCCTCCCCCACCCCATGAACATAGAGCAGTGTACCATCAGCAAGGTGAGGGACTGTCTTCCTGGCGGCGCTTTAAAAGCGGAGATTATACGGGTTACTCGACTTCCTTGGTTTCGGTATCTCTCAGGTTTCAGTAACACGATCAAACATCGACAACTCGTGTCACATGAACCATCGTCGAAGCACCATGAAAGCACTGGTGAATACCTAGTGTGCCGTCTCAAAATTAACTTCTCTCATGCCTGCGTGCTCATTGCCGCGCGGGCTCGCTGTATTTTGTTCAAAATATCTTCTCCCTTAGCGTTCC
>NZ_ATDK01000460.1 GCF_000444135.1 Pseudomonas avellanae BPIC 631
TGGCGTCGGGTCGCATCATGGGGGCTGGCTCCTGAAAAGAATTTGGAGCACAGCATCAAGCTTCAATTGCAGGACTGGAATGTGGGGTTCATGAGGCGCTTACTCAATATCCAGGTCCTGATCGCGCTGGTCGTCGGCGTCGAACTGAACATCGGAAACTGCCGTTACGATTGAATTGGCAGCAGCGTGCCCGACGAACATCGCAGGGTATTCGTTGGGTTCATAGCTTTCATTCTCGACCACAGACACATAAAAATCGTCTCGTACGGCCATCGCATCGGCCTCATCAAAAGCGCCATCGGCAGCTTGAAGCGCAACAGTCAGAACATGTTCGATGCGTTGATCATCGCCAAACTTTTTCGTCCAGAATCCAATGCCGTGTTGCACGCAGGCGATATGCAGCTTTGTCAGTATCTGTTTTTGTTCGGTGGTGTTCTTGTTTTCAGTGATCATCGCCCATAGACGGGTTCGTAGGGAGCGTTCCAATTCACCTTTGGACGAGTTTTCAATTTCAATCAGGAGTTTTGTGATGAGGGCTTCGTGTTATTTTTTCATTCGAACCTCGTGGTCGGGCGGGCGGTGTTCTCTTGTTGAATGAAGCGTGAGATTCTCTGGCTTCAGCTTGAATTACTAAAAAAGTTAATGTCAGCATGGTTGACGTTAAAGTTTTTTAAAATAGTCAGCGCTGTATGTGAAACGACTAATCGATTGTTTTTGTCCACACCAAAGTCATCGGCTCCAGCCAGCCCACGTACCTGTAGCCAATAAAATTCAGGTAAGGCCGTATCGGGGTAAAGCTCCAGAAAGTTTTCTGATTTTGAAATTACAACAGACTCAAATGCCACGCCAGAAAGTTTGCCGGCTAATAGAGCATCCGCTAAGGCGGTCGTACAAATAAAACACGGGAACATCTCTAGTGTACTGTTTTCGAAAAAATCAGCCACCAACTAACGGAAAATTCAAATCTTATCAATAGCTTAGCTTGCAGGTTATGGGTAACTTATTTCGAAAA
>NZ_ATDK01000461.1 GCF_000444135.1 Pseudomonas avellanae BPIC 631
ATTCAAATCTTATCAATAGCTTAGCTTGCAGGTTATGGGTAACTTATTTCGAAAACAGTACACTAGCCATTACACTCCTCTACTGCACGTCAGTACGCCAAGGAGTTCTCATGCCGTCTCTGTTCAAAGCCTTCATCACCCTGTTGATGACCGTATCGCTGCTTGCCGGATGCAATCAGGTCGGGCTGGCGTATCGCAATCTGGATGTAATCATTCCGTGGACGCTCAGCGACTACCTGGACATGAACTCGGAACAGAAGAGCTGGCTGGATGTGCGCCTCAAGCAACACTTGAGCTGGCATTGCAGCACGCAGTTGCCGGAATACCTGACCTGGCTGGACAAGCTGGAGGACATGGTCAAGAACGACCGTGTGACCTATGAAGGGCTTGAGGCCCGAACCAGCGAGGCCAAAGACGCGATAGCGAAGATCTCCCGGGAAATCACCCCGTCTGCTGTGGAGCTGCTGTCGCGCTTCGACGACAAGCAGGTGCAGGAGATGCAGGAGTCGTTCGCCAAGGATCAGCGCAAGCGCGAGAACAAATACCTCGACCAGCCGCTTGAGCGCCAGATTGCCGAGCGCGCCGACCGCATGCAAAAACGCCTGACCCCGTGGATCGGCAAATTGAATCAGCCGCAGAAGGATCGAATTCAAGCTTGGTCCGCCTCGCTCGGCGAGCAGAACAAGGCCTGGATCGACAACCGCACACGCTGGCAGAACCTGTTTCTGGCGACCGTACAACAGCGTCAGGCCAGCGACTTCCCACAGCGCATCGCTGCCCTGCTGCAGGACCGCGAGACTTTCTGGACGCCCGAATACCGCAAGGCCTATGACCAGACCGAGAAGGCTGCCATCTCACTGCTGGTGGACATCACCGCCCAGAGCACACCGGAGCAACGCACCCGGCTGCTGAGCCGCATCGCCGACATGCGCAAGGACTTTACCGATTTGGATTGCTTGAAGTCGCAGCAGTAAGTGCAAACAGACCGGGCGACGCTTCGCTTGTCCGCGACCTCGGTTTTCGTAGGAGCGGACTTGTCCGCGAACTGCCGGGAACC
>NZ_ATDK01000462.1 GCF_000444135.1 Pseudomonas avellanae BPIC 631
TGAACCTTGGGCTGCGTAAGATGGCGGAGGCCACAAATACGCATGATTACTGGCAACTCTCACGCCTTGCCCGTTGGCATGTCGAGAGCGAAGCAATGGACCGGGCTCTGGCGACCGTGGTTGCTGCGCAGGCAAAGCTGCCGATGTCCAGGTTCTGGGGTATTGGTTCAACCGCATCAAGCGATGGTCAGTTCTTTCCTTCAGCCCGGCAGGGAGAGGCCATTAACATGGTTAACGCCAAATATGGAAACGAACCCGGCCTTAAGGCTTACACGCACGTCAATGACCATTTCGCGTTGTTCGCGTCACAAATGATTCCCGCGACAGTCAGCGAGGCTCCATACATACTTGATGGCCTGATGATGAATGAGGCTGGTCGGCAGGTTGGAGAGCAATATGCCGATACAGCCGGCTTTACAGATCACCTATTTGGGACCAGCGGCATACTCGGATATCAGCTCGTTCTACGTATACGCGATTTGCCCTCCAAGCGCCTTTACGTGTTCAATCCGGCAGAGACGCCGAAGGATTTGCGCAAGCTAGTCGGCGGTAAAATCCGAGAGGAACTGATCGTTGCTAACTGGCCTGACCTATTCCGCTGCGCCGCTACCATGACCGCCGGAAAGATCAAGCCCAGTCAGTTGCTCCGCAAGCTCGCCTCCTACCCGCGTCAGAACGATCTGGCGGTTGCTCTGCGTGAGGTTGGCCGTGTGGAGCGAACACTCTTTATTATTGAGTGGATTCTAGACACGGACATGCAGCGGCGCGCCCAGATCGGCCTTAACAAGGGTGAGGCTCACCATGCTCTCAAGAATGCGTTGCGCATCGGCCGCCAGGGCGAAATACGTGACCGCACAAGCGAAGGGCAGCATTACCGGATTGCTGGGCTCAACCTGCTCACCGCAATCATTATCTACTGGAACACCATCCACATCGGTCACGCGGTCGCTGAACGACAAAGGGAAGGGCTAGATGTGCCACCCGAACTTCTGGCACACATCTCTCCGCTTGGTTGGGCTCACATATTACTGACAGGCGAATACCTCTGGCCCAAGCCGTAAGTTCTTAAC
>NZ_ATDK01000463.1 GCF_000444135.1 Pseudomonas avellanae BPIC 631
CTACTTCAGACCTTCCCTAGTGATTACCAAGCGTCAAGCGCTTGAAGCACGGTATCTGGTCACAGAAACCTCAAAGCCATTGATTCATATAGGCCGCAGGCTTGGGGGCGTTCGCCAGATCGTTAATAGTGACATGCCGTAAGCGTTCCACCACGGCGTTTGAATGACCCTCTTGCTGTATTTTCAATGCTGCTGCACGGCAGACCTCATTCAATACTCTGGTTATTCGATAAACTGAAATTGACTCGTTTCCGGTGAGTGAGGAAAATAACCACTGCTCAGAAACACCACTCAACCCCCGACTGCTGACAAATTCAGCGTATGGATTTAAGACTGTTTCAATATAATTTCTATTCACCGGAACCACTTTCGTCTGTGCCCCCTTAGTATTGATGGATGCGCACCACGAATCTTCGCCATCCGCCTTAAACATATCGAGAGTAAAGCTTCTTCCATGATCTCTGACTTCCGCCCAGGACAGCTGAAGCTCGTTGATTGTGTAAATAATAAAAATCATCCTGATCAGGTGAAAGCCGTCCAAATTTTCCATGCAGCCTTCGATTACATGTCGGAACACTTCTTCAGTAATACCTTGCCGTTTTCTAGGGCTGGCTTTTTTTTGCAGACCGTATGAAAGAAAAGCAGCTCTGTTGAGCAGCGGATTTGAATCTACAGCACCTTCGTATAGTAAGAAATTATAGAAGCTTCGAATAACTGCAAATTGGCCAGACACAGTCTCGTTAGATGCATGATATGAGACAGGGCCTGGTCTAGCGTCCGCATGAATGGGCAACCGATAGGGTCGCCAAGCTGGATTGGCTGTAGTGACCGCTGCGGTTCGAGCCCTCGATCCCGCGCAAATTTTTATGAATCGATGCTCTAATGTTGTTCTAACCCAAGAGCCAGGGGGTGCCTTTGAGAACTCGGAAAACTCATGAAGATCAATTTGCGTCAAAAACTGAATAGGTTTCAGCTTGACTAGCATCGACCACAACAGGAGGCGCTCAACAAATTTCCTATACGCCTCATAAGTATGCTTGCTTTTTAATGTATATAAAAAACGCTTACCCAGAGTATATGACTGGGAGGGGGACGCTTCCCCTGGACAGCTGGCTAGGAAGAGGAGGGTATCAGCGTGGTCAGCTACATCTTCACCTTTCCCTCGGACGTTTTTGAAATCAGAAAACAGAGGTTGAGGCCCCGGCGGGGTGGCTGGATGGACGTTTGAAGACGCGGCGGATGGCTTTCTTTGATGTACCTTGGGAAGAGATGCCTCGGCGTATATCCATGCCTTGCCAGCTGCCAGAAAGCTCTCGGGGTCAGCTGCGTATCGCGAAGCTTCTTGGAACGCTGAAGTGATGAGCTTGATGATCGAACGTCGGGTTGTCTGGCCTACGCCCCTAACCCTCTGAATCAAAGGAGAATTCCCATCTGCGAGACTCAAGCCACGAAAATCGCAGAAGCGTTTCAAATCTTTCTCGATGAAGGTATTTGGAACCGCAACGTCGCCAGAATCGAGTCTCAGAATCCAATTACCTTCAACACCGATAAAACAATCGAGCGTAATTACTTCGCCAGCAGAGTGGAAAAACTCAGAATGAGTGATATTTAGTTGCGATATGGCTGCCACCGCGAACAGGGTTCGCTCATGTACTCTTGGATTTTTGATTGCCAGACGCCCGGCAGCATAAACAATTAAGTCCCAGTCAGTCGCAGTCAAAAAACTTTCGATAGTTGACGTGGTACTGGACTGTATAGGCGTTCGCGAGAGAAGCTCCTCAAATGGATTGCGTACAACGACTGATAGCTTTACTAGTGTACTGTTTGCGAAATAATTTACCCGTGTCCTGCAACCTAAGTTATTGATAAAATTTGAATTTTACGTTAGTTAGTAGCTGGTTTTTTCGAAAACAGTA
>NZ_ATDK01000464.1 GCF_000444135.1 Pseudomonas avellanae BPIC 631
GGGGGTCATAAGGGCGGTTGGTTGATCATTCAAACCGAGTGACCAACGAGCGCCACCGGCGCTTATGAGTAATAACAGGACCAGGCTTGCCATCGGTCACTTCGTTCTCAACGTTTCTGCTCTGGGCTTCGACGGCGTCTGGGGCTTCAATCTGGATACGTACATCCCCAGTGTCCTCTGAAACGCTTAGAACTTGGATCTGAATTCCATCGCCAATCATAATATTTTCACCTTCGCGGCGAGTCAGAAGGAGCATATGAAATTCCTACGCCAAAGTTGACTTTAAGCTTAGCTTGTAGCAGGATTCTATTCAAATCTGAGCAACTTACTGCGAATCAAAAATTCCTCTCCCAACAACATGGGCTTGAAGGCAATTCCCTTAAGGCTATCCGGGTGTTGACTAAATACCCCTCCATACCCTTCCGTCAAGTTATTGACCTTAGCAATGGTCGTTGACAACGTAACGTCGAAGATTTCCATTGAGGGTAGCGTCAACCAAGCATGCAGGTTGACTACGCTGCTTCTAGGCTCCCCGTCAAGAAGGGACTTAATAAGCGGATCTCCAAACTTGAACATTCCGTTTTTTCCATCATCAATCCAGCCCAGGGTGAAATAAACAGGACACCCAAGCCAATCTTGCAAAACGGGCAGTAACTTAAAATGTATTGCTAGACACTGACAAACCAAATCATCCATCGTTAATCCCGCCAAAGCTGGCTGAATAATTTTCGGAAGCTCTGCTATTCTTAAAGCCGTAAAATATTTCTCCTGCGGCGCCGTATATACGGCTGGTATAGAAAGGCCGTATTGCTTATTGCGCTCAAGCGCTTGCGTCCAATCAGCTTTGTAGATTCCCGTCATTATTTATCTCATTGGTTCGTTATGGCTTTCTAATATACATGTAGGCCTAGCAGCGCGATAGTGCGCACGTCGCGAACTTGAAAGTGCATTGGCATTTTTAATCAAACGGAGTCGGGTCGGGTTCTGCCTGACGCTTGGCCTCGGCCACAGTCTGCTCAATCAGACCTTCCGCCTTGAGATGGATTATTCTGTAGTGGCGATTGCGCGTAGCGCCTTGATCATCTGTGTTGCCGCTGACCGAAAACTGACCCAGTAGACGCTGTTCTGCCGACTGAAAACTGACCCAGGTGTTCAACTGCTTCTGCTCA
>NZ_ATDK01000465.1 GCF_000444135.1 Pseudomonas avellanae BPIC 631
CTAGTGTACTGTTTTCAAAATAAGTTACCCATAACCTGCAAGCTAAGCTATTGATAAGATTTGAATTTTACGTTAGTTGGTGGCTGATTTTTTCGAAAACAGTACACTAGCAATCCTTAGGGGTGAGGTTGAGCGTTTCCAACGCGGCGAAATCGATCTGGTTTTCCTAAAAGCTGCTGTCGCCCTTGCGCTACCAGGCGATGCCATTAGTTCGTTCATCGCAGGCATTGCATGATGTTCGCCTGGGATCCCCGTGAATTGAACGCAGAGCAGTCTGCCGCAGTCGAGGAACCTTCGAGCGTATTCCTCATCGCATGCCCTGGTAGCGGAAAAACGCGGACTTTGACCTATAAGATCGCTTATGAGCTTTCGCGTGCCACGGACAAGCGGATTGTCGTGGCGATTACTTATACGCACCGCGCAGCAGATGAAATTCAAGAGCGCATTGAAGATCTCGGTGTTGACACGTCAAAGCTGTGGATCGGAACCATTCACTCATTTTGCCTCGAGTGGATCATTAAGCCATATGGCATCTACCTTCCAGAGCTTTCCCGCGGCTATCGAGTCCTAGACAAGCACGACCGCGAACTCATGCTCGATAGACTATGCGCGCCCTACGCAAAGATCACGCACTGGGATTGCGATTACTACTTCAGCAAAACGGGCTATCACTTAGGCTGCAAAGATGCTTGGAAGCATGAGACGCTTCATAAAATTCTTGGTGAGTATTTCCGCGAGCTCGCCGAAGCGCGTCAGATCGATTTCGAGCTGATCCTTTGGTATGCGCAGACCCTGATGCGTGATCAAAAGCATATTGCATCACTTCTCGCTTCGGTCTTCTCATATGTCTTGGTAGACGAGTATCAGGACACGAAGCAAATTCAGTATGGCCTTCTCACCGCTATTTTGCGTGCCGGAGCGGGGCGAACGAAGACCTTCATCGTCGGCGATCCAAACCAAGCTATCTACGGCTCCCTCGGCGACTACGCAGTTCCGGTGGCTGATTTTCGTGCCGAGGCTGGAATCCCGATAAGAGAAATGGCGCTTACCCGGAATTACCGTTCGAGCAAGAGGATCATTTCCCACTTCTCGAATTTCAACGTTTATCCGACATCAATCGAGAGCGCGGGATCGAATTCGTCTTTTCCAAGCAAGGTTTCGTACAACCAGCACGTAACACTCCCCAATTTGCATGACGAGCTAGTGTACTGTTTTCGAAATAAGTTACCCATAACCTGCAAGCTAAGCTATTGATAAGATTTGAATTTTCCGTTAGTTGGTGGCTGATTTTTTCGAAAACA
>NZ_ATDK01000466.1 GCF_000444135.1 Pseudomonas avellanae BPIC 631
ACGCGCCATGGCTACCGCATCAAGGATCTGGTCGAGCAGTTCGACGCCAGACCCACCGAGATCAAAGCGCTATTCAGTAACGCACTCGATCCGGCTCGCACCACAGAACTGCGCGACAGGATGCTGGCGGCGGGACTGCCGATTTGAAATCGTTTACTTTAATTCGCAGCTAATATGGATCGGAAGTGACGGAATGCGGTTTAATTCGCAATTAATGTGAGTCCGTGAGCACTTCGATTTTAAATATCCGATTGAAGTGATGACCAAGTAAATTAGTGTTCAATATGCTACGTAAACTTTAATTCAGTTACTGTGCTGCATTCTGCCCCTGCAACCGTCGTCTAAAAATAAAGGTTCGCAGTTAGGGCTCAGACCGTAGCCAGTAAAATATATTTTATTTAATAGACTGCTTTATGTGGAACCGGTCGAGGGGTTCTGACCACATAAAAAAAAATTAAGATGGAGAATGTACTAGAGCAGATTATGCCATAACAAGTCTATAAATCTCTAGCCGTCTAATTTGATCTTTTGCAAGACATTCAATAAATAGCTTTTAAATTAATACTTACACAGGCAGTAATGATGATGAGAATACAAGGTGGTACGTCTTTTAGCATTCAACAGAACACAACGTTTGAGCATAACCCAGCTCAAGAGCAAGGGAGGGCTTCTTTCGGCGAGGAAAGGGTTTCAATCAGCTCGCCTGTCGGCTCCCAAGCATCAGTGTCAACGGAACCCGCTGAAAACGCACGAGTTATGAGCGTCGTGCTGAGCCCACAAAGGCCAAATGTAAAGAAAACAGATCTTATTCCAGGCGATATTTTGCTTCTGATCGATGAGCCACATGATACCGAGAAACTGCATAAAATTATTATTGCTGGCCAAAAACTTGAAGGTCTGTCTATGCGGAGGAATAATATAGGTAAAGCCAGTGCGGTTCACGCAATATTGTGGACTCGAAATCCCCAAAATCCAGTTTCAACCGAGCGTGGTGGGAAGGGGGAGAGTGAAGTTGTTGAAATGCGCGGCGGCGGTATAATGGACACCGCCTTGCGCAAGGGCCTTTATCAGGTTTACCTGTTGGCGCTGATTGAAAACTGACCCACCCTGCCGATTGAAAATTGACCCAGGATGGATTGCTGATTTTTGCCCCAGCAATTGTGAATAAGCTTAGCAGCAGTGTGCCGATTGAAGACGCATCAAGCCCCACCGCATGCAGCAGGGTATTTATGGTGCGGATCAAAATGGCTCATCGTCCTCGATATCATCTCCGTCCTTGCGCTTTCGTTCCCGTGACTTGATCTTTGTCTGGGCGGCCAAGGTGCTGTGTTGTAGGCGGTAGGACTCGTTGCCCGTTTCGACGATGTGGCAGTGGTGTGTCAGCCGATCC
>NZ_ATDK01000467.1 GCF_000444135.1 Pseudomonas avellanae BPIC 631
TGGCCAAACTGGATCGTGATGCGTTCTTCAATGCTGAGTTCATGATATGACATAGGTTCACCGTACCGGATTGGTCAGGTGTTGCGCTCAGTTTTTGCCGCCGCCAACTGATAAATACCACTGGCCATGAAATCCCAGATGTACTGAAAGAAGGTATTGGCACTATCAAGCCATGCAGCTAACCACGAAAGATCCATAAATCACCTATGCAAAGACAATAAACAGGGCGATAACAGCACACATAAATAAAACTGCTTGAGCTATCCAATCGAGAGAGCCCGAGTATTTATCAAGACAGAAACTTATGCTTTTGCCGAGAACGGTAACGGGAGGTGGGCAGTAAAGAGTTCCACCACCACCAAGGGAAAGATCACCAATAGGTGAAAATACACTTTTGAGCTTGTCTAACCCATCCTTGATTTCATCTTTGGAATCGTCGATTTTCTTCTGCCATTTTTCGTCCTCACCGTCTAATGATCCTTGCTCGGGGGCTTTAAGCTTGGTGATGGAGGGGGCATCACCTTCACCACAGTCGGACGTACAAGTTCCATTACCACCACTGCCAGTGCCAGAGCCGCTACCAGTACCAGAACCAGTGCCTGTACCAGATCCAGAACCGGTACCACTACCAGAGCCAGAACCACTGCCAGAACCAGAGCCACTACCTAAACCTGAGCCAGAACCACTGCCAGAGCCTGAGCCCGTAGCAGTGCCGGAACCTGAACCAGACCCAGAACCGCTACCAGTACCTGAACCACTGCCTGAACCGGTATCAGAACCGGAACCAGTACCCGAGCCAGTGTCAGAACCTGATCCACTTCCAGTGCCAGGCGTAGGAGTAGTGCCAGTATCACCGCCAGAGCCAGTGCCGGTATCGGGGGATGGATCAGGAGCCGGAGCTTCATAGGGATCACCTGTAATAGTTACATCAGCAGTGCAGGTAAAGCCTGCACCAGAGCCAGAGGCACGGCAAATAGCTACGCCAGAAATGGAAGTACCGCAACCACCGATATCAGGTGGATGGGGAGTGTCACTAGTGTACTGTTTTCGAAAAAATCAGCCACCAACTAACGGAAAATTCAAATCTTATCAATAGCTTAGCTTGCAGGTTATGGGTAACTTATTTCGAAAA
>NZ_ATDK01000468.1 GCF_000444135.1 Pseudomonas avellanae BPIC 631
CCGGATCAGTGTCAGGACTCAGCCGTCACTTACGTCGCACTCTGCGTCGTCAGTGCCATTGTGATAAAAAAAGCGCTTTCGTTTATGTGCAGTAACTACGGGCAAGGCATGAAGTTGTGTCGCGTCGAATGTATAACGCAGAGCGGCACGACAATCATCTCAATGGTTATAGGCCCGCTCATTATGCTCGGCCAGGTCCAGCCCCATCTCTTCCACGGACTCGTGAGCCCGCAAGCCGATCAGTGCGTTGACTGCTTTGAGGATGATCCAGCTGACCGCAAAGCAATACACGGTGGTGAACAGTACGCCTTTGATCTGTGCAATGACTTGCGCGCCCATGGTCACGTCCGGCACCAGGCCGCCCAGTGCTGGCACGCAGAATACGCCGGTGAGCACCGCGCCGATCATGCCGCCGATGCCGTGCAGGCCGAAGACGTCGAGGCTGTCGTCATAGCCCAGGCGTTTTTTCAGGACGGTCACGCTCAGGTAGCAGAACACCCCGCACAGCACGCCAATCGCCAACGCGCCGCCTACGCCGACGTAGGCACAGGCAGGCGTGATCCCGACCAGACCGGCCAACGCACCACTGGCCAGGCCCAATGCACTCGGTTTGCCGACCTTGAACCATTCGGTGAACATCCAGCCGAGAATCCCGGCGCAGGCACCCACTTGGGTGTTGAGCATGACGATGCCGGAGGTGCCGCTCAGTCCGCCGCCAGAGCCGATGTTGAAGCCGAACCAGCCGACCCAGAGCATCGCCGCGCCGGCCATGGTCAGGCTCAGGTTGTGCGCAGGCATCGGTGTGTTTTGATAACCCTTGCGTTTGCCCAGCACCAGACACGCCGCCAATGCCGCAACACCGGCATTGATGTGCACAGCGGTGCCACCGGCAAAATCCAGCACGCCCCAGTTGTGCATCAACGCACCCGCCCCGCCCCAGACCATGTGCGCGACCGGCGCATACACCAGGGTGAACCAGAGCGCCATGAACAGCAGTGCGGCAGAGAATTTCATGCGTTCGGCAAAGGCTCCGGCAATCAGCGCAGGCGTGATGATGGCGAAGGTCATCTGAAAGGTCACGAACACGCCTTCCGGGATGTCACCGACCAGGCTGTCGGGGGTCATGCCAGCTAGAAAGGCGCGACTCAGGCCACCGACGAAGCTGTTGAACGTTACCTGCCCTTCGACCATGTTGCTGGTGTCGACCACCATGCTGTAGCCGTAGATCACCCATAACACGCCGACCACCCCGGCGATGCCGAAACACTGTGTGAACAGCGAGAGCATGTTTTTGGCCCGCACCAGTCCGCCGTAGAACAGTGCCAGCCCCGGAAGGCACATGAACAGCACCAGGACTGCGGCGGTGATCATCCATGCGGTGCTGCCGGTGTTAAGGACCGGGGTTTCGGCCGCCTGCGCCCAGGGCGCAATGGCACTGAGAGTCAGTAAAGCCAGTAGGGATTTGCCGTGTAGACGATTGACCATGTTCAAAGCTCCCGCGAATGAATGGAAAGTGTCTGGCAGCAAGGAAGATCATTGAGACAGGCGAGGCTCTTCGGCCTCTTGAGGGTTGGTGTGTCGTTGTGCGAACGATGTTACATGCACGTCCTGACAAGCTTGGAAAGTGGGGCTAAAACTGCAACGTAAGGCGGAGTGCAGATCCATGTGGGAGTGAGCTTGCTCACGAAGACGTTGGTCGCAACGCCCCATTTTCAGGGGCTGTACGGACCTATTCGCAAGCCATGCGGATCGCCGCTCCGGTAGCCCCCACGGCCTTCGACCGGAATCAAAAATCACATTGCGACGCTCGTTCCCACGCTCCGCGTGGTAATGCCTTTCGTGATGCCCTGCGTCACACAGCGGTTCTGCGATGTCAGGTAGATTGGAGTTCGACTCAGGGCACCTTTTCGCCCCTCGGCGAGTGACTTTGAAGGATCAAAGTAACCAAAATCCCCGCTCCGTTTCCGGCCCGACTTCGTCGGGT
>NZ_ATDK01000469.1 GCF_000444135.1 Pseudomonas avellanae BPIC 631
TTTTTCAGAGTTTCCTTAAAGTATTTTTTGCAGTATGCTCACTGTCAGACATACCACCGGCCAACCTATAGCTTAGCCTAGACCGAGTATTCTTCAATTCCTGTTCGAACAATGACGCTCCCCTTGGAGAGCTTGCGCCCGCGCTGTAATTTGAGTTTGAAGCAATTGGAGAGTCAGGGCCTGCTGAGGTATGTGCTGTTGTCGCTGCCAGCTCATTTACTAATGGGCTTGGCGTATTTCGATTGAGCGCCTTGACGTTGCGCTTGATCGGACGGTCCCAAACTCTGTAAAGCCTAATGCTTTCTTTACGAGCCACCGTAGCATTGTGCATCGCGAGCCTTGGTAGGTTATTCCAGGATTTTTTAAACGGCATATGCCCCGTCTCATCCACAAACCCAACCGGATCCCCACCCACATACCCATACGCATTCAACCCACCCTCACCAAACGGGCTCAAACTGTCCGGGCTGTTAAACCGGGCGGCGGCAAAAACTGAGCGCAACACCTGACCAATCCGGTACGGTGAACCTATGTCATA
>NZ_ATDK01000470.1 GCF_000444135.1 Pseudomonas avellanae BPIC 631
TGTTTTCGAAAAAATCAGCCACCAACTAACGGAAAATTCAAATCTTATCAATAGCTTAGCTTGCAGGTTATGGGTAACTTATTTCGAAAACAGTACACTAGGGGGCCATGGCTGCCGAAGGAATCCGAAGAGATGGATAACGTCAGATCTGTGCTTCAAGTGGTAGGCCAAACTGAAGGGTTCCTGATCGGTGGAAACGGACTGCCTCAGAATTCCAGAAGTGGTTCAGCAGCTGACTGTTGGGCTGCTTTTGCGAGAACTGCTGACGGCCAAGCACTCGCTAATGCTGCTCATGAAGCAATGAAAGGTTTTGCAACCTGGGTCTGGCCAATGGGGTGCATTGAGGATGCCTTGAGAATTGATGAGAAGGGAGAGGCAGCCATAATTGCTCAGGAAGACAATATCCGGAGCTGGCAATCGGAGGTAATTGATCAAGAGTATCCAGTTTTCCGAAGCACCCTAGATTGGATGCGAGCAATCTAACCGCGCATCTCGCATTAATTCTTAGGCCCGGTGTCGTTTGGTTAGGTGAGACTACCGGAGCACGCATAGCGCGCAGGTCTCGCAGATGCTGAGGAATGTAATGTCTTCCTGGTACATCCGGGATTGCTTACCCGGCTGCTGAGCTCCTCATACGCGCTTTGGGCCACGGGGCAACTGTCGTTCACGTCAAACCTATGCGCTTCGATGTAAGCAGCAATTAGCACTTTCTCCAAGGCCCTGCTTCAGTAATGATGCAGAGGCCTCTGGCTGCCTTGCTCGTGATTTCAAAGCTGCACGAGGGCCAGCTCACATCATTAGTCTGGGTCAAAATCGCACCCACGCCAACAGCTGCCAGAAACTGAGCTGCTCAGCCTGACTACAACTAGGCTAAGCAGCTAGTGTACTGTTTTCGAAAAAATCAGCCACCAACTAACGGAAAATTCAAATCTTATCAATAGCTTAGCTTGCAGGTTATGGGTAACTTATTTCGAAAA
>NZ_ATDK01000471.1 GCF_000444135.1 Pseudomonas avellanae BPIC 631
ACTGTTTTCGAAAAAACCAGCTACTAACTAACGTAAAATTCAAATTTTATCAATAACTTAGGTTGCGGGACACGGGTAAATTATTTCGCAAACAGTACACTAGCGATCAAAGTGCAAGCAGGCAAGGTGCAGGGCACACCGCATGTGCTGAACACTCCAGGCAAGCTCGCGCTCTACAACAACCTGACGCCAAAGAACTGGGTGTGCGAGCCGGCAATGCCCTATGGTCAGTCGAGCGGGGACGCCTATTTGGATCTAGCGTTGAAGATAGACAAAGCAGTTAAACAGGCACGACCTGATGGCTGGCGCGGCATACAAGCGAAGGAGATGATGATCAAGCAGGCCATGTACAAGGTTTTGGATGATGAGGCAGAGGTCGATCGCCTGTTTCCAATCATAGTTGCTCAGCAGGAATACTGATGTCCGAGCATTTTGACCTTGGTGATATCCGTGTCGAGGTTCAGAGAAAGAACAATAAGCACGCACACCTCTATGTCTATCCGCCCAAGGGGCGGGTGCATATATCTGCCCCTCTACACATGGGCCTTGACGCTCTGCGAGCGTTCGCTATTTCTAGGTTGAGCTGGATTAAGGCGCAACAACGGCAAATGCGTGCCCAACCCCGCGAGACGCAACGTGAGTACTTGAATCGCGAAAGCCATCAGGTGTGGGGAAAGCGCTATTTGTTGGAGGTTATTGAGATCAATGTAGCGCCAGTTGTTGAGCTGAAACATTCCGCGCTTGTCTTGCAGATACGGCCTGGTAGTAATGAAGCTCAGCGTGAGACGTTGCTGGATAGCTGGTACCGCGAGCAGATCCGGGCGAAGCTGCCCGTGCTTCTGGGGAAATGGCAGCCTCAGTTGGGGGTTAATGTTCGGCGCATCTTAATTCAGCGCATGAAAACCCGTTGGGGAGGCTGTAACCCTATTACCGGGATTGTTCGGCTGAACACCGAGCTGGCAAAAAAGCCGTCGCATTGCCTGGAGTACATTCTCATACATGAGCTGGTGCATCTGATTGAGCCTACCCACAACACCCGGTTCTTGGCCCTGATGGATCAGTTGCTGCCCCACTGGCGGCAAATCAAAGATGAGTTAAATCGTTTACCGGTCCGGCATGAAGAGTGGGATCACTGATGTATTTGAGATAAGACTGCGACTGTCATCCCCGCTTTCCCTCACGCTTAGGGCGTCAATTACCGAGCGTAGAAAAAATCGTATTGGACGATCAATTTGGCCCGAGTTGCCGCTATGGGTGGCTTTGGCACGGTCAGCGGCTATTTCAAGCGTCTGAGAGTCAGTTTCATGGAGAGTAAATGGAGTACTGAGTGATTTGCACGCGATCGAATATCCGCGGGCCCAGATGGGGGGCTAAACACTTATATTCACCGAATCCCGCCCACAAAAAAAGACGCCCTAGTGTACTGTTTTCGAAATAAGTTACCCATAACCTGCAAGCTAAGCTATTGATAAGATTTGAATTTTCCGTTAGTTGGTGGCTGAT
>NZ_ATDK01000472.1 GCF_000444135.1 Pseudomonas avellanae BPIC 631
AAATAATTTACCCGTGTCCCGCAACCTAAGTTATTGATAAAATTTGAATTTTACGTTAGTTAGTAGCTGGTTTTTTCGAAAACAGTACACTAGATAACGCTCTTTGGTCATTGGGCGAATTTCAGTCTTTGCTACTGGGCCTGTATAGTCTGTAAATGTATAGAATGATTTCAACCACGGCTCTTTCTCCCGCGTATAGAAAGCTTGTGCAAGCGCCTCCTTTGTGTTTGGGGCTAATTTAACTGCGGACGTAAGTGGTGCCTCCTCCGGTGGCAGAGATTTCTCAGGACGTGATTGAGGAAGTATGAAGTCGGAAGTGATTGAGCTGATTCTCATTTATTGCTCCTGGTTGGATGGGCGTATCTTTCTTGTTATCGGTAAATGAACGAGATGCTTGGGCTGATAAAACTGTGGGAAAATTCCTGGTCACAGGCTTTGTGTGATCTGCGTCACGAACCGATGGGCATGCCACTGGTTATTCCGAGCGAAATATCAACGGCCTGTATTTGCATTCATCAAACGTGCACATCAACCAGAGGTTTTGGTTCTTCCTCACGTTTCGGCGCATTACGCTCGATCTGGTAGATAATCGTGTCCATGAAATTGCCAATATGGTTGCGGCTGAAGATCTGTCCGTAGTCGATGACCTTGCTGTAACTCTCCAGATTGAGGGTGTGCCGGTTATCGAATTTTTCGGTGTAATGGTCGAGCAGCGTCATCACAATTTTTGCGTGCGCACGCAGATCCTCTTTCAGTTGTTGGCGTTCGTTCAGCTTCTCGGTCAGGTACGTGAACTCTGCCGGGGTGAGCACCTCGTCCGGGTCGGTCACCTGAATGTCCTGATTAAAGCCCAACGTGAAGCCGAAATGCTTTTTTGACAGATCCGTATTAAGGTAAAAAAGCTGCTGTTTGAAATCGTGGAAATTGTCGTACATACGACATATGGTTTCGTCAAAGGCTTTAATGTAGTTTTCCAGATACTCGCCTCGGATATCTTTTGCTTCCTTCTCAGACATTTTCTCTAAAATAGCGCGCCCTGCCTCCGACTTTTTGTAGCCGGCAAACCAGGGTGTTTCCTCGGAGGTATAGAATTCAGCGTTAGGGTCGCGCTGTTTTTTTTGTTCTGGCTCTATAGGGAGCTTGTTCAAAGGGATCAAGGCCACCTCGTTTTTTTTATCAAACAGGGTTTGCCATTCTTGTGCAGAGATGTAATTAGGGCCGATGTTCATTGTATACCTGCTTTTTTTGTAGTCAATTTACTAATGTACTGTTTTCGAAATAAGTTACCCATAACCTGCAAGCTAAGCTATTGATAAGATTTGAATTTTCCGTTAGTTGGTGGCTGAT
>NZ_ATDK01000473.1 GCF_000444135.1 Pseudomonas avellanae BPIC 631
TTTTCGAAATAAGTTACCCATAACCTGCAAGCTAAGCTATTGATAAGATTTGAATTTTCCGTTAGTTGGTGGCTGATTTTTTCGAAAACAGTACACTAGTTCTTTGGCCCTCGCTGCTAATCGTCCAGCCATCAGAATTGAAGGGATATCAGAAGTCCACGGGTTGAATGCCATCAAACCCGGTGCTTCGCTACCTTTTGGCCCCGGCAACATTACAGTGTTCTACGGCCAAAATGGTTCGGGAAAAAGCGGGTATGCACGCCTTCTGAAACAAGCATGCGGCTCAAGGTCGAAAGACGAGATTCACCCTAACGTCTTCGTCGAAGAGCCAGTGGCCTGCAGCGCTAAATTCCAAGTCTCAGCGGGAGAAAATCAGCGAACAATCGACTGGACGCTTGCCCAGGGTGCAGACCCCCTACTACGCCACGCCCAGATCTTCGACACCAAAACTGCTAACCAGTACATGGGTAAAAGCGAGGCCAGCTACGAGCCAAGCCAGATGAAATTCGTAGCGTCATTGATCGCTGTGTCAGACAAAGTCAGCCAGCACCTCACAGCGTCGAAAAATGCGTTGCTAAGCGCATTACCGCAATTTCCTGCAGATCTCGGAATGACCGACGAGAGTCGCTGGCTTACCAGTCTTAAACCGACGACCACTAACGCTGCCATCGGCGTGTTCAGCTGTACTTGCACCGATTCCGCGGCTACCGCCCGTTATTACAATGACGCTCATGTCGTGTTCCTCTGTGGTTCAAATGAGTGTCCACAGTACGCATCACGCTAGTGTACTGTTTTCGAAATAAGTTACCCATAACCTGCAAGCTAAGCTATTGATAAGATTTGAATTTTCCGTTAGTTGGTGGCTGATTTTTTCGAAAACA
>NZ_ATDK01000474.1 GCF_000444135.1 Pseudomonas avellanae BPIC 631
TAAGCTATTGATAAGATTTGAATTTTCCGTTAGTTGGTGGCTGATTTTTTCGAAAACAGTACACTAGCGATACGAACTCCACGTTCGTCGGTAATACCTGTGAGTAAACCGCTGTTCAACGCGTCCTCATAATGGTACTGCCGAACAAAAACTTTATCTTTATATGTTTTTTCAAAGTTACTAGCCTGCCGCTCTCATATGTAAAAAGCATAGAGAACTTACCTGCAGTAACGTTAACAGGTTGATGGCTTGAGTCTTCAACAATATCCAGAGTGACTCCAGCCGAGTTACTTACCCTGACAATGAATTTTGAATCTTGAAAAAATCTTACAAGTGTATAAATTATATTTTCATGTTTCTTAACATACATGAGCAGACCGTCAACAGCATAGTGATAGACGATATTTGAGGAAGAAGTATAACTCCATCCCCCCTCGACTTTTTCAACCACTCCTTTATCCGCAGAAGAAATATATTTATCACCATGTTTAATAAAAATACTTTGTCGACCATCCTCAGAAACAACCACAACAGCACCCACAGCAAAATACAAGCTTGACGAATAGCTGTGTGACCAGCCCCCATCTACACTGTTATAGTAGTGCTTAAATAATATAGGATTTACCCCTCCTGAATCGTAGTTCGTCTCTTCATGGAATTTATTTCCGTTAGACGAATTTATGGGATTTCCTACAAAGGCCGATGGAGCATTACAGGCAATGGGGTCTTCAGAGGCTCCTTTTTGCCTAAAACTGCTGCATTCACCTGTATGAAAATCAGGAGCTTCACCATCCTTACAACTGAGGGTTCTGCGCCTCATTTCCCCGGCAAACGATTCCTCTTGAGCACACCTGTAATAATCAGGTGTATCAAAATAGTTTTTCGCCGGATTATAATAAGGAGCCCACCATTCATAATATTTAGTATGAAAGTAATCGCAGCCTTCTTTTGCAGAAGAAAACAGCGGCTTTGCGAACTGATATGTAAACCAGACATCAAACTCCAACGCATTAACTGGTGACTGTATCAAAAAAGACAATCCGAATAACGTAAGGTATTTTTTTGTACGCTGCAACAACGCACAAGAGAAATCTGTCGACTGGATATTGACGTAAAGCGCGGAAAGATACATATTCAGGTCCGTCTAATGATGTTACTGACTGGCAGGTCGTCTGCCTACTCAATCCCATTTTCAGTCGCCATAAGTATATAGCACAACATGCACAGACTCTACAAATTTGCTCGGCAAAAGACGGACCGCTCCTTGAAAGAGACTTCGACCTTGATCGAAACACACGTAGGGGATCGCTCCATCGTAGGCAAGGCAGTACACTTTCCGGCTGATTTTACCTCCCCGGCCTCTAGTGTAGTGTCTCAAAAATAAATGCTCTGTAAAATCGTCTATGCTTGCTTGTTGATTACACCGTTGGAGGCGAAGAAATGAGCGCCCAAGATATCGTCCTGAGTCCTGAAGAAA
>NZ_ATDK01000475.1 GCF_000444135.1 Pseudomonas avellanae BPIC 631
TTGCGAAATAATTTACCCGTGTCCCGCAACCTAAGTTATTGATAAAATTTGAATTTTACGTTAGTTAGTAGCTGGTTTTTTCGAAAACAGTACACTAGACCTTTGAAATCTTTCTTCAGCAAGGTCAACAGAGGTGTTTTTTCTATTCCTATCTCCGATGAACCTTGAGCTTGCTTCGCGTTACTTATCTCTTGGAATGCAATCGTTTCAGGGATGCTGTTGCGTACCCAAATACCAACCAACACTAAAGCGATGCTGCCAATAAACGGTATTCTCCAACCACCTGCAAGGAGAAACTCTTCTCCTGGCATCGTAAGAAGATATACCGTCAGGGATGAGAGAAGCAGACCCAGGTTCAATCCTAGCGCGGGCCAAGCTCCTTGGCTTCCACGCTTATTCTCATCAGCATGTTCATATGCAGTCACCGCTGCAGCAGCGAGTTCAGCACCGGCACCAAGCCCTTGGAGAATTCGAATCAGCACCAGCAGAATTGGAGCCCAGATGCCCATCGTGGCATAGCCAGGAACCAGGCCGATTGCAGTCGTACAAATGCCCATCAGGCAAAACGTCACCATCAGCATTCGCTTGCGACCGAACTTATCGCCCAAATGCCCGAATATTACGCCACCAAATGGCCGCGCTATGAATCCAATTGCGAACGTTGAAAATGCCATAAGCGTTGCCGTTTGGGGATCACTAGTGTACTGTTTTCGAAATAAGTTACCCATAACCTGCAAGCTAAGCTATTGATAAGATTTGAATTTTCCGTTAG
>NZ_ATDK01000476.1 GCF_000444135.1 Pseudomonas avellanae BPIC 631
GATCGGGTCGAGGTAGAGGGACAAGCCCTCTACCCCTCCCACACCACCGGACGTGCGGTTTTCCGCATCCGGCGGTTGGATTGCTCAGCGTTGCGCTGAGGCAAGATCCTGCGCAGTCACCAAACCATAACGCCTCAGGCACTGATTACTCAGCGCTTGATGCATGGCCGGATGTCTCGCCGCTTTCCAGGCTCCGTCGTGGAAGCTTACTCGTGCAAGCCCCCTTTTCGAGACTCCCAGTCTGGACAGTTGGGCCATGCGGCCTCGCCGGCTATGCCAACGTTGCCAAAAGCATTTGCGCATATGGCGTCGCGTCCACTGGGAAAGCACGGTGAAGTCGCTCTCTACCGCCAGTCGGAAGTAACCGAACCAGCCGAACAGATATTTTCTCCACTGCTCCACCAGACCACGACTCGTAAGCCCTTGTCTGGCTGACCAGCATTCGCGAACACGTTTGCGATACCGCTTCACCGTTCTGCCCGACAGGTGATTGTTGCCTTCCTCGTCGATCAGATAACCCAGAAAGGCACGCTCCCAAGGTCGGCCTGTGCCGCTTTTACTCGCGTTGACCTTCAGCTTCAGGTGTTTCTCGATCCAGCTTACGATGCTTTCAAGTACCCGCTCTGCACTGCGCTCACTTTCCACAAAAATCATCAGATCGTCAGCATAGCGGCAGAAGCTCAGACCACGAGCCTCCAACTCTTTATCCAGCGGGTCCAGATACAGATTAGCCAGCAGCGGGCTCAACGGGCCACCTTGCGGCACGCCCGCACTGCGCTTTTGCCGTTGGCCATTGAGAATCATGTCCGCTCGCACATTCGATCCCAGGTACTTGTTCAGCCGCTTGTCATGGATGTCGCGGGTAATGCGTGTCATGAGTCGGTCATGGCTGACCTCGTCAAAGAACGCTTCAATATCCACATCAACCACCCAGTTCTTGCCGCTGACCACGAATGCTTTCGCCGCCCTGATTGCATCAAGGTTGCTGCGACCGGGCCTGAACCCATAACTGTGATCACTGAAACCACCGTCCCATAGCTTCGTAAGTTGCTGACTCACCGCTTGCTGGATAACTCGATCCTGCGTATTGGGTATGCCCAGCAGCCGTTCTCCGCCATCAGGTTTACCGATCGTCTTACCCTTGATCGGGCCAGGCTTGTAACTCCCGGCCAGAAGCTTTTCCTTGATGCCCGGCCAATGCTTGACCAAGTGAGCCTCGATATCTTCGGTTGTAATACCGTCGACACCCGGCGCACCTTTGTTGGACCGGACTTTCTTGAGCGCACGACGCATGTTGTCAGCCTCGACCACATGCTCCACGCTGACCCCACTCAGCACATCTCCCGCTTCATGTTCCGTCTGACACATCACTTGCTCTTTCCTTTCATGTCTTCATCGGGAATCCACCCGGGCGTTCATGTCCAGCCAACCCATTGTTGCCTAAGCATTTTTTTTTAGGTTCGGTTTCAAAGAGCTCTGGCTCTATGTTCAGAAGCCCATCAGGGGTGCTGCTTATCCTTCGGCCCTTTGCTCCAGGCACATTACTGCCCCTCTTCGCTACTACGGCCTCTGCTGACTTCTCGTCCACTTGTCAGTGGTCGAGATCTCCCCGGGTAAGGTGCCGAAACCTTCGGCGCGTGCCGCCAGGCTCTACCTGATGCGTCTTTCGGTGACAGTTGGATTTCGTGGTTCCCAGAACACTAATCGCCCGCATCCGGCCTCGCTGCCTGTTCGTGTTCCTGCGGTCGTGCCTTTGCTACGCGCTTCTTTCAGCTTGGCCTCACGGCGTCCACCTTGCGTTTCGCTACAGTTGTCGTCACTTAGTCTGGCCACTGCTTTCAAGTGGCTGGTTTCGGCCCATGCCGGGCACACTGGGAGCG
>NZ_ATDK01000477.1 GCF_000444135.1 Pseudomonas avellanae BPIC 631
GTATCCGTCTGGCCATCACGTCTTGCGTAACTAAACTGGTTTCCAGTTATGCGGCAGTAACTGACCAATCTCACTCGCCCGATGCGTCGGCAGGCGCGTGAGAACATCTTTCAAGTACGCATACGGGTCATGGCCGTTGAGCCGCGCAGACTGGATCAAACTCATGATCGCAGCCGCTCGCTTTCCGCTGCGCAGTGAACCTGCGAAGAGCCAGTTCTTACGACCAAGGGCCCATGGCCGCATCTGGTTCTCGGCCCAATTATTATCTATGGGTACGGCCCCGTCCTCAAGGTAGCGCGACAGCGCTACCCAGCGTCTCAAGCTGTAATCCAACGCTCTGCTAATCGCTGAGCCTTCGGGCACGAGATCACGCTGGGCGATCATCCAGGCATGCAGCATTTCCATCACCGGTACGGCCTTTTCTTGCCGTATTCGATATCGTAACTCCGGTTCCAGGTCGCGGGCTTCGCGTTCTATTTCGTACAGCAACTGAATGTAGCGCAGGGCCTGTTCGGCAAGCGTGCTTTTGTTGGTGGCATGCAGTTCAAAGAACTTGCGTCGCGCATGGGCCATGCAGCCGATCTCGGTCACGCCGAGTTCAAAGCTGGCCTTGTATCCGCCAAAATCATCGCAGACCAGCTTGCCCTTCCAGTCTTGCAGGAAGTTGCGAGCATGTTCACCAGCGCGGCTTGGGCTGAAATCGTAAACGACAGCTGCTGTTTCGCAGAACTGGCCAGTGGCATAAGCCCAGACATAAGCACGATGAGTTTTCTTCTCACCCGGTGAAAGCATCTGCACCGGTGTTTCATCGGCGTGGACTATGTTCTGTTCCAGTACTACATCGCGCAGTGCATCGGCCAAAGGCTGCAACTGCACACCGGTAACGCCAACCCACTGGGCCAGAGTAGAGCGCGAAATGCCCAGCCCAGCTCGACCAAAGATTAACTCTTGGCGGTAAAGCGGAAGATGGTCAGCAAACTTTGCGATCATGACATGCGCCAGCAAGCCGGCTGTCGGGATGCCTTTGTCGATGATCTGCGCTGGAACAGGTGCCTGAATCAGCGTTTCGCAATCTTCACACACCCACTTGCCACGGACATGACGCTCGACGGTAAACACGCCGGGCGTGTAATCCAGTTTTTCGCTGACGTCCTCACCAATACGTTTGAGTGCGCAGCCACATGTGCATTGCGTGTTGTCCGGCTCATGCAGAATCAACGTGCGTGGAAACGCTGCTGGTAATGCAGTGCGCTTGGGCTTTTGTTTTTTCTCGGTCGCCACAGGCACTGTTTGTAAAGCCTGAAGCTCTTCTTCAATCGCTGCGATGTCAGTATCGATCAGATCATCCAGCAAACTGGTTTGCAGGGGGTTCAACTGTTCGCTGCGCTTGGCAAACTTGAAGCGCTTGAGCTGGGCGATCTCGTGGGTCAGCTTTTCGATAATCGCCTGATCGTGATGGATCTTCTTGCCCATTGTCTCGACTTGCGACATCAACTGCGCAGCCAAAGCACGCAGTTGGTCGGGGGATAAGTGGTCGAGAGAGGGCAAGGAAGTCATGCCGTTGATTTTGCCAGAGCAGACGGCGCTCGACGATACACCGATAGGCTAATGGCAGAGGTTAAAGCAATGTGATCGCACCGCTCGATCCAGCGCGCTGCCACGGCAGACCCAGTATCAGTGCATGAAGCTGCTCAGTTTCGAGTGCCATTTGCGAACCATGGCGCACGCCTGGCCAATGAAACTTGCCCTGATTCAAGCGGCGTGCCGCCAGCCAAACGCCAAACCCGTCATGCACCAGAACTTTCATGCGAGTGGCCCGGCGGTTGGCAAACAGATAAGCGCAGTGCGGCTTCGCCGCACCGAAAACAGTGATCACTCTGGCCAACGCCGTCTCGGTGCCTGCGCGCATATCCATCGGCTCGGTGGCGAGCCAGATAGCATCGATACGAATCATCGCAGCAAGTCTCGAAGAAAAGTCGCGCAGGCAGCAGCACTTTCAGTTGGCCAGTTCACTTTGACAGTGCCACGAGGGTGCTCAATCTCGACGCAGATGTTCGGCGAAGCGGTGTGCTGATTTACTGCGTTCGTCGGCAGAGGTAGCGGAATGAAGGCAGGTTGAAGCGCTGTGCTTTTTGGCGCTTGCAACCGAATCCATTTGTGGACGAGGTTGGCGTTGAGGTTATGGTGCAGAGCGATGCTGGCAATTGAAGCACCGGGCTGGGCACACTCTTGAATGACCTGAATCTTGAAGGATTTGGAATAGGAACGACGTGTTGGCTGCATGAATTACCCGCTTAAAAGGCTAGAACTGGTGTCCACCTGAATTTAAGTGCACACCATGTCTGGGCTTTGCGGGGTTGGGTAGGTGACTTGGCCGGACGGATAC
>NZ_ATDK01000478.1 GCF_000444135.1 Pseudomonas avellanae BPIC 631
GTCCCTGCACCGTCAGCCCGCTGATTGCCGCCGTGTATACCATCCGTGCGCCACACAGGGGTCGCCTCAGAAAACGGATTTTAAAGTACGTTAAGCTGATTTCAGTCGTCGTAATGGCCGGAATCTTCCTCCACCAACCTTGACGGTGCTGCGCCACAGGTAATCACCAGTTAGGTTGATGTGCTCCCAGCCCAGCGGCGACAGGTACTGCAGCAGCGATTCATCGACAGCGGTGCTATGTCCGCGTAATGCGTTTGCGGACCGCTCCAGGTAAACCGTGTTCCACAGCACTATTGCAGCAGTCACCAAGTTGAGGCCGCTGGCACGGTAGCGTTGCTGTTCGAAGCTACGGTCTCGGATTTCGCCCAGCCGGTTAAAGAAGACAGCCCTGGCCAGCGCATTGCGCGCTTCGCCCTTGTTCAGTCCTGCATTCACACGACGGCGCAGCTCGGCACTTTGTAGCCAGTCCAAAATGAACAGCGTGCGTTCGATGCGACCGATTTCGCGAAGGGCAACGGCTAAGCCGTTCTGCCGAGGATAACTACCCAGCTTGCGCAACATCAGCGAGGCAGTCACGGTACCTTGTTTGATCGAGGTGGCCAGCCTCAGAATTTCATCCCAGTGCGTCCGAATGGCCTTGATATCCAGTTTTTCTTTACTAATCATTGACTTAATCGCGTCATAATCGATATTTCCTTGGGGCACGAACAGCTTGGTATCGCCTAGGTCGCGGATGCGCGGTGCAAAGCGAAAACCCAGTAAATGCATCAGACTGTTGGCGCTGATTGAAAACTGACCCACCCTGCCGATTGAAAATTGACCCAGGACGGATTGCTGATTTCTGTCCCAGCAATTGTGGATAAGCTTAGCAGCAG
>NZ_ATDK01000479.1 GCF_000444135.1 Pseudomonas avellanae BPIC 631
TTGCAGGCTCGTATTGGTGTTGTGTGAGAACTCCAACAATACGGGCCTGTTCTCATAGGGATCAATAGGTTACGTCGAAACGGGAACAGACCCTAATGCAGCAAGCACGGCTTGCTGCAAATGAATCAAGTTCTGCATAACGTTATCCATGTTTTTGCATGTCTGGCCTTTCAGCCTTCGCCGACGTCCGGTCTTTTTTGATGCCTGCTGCAAAGGCTATGGTATGCATCGGTGATATCTAACTTTCAATTTTTTGTTAAGGGCAGGCCTGTGGCCGGATCCAGGCCTTTTTCCTTACTTAATCTTTGCAGCAGCGTATCGTCCGGCTTGTCAGGCGCGTTTTTTGCGTCACGCCCCTTTTGCCATTGAAAGGTGCCGTCCCATGCAGGAAGTTTGGTTGGCGGCAAGGGAGCAATAATGTCTAAATCTGAAACTTTTGCTCCCTGTGCTTCATTTGATTTTAGAAACTTATGGATAGCCTCATATCGCTTCGACCTTTCCTCGTCTGCTTCCAAGTTCATGTAAAACAAACTGTCTGGTGAAGAAACTCCTTTGAATGCTTCGCTTAGCATTCTTGCCGAAATTGTATTTCCTGACCTCGTAGTGTACTGTTTTCGAAATAAGTTACCCATAACCTGCAAGCTAAGCTATTGATAAGATTTGAATTTTCCGTTAGTTGGTGGCTGATTTTTTCGAAAACA
>NZ_ATDK01000480.1 GCF_000444135.1 Pseudomonas avellanae BPIC 631
TGTTGAGCGCGCGTTCTGGTTGTTGCTCAGCCGAGCTGGCGTGCCTGGCCTGATCGTGACACCAGTCAAGTGGGGTGCCCGTGCGGCGGTGGTCGGTACTGGCGCGTTCTTCGTGGCGTGGGGATTGCTGTATGTATTGGCGGTTGTGTGCTTTATCGCAATCGCAATCGGTTTCGTCACAAACCCTGATATTGAACGCGCTTTGCGTGGTTCTCAGCTTGTTCATTTGGATGACAGCGAACTACCTTTAGGGACGGAATCCAATGCTTATGGGCAGACCAAAAGTTGGTTCGAGTCTGACAAAGAGGGCGGCGGCAAAAACTGAGCGCAACACCTGACCAATCCGGTACGGTGAACCTATGTCATATCATGAACTCAGCATTGAAGAACGCATCACGATCCAGTT
>NZ_ATDK01000481.1 GCF_000444135.1 Pseudomonas avellanae BPIC 631
CTGCTGCTAAGCTTATCCACAATTGCTGGGACAGAAATCAGCAATCCGTCCTGGGTCAATTTTCAATCGGCAGGGTGGGTCAGTTTTCAATCAGCGCCAACACAGACACCAAATTCTGCAGTCAAGACAAATACCACGTTATAGCTAGAAGTGCGTTTGGAAAGCTTTACGTATGGGGTGAAAAAAACGGATTTAGCTTAACTATAACCAGCTCTATGGCACGTTACGTAGAACGGGAGTCCAAGTTTAAAGGCGACGCCCTCGATTTGGGAATAAGAGCATTTTTCTCTACAAAAAGCCCAAAAACCAATGGTTTTGAAGAACTATTCTTCCCCGCCCTTGAAACTCTCGGTTTACTTAAAGCGGATGAAATGTACGGCTTCGTTCCTGCTCTTGCCCTCGGCGGACCGATGGAACTGAAAAATTTGAAAAAAGTGAAAGTTATCGAGCATTTAACATTTCTCTCCCAGCTTTCTCCACTTCAGGATTGGGGGTTCCCTGATGCCTAAACTCCTGCATCAAAAATTGGCTTTCTTCGTGACCCTGCTAGTGTACTGTTTTCGAAATAAGTTACCCATAACCTGCAAGCTAAGCTATTGATAAGATTTGAATTTTCCGTTAG
>NZ_ATDK01000482.1 GCF_000444135.1 Pseudomonas avellanae BPIC 631
AAGGGAGAAGATATTTTGAACAAAATACAGCGAGCCCGCGCGGCAATGAGCACGCAGGCATGAGAGAAGTTAATTTTGAGACGGCACACTAGTATCGAAAGACAGGCTACGGCAATGGAAAAAATGATGATATTTACGAGTTGCGTTGCAATGAATAGCTTCCACTTGTCAAACCGATCAATAAATCCAGCGCCCAGCAAAGTGACCATAATCTCGGCGCTGTACCCTATCGCATAGGTCGTCATGACGGAAAGTGTTGTGCCGGTTAGCGTGAACGCCAAGTTGGCAAATGCCAAATCGTATACCGCTTCGGAGAGTGCAAGCAGCACACTGACCGAAGCAAATATATACAATACTTTCTTGTTTGAATAAGGGAGGGTGCGCACAGTTTTCATCCGTCGTTTTTTCTTTGCAGCACTAAGCTGCTATGACTTCAATATTATCAGGCATCATTGATTGTAGTTCAGCCATCGTCGAGAAGTCACTGTCCAGTGCAAGCGCTTCACAAGCAGGCGCCAACATCTGAATTTTCCCCAGCAATGTTCGGAGCGACTCAGGTGCTTCAAGGTATGGGGTAAGGGCTTGTTGAAATGCTTCCAGCGCAATGCTTTCGGTCTCATCCTTGGCTGAGGCCACCAACGCGGCAAGTTCGATTTTCCACGACATGCTGTGTGTTGTGATAACTTCTTGCATAGTCAAACTCCATCATTATGAGAAAAGCAAGTGTATGCGCACCCAAATCAGTTAAGACTAAAGTTTTGCTGCTCAAATTTAGCCATTTTATACACTACGCTGTGAGGGCACTGTAGTGCAGGCAGTGAGACCTTCGGGAAGGGCAAGTCATTTGACAGTGAAATCAGGTCTTGGCCAAACATTGGAATGTCTGTCCTAGTGTACTGTTTTCGAAATAAGTTACCCATAACCTGCAAGCTAAGCTATTGATAAGATTTGAATTTTCCGTTAGTTGGTGGCTGATTTTTTCGAAAACA
>NZ_ATDK01000483.1 GCF_000444135.1 Pseudomonas avellanae BPIC 631
TGTTTTCGAAAAAATCAGCCACCAACTAACGTAAAATTCAAATCTTATCAATAGCTTAGCTTGCAGGTTATGGGTAACTTATTTTGAAAACAGTACACTAGCCACCACAAGCAAGACTGCCGACAATATCAAAATCCATACGACGCCACTTGTAGAGTGGTTGGGTGAGCTTGAAACCAGTGACAACGCTCCAAGCGGTGCTAGACCACCTGCAATTGCGGTTCCGATCTCACGGCCTGTGCCTACGCCTGATGACCTTGTATGCGCAGGAAATTGACGACTCAAGAAAGAACCTTGAGGGGAAAACATCATCGGAGCCAGTACACCAGTCGCAAGACCAATAGCAATGAAGATCCATAGGTTCTGGCCCGTCTCAAGAAGCTGCATGAAGGTGTATGCAAATATGGCTGACAAAGCTCCCCCAGCCATCAATACTTTTTTGCTGCTCCAACGGTCACACAAAGCTCCAAAGCAGGGGACAGTGAAGATTGCTATTAGACTGGCAATAGTTACCGAAAGTGATGTAGTGTTTGCAGTCACACCTTTGTACAAGGTGAGATAAGCAAGTGAAAACGTTTTAAATATATAGCTGAGTGCGTTATACCCAATTGATACAAGAAGCACGACTACTAGTGTACTGTTTGCGAAATAATTTACCCGTGTCCCGCAACCTAAGTTATTGATAAAATTTGAATTTTACGTTAGTTAGTAGCTGGTTTTTTCGAAAACAG
>NZ_ATDK01000484.1 GCF_000444135.1 Pseudomonas avellanae BPIC 631
CGCTCTTCCGATCTTTGCGATTTGGTGGCTGATTTTTTCGAAAACAGTACACTGGCACAGTGATCAGCTTAAACCCCCATTATTCAGGAATTAGGGGGCCGGGGAGCAATGTAACAGCCAACCGACTTAACTGTCTGAAAGAGGATAATCTTCAGACAAGATTTAACGAGGCGAGGCCGTCGGCTGTTATGCATGGTCGGAGGTCTTAACTGACTTCCCTGTTCCATTGCTCCCCAGACCCCAATTACCAGCCTCTAAGCTTGAAGAGTCGTCCCTGATCTCCTTCGTCGTGCAACAATACGATGATTTCGTCGGAGCTAAATATCGGGCTTTGATCTTCTGTACGGGGGTGTAAGCCGGAACCCCGGAAAATTCCGTCGGAAAACGTCACCAGAGCGGTTTACGGCTGCTTTTGCTATCCGACACGGTTTTCCGTACATGTTTTGGCCGCTCAATCAAACAGTTTTCGGCTTGGCGACGTCGCAGCCGGAAAATAACTGTTTGGCGTCAATCCGCACCAGTACTGGCTTCCCGCCCATGACGGAAATTTCTGGGATTCCGGCTTACAACCCCGATATGCTTTTTAGAAAAAATCGGAGAGGCGACAACTATCCTGACACCGGGGGCTAAATCCAGCCGAAAAACACGGGCCGCCCGGAATCCTGGTATGCCGCTATGGAACTAAACCCATAATATCGACCACAGACATCATATGTGTCATCTACGAATGGGAAAAACATATGAAAACAAATTTTGATCGATGGGTGGATGCGCTGATAGCGCGTTACAAGCTACCTACGCCAGCCGGAAAGCAGTTCGAGGATGAGGTTTATCGCTTTATGGTCAACGACGATATTCCCGTTAAGATTTATGGAGAACGTGACGGTTGTATTTATTTACATAGCACTCTTGGTGCGTATCAAGATAAGTACGAAGGATTTAGTCGTGAGCTACTTCAAGCCAATGACTTTAGCCTAAAAAAACCCTGTCTGATATTAGGTCTTGATAATCAATATAATCTGATTTTGCATGCTCGGCTGTTGCCAGCGGACATCGAAGGCGCACAGGGGATCGCAAGTTTTGAGCACTTTATCGATAGCAGTAGCGCAATAAAAAACCACTTCAATCTTAAGTGAGGAATCTTCCATGGGCATATGTGCATCATCCAGTCGCAACCAATATAGTCCAGCAGTATCTAATACCTGTTCACCTCAGCATGTCGCGTCGCACGAAAACCAAGCCAGCAGCGGCGGAAATCGTATTACGTCTGTAGACCAGCTAAACTCTACTGAGCGTAAACGGTTTTTAGAACGGCAAGATCCTATGCGCATGTTTAATTTCAAAAAAAATACGCCGGTTTACCGAACGATGTCACCTGAGTTTCTTGTCGACGGCAGGGTAAGCGGTAACCCCATTTCAAGGACATGGGTTCGTGATCATGAGAGTCTGAGGCCAAATCCAAATGGCGGCTTCCCTGAAGGGACCTCAAATGCGTATTGGCCAGTCATTCGTGAGGCTCGTGACCTAGGCCCCTCATTGAACGTAATGACAGGTGGGCCTTCATATAGTCGCGATGGGGATATCAATGTTCGGATGCGGCTAGGTGATTTTATTGATCGAGGCGGGAAAGTTTATCTTGATAATTCTGCTGCGGGGGGAGATAGACAAAACACGATCCCGTTAGTCATCACTCTACCTGAAGGACAAAGCGTGCCAGCTGAACAGATTGACTAAGTGTAGCTGCTCGCATTTGAAATGCGTGGGCTCGCTAAACCGTAGTGGGCTCACGCGATTCGAGATTAGCTGAGTGAACCGCCCCGGGTTTCTCGGAGACCCTTTTGTTTGAGTCATGCCACCTGGGCAGACTCGGTGAGTTGCTGATAATAGATTGCTTCTGCCTCGACCGGTGGAATATGACCGATTGGCTCCAGCAGGCGGCGGTGATTGAACCAGTCCACCCATTTCAGGGTTTCCAGCTCCACCGCCCCCCCGTGTGGGCCAAGAGCGTCGATGAATCACTTCAGCCTTGTAAAGACCATTGATGGTCTCAGCCAAAGCATTGTCGTAAGAGTCACCGACACTCCCGACCGATGGCTCAATACCGGCTTCGACAAGACGCTCGGTATAGCGAATTGACACGTACTGCACGCCACGGTCACTGTGGTGAATGAGTCCACCCTGCTTGACTGGGCGACGGGCGCAAAGGGCTTGCTCCAGTGCATCGAGTACAAAATCGGTACGCGCTGAACTGGACACCTTCCAACCGACGATGAATCGGGCAAAGACATCAATGATGAAGGCCACGTAAACAAAACCCTGCCAGGTACTGACGTAGGTAAAGTCCGATACCCATAGGGCGTTCGGGCACTCAGCCACAAACTGACGGTTGACATGATCCTGCGGGCACGGCCTGGCTTGGTCGCTGACCGTCGTCTTGACGGGCTTGCCGCGTACCACGCCTTGCAGACCCAGCTCTCCCATCAGGCGTTGCACCGTACAGCGGGCGACTTGCTGGCCTTCACGCAGCAACTGTCGCCAGACCTTGCGCACGCCATATACCTGGAAGTGCTCATCCCAGACTCGCTGGATATGCTCACCCAGTTCCTGGTCACGCTGCGCACGTGCTGACCGCTGGCTGGGGTCAGCTTGATGCATAGGAATTTCAAAATGCCTATGCATCAAGTTGACGCTATGAAGGAGGCGTCATGTCTTCATAGCGATGCGTAGGAAGACGCTGATGCGTTACTTATGCAG
>NZ_ATDK01000485.1 GCF_000444135.1 Pseudomonas avellanae BPIC 631
GTCCATCCCTAACTCAATAGCCGGGTGTTGCACTCAGCCTCTGAAACCGCCAGGATTACCCTGTATAGGAATTATTGAAATTCCTATACATGGACTCACCAATCTTCTGGACGCTCGGCGTGCTGATGAAGGATGCGGTAGATCAGGATCCTATCCCCCTTCAGTGTGTAGACCGCTCGATAGGGGAATTTTGAAAAGATCAGTTCCCGGCAATCCGGTACATCTGATGCCTTTCCCAGTTGCGGGAATGTCTCCAACCGAGACATGGCTTCCAAAATCTGGAAAACAACCTCCTCAGCTTTTACAGCGCCTCGACGAGGCTCGTAATGCTCATAGATTCCGTCGAGGTCACTGTCCGCCTTGCTGGTTAATGCGATTTTCGGCACGGGCTACCCACTTAGCCTTCACGGCATCCAAGTCGACTAGGTTGCCCGCCTCTGCATCCGCAATACCTTCAGCTACAGCTCGAAAATGCCAGGACTCTGACTCTACGTAGCGTGCGAGGGCACGCTTGAGATGGTACTGACGATCCCGATCAGTTGCTTCAGCCAGCTGGTCGAGCTGGCTGATCAGCTCCGATTCCACGCGAAAAGACAGGACAGGCGAGGCCATATTAAACGCTCCGATCGATTTTGTATACGTTGTTTACTTATATAAACTGCGTATACGTTAATCGTAAATTACGATTCCGTCAATAAGGTCCTATGCATCTGAGGCGCAGTTCTTCGCTACCCACCGCGTTATCAGTCGTAATTCCCATAAAGGGGTCGGTTCCGGCTGGGGGCGAAACGACACCTTAAGCCGTTTCGCGATGCCTGCGCACGATGTCAGTGATGGTGTTTTTGCTGATACCCAGATATCGGGCGATCTAGCATCCAGGTGTGTGCAGGGTGAACGTCAGCTCGTCAGACGGAAATTCCGGCGGTTTGTGATTAGAGCCCCAGAGCAGTGAAATGAAGAGCTTGATGTGCCGCCCGAGCTCCTGGCGCATATCTTTACCGGTGGGCTGGGCGCACGTATTTCTGACTGGCGAATATCTCTGGCCCAACGGCGAAAAGCTTAGGTGTAACGACCTGCAATCGAAATGGCCTCGACC
>NZ_ATDK01000486.1 GCF_000444135.1 Pseudomonas avellanae BPIC 631
TTTTCGAAATAAGTTACCCATAACCTGCAAGCTAAGCTATTGATAAGATTTGAATTTTCCGTTAGTTGGTGGCTGATTTTTTCGAAAACAGTACACTAGCGCTTTTGCGATAATCGCGATGAATCCATGGTTCAGCGTAGCTCTGTTCGCAACGGGCTTTATCTATCTCCTTGCTACGATGGCCCTTAATTACTTCAAGCAAGACAGTGTTGGCTGGTGGCTACGCAAGTGCTGTTGGTCCAATACCGTGAACTATCGCTACGCCGAGACTGCCGATGGCGAGCATGAAGAAGTGCGCGCGCTGATGGAAATTCAATTATCTCCGCAGGTTCATGTAAAAAGTACAGTGAATTATGAAAGTCGTTATCTTGGCAAAGGCGATTATTACAGCGTAGCGGTACAAAATGGTACTGGAGTACAAGTACGATTGCCAAACGTGTTACGCGGGCAGACCGTGCATTTCAATGTCATCAGCAGCAAGCGACCATTGGGCGTGCTGTCTGTAGAAAAAATAGATCAGCCCATACATGAAGCTTTTCTGGACCGCGGGCAATTCAGGAACACCGAACAGTTCGGGACGCTTACCAACAAGCCTGCTGGCAAGGCGAGTGAAGACTTTACCTACCCTCTCATGCCACCTGAAAACGAAGACCTCATCTGGGAAACCTGGGTGCCGCTCGACAAGGACGCAACGTACCTTGAGTTGCAACTCTGGTACCCGGCCAATCTTTTAAATCCTGGCGGAGACGATAGAAGCTATCTGTTTCAGATGGAGCTTGGTATACGAGGCGATACGGCTATTGACGGCCTGGCTGCTGTGGAACTCGAGGTAAAGGCATCAAGCAGGATCGGCGCTCTGACCCTGGAAGTCGCAGAGGGCACACCCATATGACTCAGCAAGAAAAAGCCCTGGCTCTGCCGAAAGGTAAGGACATCCTGAACTGGAAAATCAAAACACTTGCGAGGTCACCTAAAGAAATCATGATCACGCAGCTTGGGTTTGCCGCCTTCCATGTAATGGCAAGCTCACTTTTTATTTGGTTAGGCTGGGTAATGTTTTCAGACAGCCCATCCTCTCTCGTGTGCGTAATACTTGCACTTGGAGGCCATCTTGCCTACTTTATAGGCCTGCTCATCCGCCAAAAAACCATCTACAACTACACCCTCAAAACCGACGGAGCCACAGTCGAGTATTACCTGCACTACCCCGATTTCGCCTCAAGTTTCTTTAAGGAACCTCCGAACAAGTCTCAAATATGCGAAAATCGCCTGACCACCTGATCCGAGCCGCCCATGAGCCAAATGAGCTTTTCCGACGTTGAGTACGCAGGCAAACGCAAGCAAACCCGCCGC
>NZ_ATDK01000487.1 GCF_000444135.1 Pseudomonas avellanae BPIC 631
TGCAAGCTAAGCTATTGATAAGATTTGAATTTTCCGTTAGTTGGTGGCTGATTTTTTCGAAAACAGTACACTAGGACGTGTAAAAGGCGGAGCAGGCGCAATGGAGGAAATGCTGCGCTGTGCTGCTTATCAAGGACATGCGAGCGCTGCTCGGGAATTAGCAGGATACATCCGTGAATCTAAAAGATTTGAAGAAGCGATACGTATCTATCACCTGAGCACTAAGTCAGGTGACTCCGCATCCGCCAGGAGATTGAGTAAAGCATTTGAGGCCCATCCTCCAACAGAGGAGCTGTACTATTTAGGTTTAGATCTAGACAAAGAAAGATCAGACAGGTACCGTTTGATCAGCAAGTTCCTTCAAAAAAATGAACAGCTGGGTTCAAAACTTCCAGATATTGACTCTATCGTACCATTGCCACCGGCAAAACTTCCTGCATGGGACGGCACCTTTCAATGGCAAAAGGAGCGTGACGCAAAAACCGCGCCTGACAAGCCGGACGATACGTTGCTGAAAAGGTTAAGTAAGGAAAAAAACCTGGATCCGGCCACAGGCCTGCCCTTAACAAAAAATTGAAAGTCAGATGTCATTGATGCCTGCCGGCGTCGTTCCAGCGGGCATCAAAAAGGACCGGACGTTGGCGAGGGCTGAACGGCCAGACATGCAAAAACATGGATAACGTTATGCAGACCTTGATTCATTTTCAGCAAGCCATGCTTGCAGCATTAGCAGTGACTTGTAAAGCCAGTCGCTCATCTGCTGGGGCTTCAAGCCTTCCATGTATTTCATCCGAGACTGATGCCACAACCGCATTGGCGAACGGCTCAGGCTCGAATCGATGTATTCTGAAATTTCTGAAAGCAAGCTTTCGATCCATCAACTCTGTCAAGCACAGGCAGTCAGGGCTTGCGCCACAATGCACTTACATCACAGACTGCATCAAACGTATCCGCGCCACAAACCCCACCTAGTGTGCCGTCTCAAAATTAACTTCTCTCATGCCTGCGTGCTCATTGCCGCGCGGGCTCGCTGTATTTT
>NZ_ATDK01000488.1 GCF_000444135.1 Pseudomonas avellanae BPIC 631
TGGCCAAACTGGATCGTGATGCGTTCTTCAATGCTGAGTTCATGATATGACATAGGTTCACCGTACCGGATTGGTCAGGTGTTGCGCTCAGTTTTTGCCGCCGCCAAACCTATTCGAGTTCCAGAAAGAAAACCACACACGAAGCGTGCTTGACTTGCCAACACTTTACCAACTGAAAAACCCGCCAACCACTTTTATAAAATAAAAATAACCGTGAAATAACTATTTTTTCCAGAGCGTGTATACCACACGAACTTAAATGCTATGCAAAGCACTTCAGCAGAACACACACTCAATCAATCGAAAACTCAAACGAAGACAGATTCTCAAGAAGCCACTCAGGCGTGTGCACTTGCAGCAGTGCACTAATGGGTTGTGCCATTATCAGTTTGCCGTACAGGGCTTCTTCCTGCTCAAGGTGCGCGTGTTGAACGCCGCGGTAGTTGAGTGGGTAGATACTTTTTTCGATGGGCAGCAGCCTGTCGAAGTGTTCCAGCAGCCCGTGAAAGACGATGCGCCGTTCCACGGTATTTCGTGTCGTGGCTATCAGTTTGCTGAAATACTCGCTGTCGTGTCGTCGCAGGGCTTCACTGGCCGCGTAACGCTCGACCAAGGTGTGCAGCGACAGGTCGTCGAACATGATGCAGCACAGGTCTTCACGCAGTTTGCCTTTGAAGGGGTTATCGACCTCTGGCCGGCGGCCGTGCAGGCCCAGTGCGAACTGCACGGCGCGCTCGGCCAGCCATTGACGCTTGCGCCCCTCGAACTGGGCAAGGTCCTCGAACAATAGCGCCTGACGGCCATGCGAGCGAATCTGTCGTATCAGTTTCATGAACAACCCGGACGGGCCGGATAAACGGGACTGCTGCTCGGCAAGTTGCGCCATCGAAAACGCGGACTGGCGGGTTGCCAGGTGATGAAAATCTGTTGTCAGATTCATGCCCGGCCGACGCGGATCGAGTCGCAATGACTGATCGGACCCTGACGCCCCACGAAGAAAACAAACCGTCATGAATATTGCTCCTTTTTATTGTTTGCAGTGTGGTGTACGGACAGGTGTTAAGACTGTCTTTTTAGACGACCAGGTAATTGACTGCCTGAAGAGCAGCCACAGCCCAATCTGTTCGATTGTTGGCTCAACTGCACCACCCCAGCAACGCTGATCGCACTTTTATAAAATATGTTTTGTGACAAGACACGGCGGCGGCAAAAACTGAGCGCAACACCTGACCAATCCGGTACGGTGAA
>NZ_ATDK01000489.1 GCF_000444135.1 Pseudomonas avellanae BPIC 631
TATTGGTGTTGTGTGAGAACTCCAACAATACGGGCCTGTTCTCATAGGGATCAATAGGTTACGTCGAAACGGGAACAGACCCTAGGCCTGATCTTCATTTTCATCGTCTTTCTGCTTGGAGCGATCGCGATGTTCATTCACCCCTTCCATGCGCTGGGAAGCTGGTTCAGGAAGAAGAAACAGGAGCGAAAATCCGGGCAGTAGCCAGTTCATCGCTGGTTTGATTACCCAAAGGCAAGGAAAGCCCGGTCATTCCGGGCTATCTGAAGGAAATGCACAATGGCCACGCCGCAATGTCGTTGCCGCGCACCACTCAACGCCCGAAAAAAGTGCTCACTGAGGAAATGTGCATCGATTGGAGTTTCTGACGCCCGGTTTTAGTGCTATTTCAAATAAGCAGGCGCATTCAGGTATCGACCTGGATACAACTAGTGGCCAAACAATATTATGACGGCGGCAAAAACTGAGCGCAACACCTGACCAATCCGGTACGGTGAACCTATGTCATATCATGAACTCAGCATTGAAGAACGCATCACGATCCAGTTTGGCCA
>NZ_ATDK01000490.1 GCF_000444135.1 Pseudomonas avellanae BPIC 631
TTTTCGAAATAAGTTACCCATAACCTGCAAGCTAAGCTATTGATAAGATTTGAATTTTCCGTTAGTTGGTGGCTGATTTTTTCGAAAACAGTACACTAGGTTCATTCTCGTCAGCAAAAATCTCGTGCTCGCAGCGAAGGTAGATGTCCAGCGTACTTCTTATGCAGTAGGCGATGCCTTGTTCTATTGTAATATTGACCCTGGGGTCACAAATCAACGTGTGATGTGCGACCTGTCCGAACGTGTCTGAATCATTTCGAAGATCAATAAAACTCAACTCAATCTCTGCACCTTCGTTATTTAAAAAGGTGTATATTTTTCTAGTTCGGGCATGCCAATGATACGCACTTAATTCAGCGGAATTCGCTTTAAGCAGCAGAACATCAGCGACGCAAGCATGAGTATTAGGCACCAGAGTAAACGACTTCCCCCCTGTGAAAGCGTAATGATTACGCTTGGCCTTGACGCCCGGGATTTCGAATTTTTCAATAATAAGCTCTACTGCGCGATTGTCATCTGCCCAATGCTTGGGCTCAAGCATTACAAATTTTTGCGAGCCCGCAATTTGCACAGAAAAACGCGCAAGGTACGATTTAGGGTTCTCTAGAAGTGACTGAGAAATTTCCGACAAAAATATATGCGCCTTGTCGGGTAGCATGTGCCTATTAGGTCTTACAATTGGAAATGCATTTAGCTTAGAGGAGCGAGCAACTGAGACTAGGTCATTATCAAGATTCCAAGCCGGGTTGTCATGATCCACATACCAAACAGGTTAGTCTCGGGTCACGATACCTTCGAGATTATCAAATGTATGTGCCACACCTCTTGGTATTACAAGGCGTCTTTCTAAGGAAGGCTTGAAACGCAAACGAACGATTTGATGAAGGGTGGCGCTCCCCTCTCTGCAATCTACAAAAAAAACATCAATTTGAGTTCTTGAATCGCCCATGAAAGTGAGTCGATCATCTTGGCCAACATGAATTCCATAAGTGGAATAATGGAAGTCTTTTTCATGAGTGACAAAATCTGAAATTAGTGGTCCGGGGCTGGACATCAGTTTTTTGCTGACCCCCCCCCGGACAGCGCAGTGCCTGCGGTCAAGTTGGCTTCGAACCTCAAGCCAGAGATCGAAAAATCCAAAGAAATGCTATTGTCTTCAATTTTTCTAAACATAGATCCCTCTCGCATTAGGCTTTTTAATCGTCAAGATTAAAAAGCTGCCTATCCTGGCTATGTCAGTATTTGCGGCTGAGCAAATGATATTTATTTGTCGCTCAATGTCTGTTTTTTGCGACACTTCAGATATTGAGCAGGCAAGAACCTCAAGTCAATAGGGAGATTTTATTTATTTTTTAACCAACCGACATTGCCTCATTTTTGTGCATGCCCTCCACGTTGGTGCACAAGGTGGGGCAGATGATTCACTCATTGATTCCAAAGGCCGCTAGTGTACTGTTTTCGAAATAAGTTACCCATAACCTGCAAGCTAAGCTATTGATAAGATTTGAATTTTCCGTTAG
>NZ_ATDK01000491.1 GCF_000444135.1 Pseudomonas avellanae BPIC 631
TGTTTTCGAAAAAATCAGCCACCAACTAACGGAAAATTCAAATCTTATCAATAGCTTAGCTTGCAGGTTATGGGTAACTTATTTCGAAAACAGTACACTAGTGTGAGAGACCGGATGCCCACGCGCTTCAGACAATTATTAATACTGGCCACAGGCCTGTGCATGAGCTGGAGCAGCGCTCAGGCCGGCCCCGACGCGGCCGATCACTACACCCTGCTCGGCCGTTCGAGCCCGGCGCACATGGATGTGAAACTGGACAGCAGCCAATGGCAGTGGGTACGCGCCCAGCGTGAACTGATTCTCGGCACTTCGAGCCCCGATTATCCGCCATTCGACATCACCATTTCAGGGACTGATTACGAAGGCATCACTGCCGATTACGCGGGCATCATTTCGGACGCACTGGACCTGCCTGTCAGAGTCCAGCGATTCGACAGCCGCGAGGCCGCAATCAAGGCGCTGACCGCAGGTCAGGTCGACCTGCTGGGCACCGCCAACGGTTTCGAGGCGGTCGAGCGCGATATCAAGCTTTCACAGGGCGGCGGCAAAAACTGAGCGCAACACCTGACCAATCCGGTACGGTGAACCTATGTCATATCATGAACTCAGCATTGAAGAACGCATCACGATCCAGTTTGGCCA
>NZ_ATDK01000492.1 GCF_000444135.1 Pseudomonas avellanae BPIC 631
TGGCCAAACTGGATCGTGATGCGTTCTTCAATGCTGAGTTCATGATATGACATAGGTTCACCGTACCGGATTGGTCAGGTGTTGCGCTCAGTTTTTGCCGCCGCCCAAGCTTTATTCAGAACGAGCATCTTTGACAGGTGATAATGCTTACGAAGTATTTAAATACGCTTTGAAATCTGACGAAGATTGCTATTACATTACAAGCAAAGATGTCATAGATCGCGAGCAAGATGAGCGGTTAAAGAAGCACCTGGTTAGATCTGGCTCAGCACATCACAAGGAGCTCTTCTTAAACGCAGAAGCCCTCTACTGCTCTTTTGGCTTTCCCGGCATTATATTCCCCGAACTCAGGGACATACACATCAGCGCACTGAAACATAAACTTTATCTCATGTGGCACGGGATCTCTGCAGGCGACAAAAACTCTCATGACATAGCATTTTTCAACGGCAATCGTAATGATGGTGTCATCGCCTGTTCCTCACACGAAGAAAAAAAACTTCAGTGCTCTCGGGCATACCAACGTACATTTAACCGGCTATCCGCGAATGGACAAGTGGTGCAATGACACACCATTGAACGTCAATTCAGCTATTCTTTTTTTCACGTGGAGACGAAATCTTCTTGAAGCAACTCTTGCAGATTTTTTAAACTCCGAATATGTTGCAACCATTACCAACCTTGTGCAAGAGCTTGCAAAAGCTCGTCCAAAATTAGAGCTTTACTACTTCATCCATAATGCCATCCCCAACCAACACATAGAGTGCCTGGCTGCAATTCTCAGGGCAAACTGCACCAACATTCGTTTTGTAAATAACAACGACACGCAAATGTTCAATCACATTTTCAACACATCAAAATATCTTATTACTGACTACAGCTCAGTAGGTTATGATTTTGCCTACTACAAAAAAAGAACATCTACTTTTTTCATACCCGAAAAATTCATTGACGGCCACTACATACCGACAAAACTTTTTTACAAAATCAAAACCGGGCCAATATGCTTTGACACAGGCTCAGTGATAAAATCACTCAATCCTAATGAGTATAAAAAACATCAATCCTCTGCGAAGTCATTCTTTCGATTCATGGATTCCAAAAATTGTCAGCGTGCGCACGACGTTACAGGTCAGCATTCTGCGCTGGCAACAAAAATCTAGTAGCCATCAAAAACAACAACAGAGAAACTCATGAACACTAGAAAAACCTTACGGGATATGTATGCAACACATGAAGGCTATTGTACTGTTTTCGAAAAAATCAGCCACCAACTAACGGAAAATTCAAATCTTATCAATAGCTTAGCTTGCA
>NZ_ATDK01000493.1 GCF_000444135.1 Pseudomonas avellanae BPIC 631
ATCATGAGAGTCCATCCCTAACTCAATAGCCGGGTGTTGCACTCAGCCTCTGAAACCGCCGATTATTGAAATTGGAAAGAGAATAATGAAGCCTACTTTTCCAAACTGCAACATATAAATCCACATCTGAGATGTAGAGTGGGAGTTGGGCGAATCTGAAATGCTCATGGTCATATTTCTGATGAAGTTCAACATGCTCGAAAATAGGCGCCACATAAGTTCCGTTAGCTTTATTTATTGTTTTTTCTAGTTCGGATTTTTCCCAGGATTTCATGTTTTCAGGCGTGGACTCCCTCATAAGTTCAAGGGTTGATACGCGCTGCGTCGAGCACCATGGCAACCGGATTGCGCCTGATAAAAATAGCTCGCAGTGTGAGGTTTTATTTTGTTCTGGTATGCTGTCGCTTCTATATGCTTGGGGATGATAGTTGGAAGATCTGTTTAGATCAGTCATTGGTTTTGGCCTCGTGAGTTATTTCATCCGCCCAAAAGGGTTGGTTTATTTTGAAAAATTCAGGCTTGCTAAAATTGTGGCTGTATTTTGTGTCGTCCTTCACTGTCGGCGCGGGGAAATAATGCTCTTTTCCATTGCGGGTAAGAATGAACTGAGCTCGGACAGCCCACTTCAAGCTGTGGGTGATATGCTGATTGGGTGTGACGAAAAATAGCTCTAGTGTACTGTTTTCGAAAAAACCAGCTACTAACTAACGTAAAATTCAAATTTTATCAATAACTTAGGTTGCGGGACACGGGTAAA
>NZ_ATDK01000494.1 GCF_000444135.1 Pseudomonas avellanae BPIC 631
TGTTTTCGAAAAAATCAGCCACCAACTAACGGAAAATTCAAATCTTATCAATAGCTTAGCTTGCAGGTTATGGGTAACTTATTTCGAAAACAGTACACTAGAGTCATGCGCCGTATGACTTAGCACCGAAGAACAATCTTGTGCTGGTTTCTAGTGCGGTTGACACTGTGGACCCTTGGTCCGGTAATCTCAAAGTCAGTCATATTGATTTGAGTATTCCTGGAACGGCAGGTATGGATATCAATATTCATCGAAGCTACGACCTACAGCGTTTAACAGCCGGTCTTGCTGCACCATATAGACAAAGTACGGAATGGACCGCTTTAGGGCCAGGCTGGACAATCGCGGCAGCGCCAAAGATTTATCATGCCACCAATTATCATCTTCGTGATGGCAGCGGGACACCTAACTATTATATGAACTCGACTTTTCAGTTGTGTAGCAATCAAGGTGAACGTGATAACGCCAGATTCAATTTGAGGCTTCCGGACGGTAGTAGCGAAAAATTTTATCGTGTTGCTCCTTATGAAGACAGAACCAAATCAAATTGGCGTTTACGCTGTGATTCAATGGTGCTTACGCTAACGTCTCCATCGGGTGTTCGGTATGACATGGGGCGCGCCGATTTAGACATGAGATTTAGTGCCTCAGTTACATCGCTTCCTATCGAAGATCCAGATTTTACGGAATCTGTTTTTCTGGGCGGCGGCAAAAACTGAGCGCAACACCTGACCAATCCGGTACGGTGAACCTATGTCATATCATGAACTCAGCATTGAAGAACGCATCACGATCCAGTTTGGCCA
>NZ_ATDK01000495.1 GCF_000444135.1 Pseudomonas avellanae BPIC 631
AACGACCTGAACGAAAAGAAATACTATTGTGGATCGCCGCTGGAAGTGTGTTCGTCATCACCTGGATACCGCCACTTCATGAGTTTCACAACCTCTCGAAAATCTTTGAATTCTTCACCTCTAGACCACGCTCAGACCATTCACTGCTGGATGCGGCTCATGCGCTGGCAGTGTTGATGGGCGAGCCCATGCAAGGCGCCACATTGAGCTACGGAGAAGCAAAGCCGGGAGGCCTGCCGCTTTATCTGGGCGGTTTCAGAGGCTGAGTGCAACACCCGGCTATTGAGTTAGGGATGGACTCTCATGATGCTTGGACATCATTTCCGTCATCATTTCGATAGGGCATCTGTA
>NZ_ATDK01000496.1 GCF_000444135.1 Pseudomonas avellanae BPIC 631
GTCTTCGATGTCCATAGGCAATACACATTTTTTACAGAAATGGATTACGTGGTGTCCATGGCAAATACGCGAATTTTGTGGCGACGAAAGCTAGCGTGATCAAGATGAGCCAGAAATCGCGGTTGTGGCCACGAACCATTGAAGGCCCTCTGTAGGGATCTATAGGCAGTGGCCGTCGTTAGTGCCAGAGCGGAAGGGCCCTGCAAAGAGCCAGTTCTTGCGGCCAAGGGCCCATGGTCGGATCTGGTTCTCTGGTGCCCGCTCAGTACGAGAAAAACCTTAACATCGTGTCCGGGATCAGTTGACCACTACAGTGTCGTTGTTGGAGCGTGTTGAGAGCGTTCAAGTGTGGGCTGTTGGAAGGGCCTGCTTGAGTATTAATGTTTAGGCGTTGAGCATCAAAAGCTTTAGCTAACATTGTGTCCCTGCGGCACTGCTCAGACGGGCTCCCCATCAATTGGCGCAGTCGCTGGGCCTGCATGCTTAGCGTTGCCCCCGGCCTTTGTAGCCCTTCCGACGCTTGGGCGATAGATGTTGTGGTGGCAACTAGAGGGGAATTGTCGGGCGCTGAGGCGAAGCGGTTTTGCGCTTCCTCCGTAGGGGCCGTGTAATTGAAGCTGGAATTTACTGAGCTGGTTGAAATGCGATTCATTGAAAAACCTCTTTGTCAAAAAAATTACGGTGCAGGAGCAGGCCTGCAGTCCTCATTTTTACCCTTGTGGAGAGGGCGGAGGTTTTAGTGGAGCCGCACCAGCTTGCAGTTCCTAGGGTCTGTTCCCGTTTCCACGTAACCCATTGATCCCTATGAGTGTTGGCGCTGATTGAAAACTGACCCACCCTGCCGATTGAAAATTGACCCAGGACGGATTGC
>NZ_ATDK01000497.1 GCF_000444135.1 Pseudomonas avellanae BPIC 631
TGTTTTCGAAAAAATCAGCCACCAACTAACGGAAAATTCAAATCTTATCAATAGCTTAGCTTGCAGGTTATGGGTAACTTATTTCGAAAACAGTACACTAGAATGAAGCAGCTAAGTTGCGCCTCCGCCGGCGCATTCGTGCTGCCTTTTCAGTGTATTCGGTGCTTTGAAGGCCAAAAACCGGCATTCATAGATGGTCAGGTGATAAAAAATAAACGGTAAATTCCACCAGTTATGAGACCAAAGATTCGCGAATAACCAGCCGCCTGTTTAGGCGAAATCGATCCGTAGGACTGATTTCCAGCCGCTACACTCGTCTCCTCTGATTCGACTCGGAGGTACCATGAGCGCCGCATCAGCTCAGAAATGGGTGATCGAGCCATTCCCTCGACTGGACTGGCTACCCGACGAAACCTTATTCAGCTTGTGCAGTCGACAGCACCTGGTAATGGGAAACCTAGACCATGCCACCACATCGACTGCCGTGCTGGGCCTATCTGAGAAATTTATAAAACATGGCGGCGGCAAAAACTGAGCGCAACACCTGACCAATCCGGTACGGTGAACCTATGTCATATCATGAACTCAGCATTGAAGAACGCATCACGAT
>NZ_ATDK01000498.1 GCF_000444135.1 Pseudomonas avellanae BPIC 631
AAGCTATAGGGTCTGGAGGGAAGCATGTGGCAGTACCTGCAGATGGTGTCAGGTACAGGAAACGCGATTGATGAAGAGCCGTCAGTAGGAAACCGTTATCGGGACGGTTGGGGTTTGGTGGCGCCTGTCTGGGCCGTGCGCCTGCCATCGAGCAGCAGGCGCGGTAGCATTTTCCGGGGAGATGGGAGATCCAGGTTACGGGCAACATTGCTGGTCGGCAGCCCGCTCCGAGATTATGATATTGGGCATTGTGGAGCAACGGAACCGAAAACCAACGTAAGGCGGGACTAGCGTTCGCTGCCGCTGTGAACATGGGCGGTTACCACCTCGTTTGAGGCTGCCGGGTTATCATCCCCGACCGTGGCCGGCATGAATACAGAAGCCCACTGTGGTCTAGCCACAACCCACAAAATTAACGGCTAAAGTCGTCGCAATCGCTCATGAGCGATCTGGACATTGGTAAACCATGAATGCAGTAGAAATTGAGTCCGCAATATCGGAGCTGGCCCTCCAGCCCTTCGACACCGCGGACTTTCCATTCGCCTTTCTGGCCGCATTCGGCAGTAAGGACACAGCCCTCAAGCGACTGCGTGCAGGCAACAACAACGGATCGGATATGGCCGGTGGCGTGCTACTGCGCAACAACATCCATATCGCCGTATGCGAAGCCGGTACCGTGGGAGAAACCCTCAAGGCATTGCGTGCTAGGGTCTGTTCCCGTTTCGACGTAACCTATTGATCCCTATGAGAACAGGCCCGTATTGTTGGAGTTCTCACACAACA
>NZ_ATDK01000499.1 GCF_000444135.1 Pseudomonas avellanae BPIC 631
AACGGCCAAGAGCTTTATACGTGGCTGCGCCACGTACTTGAGCGGTTGCCGCATGCGTCGTCGGTAGAAGACTACGAAGCGTTGTTGCCATGGAACTGCTCACCAGAGATGCCTCGCTAAACCAGATACTCATTTTTTGCTAGGTGGGGTTTGTGGCGTGGATACGCTACAACGAACTGCGCATCGAAGATAAAAAAGGCGCCGAACAGATTTTCATCCATGCCCAGCGGGACTGGGACGAGAACATCGAAAATGACCAGAAAATCCGCGTTGGCAACGAACGCCACGACACGGTAGAAAAGAACACCTACACCGAGCTGAAAGCCGAAGAACACCGCACCACCCACGCCGACCGCAAGACCGAAGTCCGGATGGACGACCACCTGACGGTTGCGCAGAACCAGCACGTGAAACTGGGCACCGCGCAACTGACCAGCGCAGGCACCGAGATTCACTTGAAGGCCGGCGAAAAGATTGTTATCGAGGCGGGCGTGGAGCTCACCGTGAAGGCGGGCGGGAGCTTCATCAAGCTCGACGCGGGCGGGATAACCATGATCGGCCCGATCGCGAACGTCAACGCTGGAGGCTCCGCCGGAACCGGCACCGGGATAGGCATCAAGCCGCCTAGTGTACCATCTCAAAATTAACTTCTCTCATGCCTGCGTGGTCATTGCCGCGCGGGCTCGCTGTATTTTTTTCAAAATATCTTCTCCCTTCGCGTTCCAAACGTAGCGAGT
>NZ_ATDK01000500.1 GCF_000444135.1 Pseudomonas avellanae BPIC 631
TTTTTCAGAGTTTCCTTAGGGAATCAATCCCGCGGCGATCCAATACTTTTCAAGCCGTCTACATATTTATATTTGTTGGTCAGCATAATCAGCAGGATACTTGGGCTCGCCATACCTGTTGTGATCAATTGCACGGGTTTGTTAGCGATGCCTGGGGCCGCTTCGCGGTCGCGGCAGGTTTAGACTTTGCGGATGTCTCTGATCGCGCGGACTTAATCGACATGATGCTCAGGCATCTTCAATTGAACCTAATCGCCGATAATTACGCCACGCACAAACATCTAAGATGTGAAATTCTGACTCGAAAATTATCCATGCCTTCATGTACATCTCACACAATTTCAAGCTCGTTAACGATCATAGCTAAGCGCTTTTTTACGACATCACAGCTTACTTCCGCGACAGCAGCTTCAGTTCAGCTCACGAGCTGGACAGCTAAACCAGCACATTTTTGGCATTAGGAAATGCTCAATCGACTCGCTACGTTTGGAACGTTGAAGGAGGCGATATCTCGAACAAGACACAACGAGCCCGCGCGGCGATAACCACGCAAGCATGATATAGGTTAATTTTTAGATGGTATTCTAGTGTACTGTTTTCGAAAAAATCAGCCACCAACTAACGGAAAATTCAAATCTTATCAATAGCTTAGCTTGCAGGTTATGGGTAACTTATTTCGAAAA
>NZ_ATDK01000501.1 GCF_000444135.1 Pseudomonas avellanae BPIC 631
ATGCCCTATCGAAATGATGACGGCAATGATGTCCAAGCATCATGAGAGTCCATCCCTAACTCAATAGCCGGGTGTTGCACTCAGCCTCTGAAACCGCCCTGTCTGTCGTCCGTATCACTTTGGCGATAGTCTTTTTCAGTAGTAAGACCTGTGCGATGTTGACCCTTGATAGGTAAATAGCACGACTGCTTGAGTTGGTAAATGAACCCTGCGCTCTTTCGTGATTTTCGTTGATCATGGCTTGGTCTACGTAAGGTTGCAGGTGCGTCATTGTAGCGTCTGTGAATAGCCAAGCCAGACGGTCAATGAGCTGTTGCTCTGTAAGTGTTGCTGCAAAAAGTAAGAGTGGCTGCTCAATAGAAGGGGTGCTGGCGGTCAAACTAATGGTCTCATGCATGCCGAAATTTGCTCGTTGTGTCCAGACATTGCCATTCAGCTCTGAGTCATGCGCATGACCTTTTAAAAGACTGGCAGAGACAGATCCAAGCCTCATCACATAGTCATATTCACGGAATCGTCCATCTTCGAACGTGACGCTGACCACACTATCACCAGTTTCGATACGGCTGGTGATGGTGTGTAGATACAAACGCTGTGCGCGACGCAGCAAGCGAACGGCCAGTTCGCCTGTTTTTTTCATGTCCAGACCCGACATAAGCAAATCGATTGACCGCTGATCGACGCTGGGTTTTATAACCATACAGTGTTCGTCGGCGAAAAAGTCTTTGACAGCGCTTAGGGTCTGTTCCCGTTTCGACGTAACCTATTGATCCCTATGAGAACAGGCCCGTATTGTTGGAGTTCTCACACAACA
>NZ_ATDK01000502.1 GCF_000444135.1 Pseudomonas avellanae BPIC 631
TTTTCGAAATAAGTTACCCATAACCTGTAAGCTAAGCTATTGATAAGATTTGAATTTTCCGTTAGTTGGTGGCTGATTTTTTCGAAAACAGTACACTAGATGGTGTGTGGAGGCATAATTTTTCCACATCACTATATTTTGGCGAAAATACAGTGGTTTTGGTTCACGCAGATGGTCGTGAGTCGATATTTTTGCGGGATGAGCAAGGGTACAGATCTGATTCTGATTCCGGTGTGTTGATCGCCCAAGCAAATGGCTGGTTATATCAATCTACTTCAAACGTGAATTTTTATTTTACATCTCAGGGCTATCTGAGTGCAGCAGTTGCTCTTGGTGGTAATAGATATACATTGACCTACCGAGATCAAGGTCCAGATCGCATAATAATGGTGGCGGTTTCAGAGGCTGAGTGCAACACCCGGCTATTGAGTTAGGGATGGACTCTCATGATGCTTGGACATCATTTCCGTCATCAT
>NZ_ATDK01000503.1 GCF_000444135.1 Pseudomonas avellanae BPIC 631
TGTTTTCGAAAAAATCAGCCACCAACTAACGGAAAATTCAAATCTTATCAATAGCTTAGCTTGCAGGTTATGGGTAACTTATTTCGAAAACAGTACACTAGATTACATCCTCGAGCTGATCTTCGAGAAGAACAAGAAGGTCAAGGGCAAGGCGGCACTGGTCGAGGATATGCGCCGGGTGATTCGCGCCAGCCTGGGGAGTCGCGCCAAGGAAAGCCTGGTGGTGGACTTCATCAACCAGACCGAGCTTGATGGGATTGCTGACAAGGCTAGTGTGATCGACGCTTTTTACACTTTTGCCCAATCAGAACAGCGGTGCGAGGCGCAGGGGCTGATCGTTGATGAGGAACTGAATGAGGGGGCAGCTAAACGCTACATCGCCACTTCGCTAAAAAAGGAATTTGCTAGCGATAATGGAACTGAGCTTAATGCCATCTTGCCAAAAATGAGCCCGCTTAATCCGAAGTTTCTCCAGAAGAAGCAAGATGTCCTCCAAAAGATCGCCGCTTTTGTTGAAAAATTCAAAGGTGTAGGTGGAAGTTTATAATGCAGCAGCAGGGCTAGTGTACTGTTTTCGAAATAAGTTACCCATAACCTGCAAGCTAAGCTATTGATAAGATTTGAATTTTCCGTTAGTTGGTGGCTGATTTTTTCGAAAACA
>NZ_ATDK01000504.1 GCF_000444135.1 Pseudomonas avellanae BPIC 631
ATCATGAGGTGCTGGCTCCTGAAAAGAATCGGGAGCAAAGGATCAGGCTTCAATTGTCTGTTTGGAATGTGGGGTTCATGAGGCGCTTACCATTGATCTATTTAAAATGGCAGTTCAAACATACCAGCATGAGCATGACTCAGCTCTATGCATCGAATCCGCAACAAGATCTAAGCCTTTTCGACGAAATCTTCCAGCAAATGACCGAATTCAAAATCGACCTGATCGAGTCATGGCTCGACGATCAGCCATTAGCTGGCGGGGCGGGCGAAAAAATCGTGGAGATGCGGGCTATCCCTATCAAAGACAGGGCCGCTCTACTTGCCCAAACGGCCCCACATGCCAACATTCGTGCAACTGGCCACGGCTGGTGCATTGCGACGGAGCGGGGCTGCGGTGGAGCTGGGTTGTACGAAGCTACACGCTGCCCTGGATGCAAAAGCTCGGTGATTGATGAGTTTTTTGCTGGCACGTGGCAGGACATTTACAGCCAACAGCTGGAGCTGATCAAAATCGTGGATGCAGGCCCTGCTGTTAGGCAGCGAGCAGAGCGCGACATGCAGGTTGCACTGGATGTCATCACAAGCTTAGGTCTATCTCCCTTCAATGACGACATCAACGAGGCTGGGAATGCCTATTAAGCCGACTGAGGGGCATGCCCCTGGCCGTTCGCGGTCAAAAACACTAGATGCCCTTGATAAAGTCATTGATGGCCTTGTCGCAGGTAACGAGAAGATTTCCATCGCGTCGGTTGCCCGAGCAGCAGGCGTTACACCGGGTCTGATTCATAACACCTACCCAGCGGTGGCGGAGAGAATTCGCACCCTCATGGGCAAGTCAGTGCGCGCCCAGCGTGATTCGAAACATCAGGCGCTGATGGTTGAAAAAGAGAAGAACCGAGCGCTCCGTGTGGAGAACGACCAGCTTTTAGAGGAGTTGGCCCGAATTGCTTCCATAAACCAACGCTTGTTGTTCGAAATGGCCGAGTTGAAGGCTGCCTCTAGTGGGAAGGTAGCTTCCATAACACCTAGGCTCCGCAGCTAAGCTCTATTGGTGTTGTCGCTGACCGAAAACTGACCCAGTAGAGGCTGTTCTGCCGACTGAAAACTGACCCAGGTGTTCAACTGCTTCTGCTCACTTTTTGAGCAGGAGAACA
>NZ_ATDK01000505.1 GCF_000444135.1 Pseudomonas avellanae BPIC 631
CTGGTCAGTGAGAAATCACTGTCCAGATGCTCGTGGAATCAGTGTCCAAGTCAGCGTGGAATCACTGTCCAAGTGTTCGTGGAATGGGTGTCCAAGTGCGCGTGGAATCCCCACACAAGCCTCGCGAGATCGGATCAACTCCTCTTAAAAAGGTTGTAATCTCGAACCTGAACAAGATAATCGGTTTCACTCTGAAGGAGTAGGGCCAAAATCTTTTGACTCACCCACTGCCGCTCCAGGTGGCATGGGTATCCAATATTCCTTTCCTTGGAGGCTGACCAACATGCCCACCTGCTCAGCATCTGGGGTGAATGTCGCGTCTGCCTTTCTGAATCGCGTGACGCCGTGGAAATATCCCAGAGCCGCCGCGGGCCAGCGATCAAGGACGTCGCGTCCTAGTGTACTGTTTGCGAAATAATTTACCCGTGTCCTGCAACCTAAGTTATTGATAAAATTTGAATTTTACGTTAGTTAGTAGCTGGT
>NZ_ATDK01000506.1 GCF_000444135.1 Pseudomonas avellanae BPIC 631
CTGCGGCCTCGCGTTTGAATTCAATGGAAAAGGTACGGCGTTGTTTGGTCATCAGACACCTCTATATCTGGCGATATTCTCGCCTAAATGAGTGTCCGGAATCATTAGACCACTACACCCTGTACTTTCATCAGCTTGCCAAGAGTTTCCTGAACCTGCCTTTCTTCCTTCTCGAATTGTGCCCAGATAGTGTTCAGGTCCGCCGACGCCTTACCGCGCAACAGTACATTCTTCCATTCCTGGACCTGAATCTTGAATTTCAAATTGGCCTCATCGACCAATTGCGAAACCTGCACCGGCCCCTCAAGCAAGCCGCGATAAGATTTTAAGTTATTGGAAAGGAAGTAAAAACAGGTCAGCGCGATCAGCAACACCACGATTCCTCCCATCATGGCAAGGACCTGAATGCGAAAAGATTTAGCCATTAAAAACACCTCATGAAGGGATTACGGCGGTGCGCAATCTGAAAATTTTTGCGCCACCTAGTGTACTGTTTTCGAAATAAGTTACCCATAACCTGCAAGCTAAGCTATTGATAAGATTTGAATTTTCCGTTAGTTGGTGGCTGATTTTTTCGAAAACA
>NZ_ATDK01000507.1 GCF_000444135.1 Pseudomonas avellanae BPIC 631
GCGGCGGGTTTGCTTGCGTTTGCCTGCGTACTCAACGTCGGAAAAGCTCATTTGGCTCATGGGCGGCTCGGATCAGGTGGTCAGGCGATTTTCGCATATTTGAGACTTGTTCGGAGGTTCCCTAAGGGCGAGTTTCATGTTGAAGCCAGGTCGGACGTCTCGCCATCATGAGGTCACCAACTGTTTGATCTTCTCGATGCCGGCGCCAAATCTGGCCGCCAACTCCTGGCGTTGCTCGACAGTGCTGCTGGCATCGCCGTTTAATTCTTTCAGGGCTTTATTCAAGCCAAAGTGGATCGCTAAAAGTTCATTGAAATTTAACTGACCCGAAGATTCAGAGTTGTCCGGGTGTAAATTTTTTTCCACGTTCAACAAGTCTTCCATGACCGATACCTGGCCTGCCGAAAAGCATTCAAATATAGGCTCGGCCGGTCGGAAAGAATTCATATGCGCGTTCCGAATAAACAAGCGACTTTTATCAGCTGCCAATTCAGTGTTGTGACTTGATAAGGAAATGAAGTCACCTTCGAGCTCGTCACGGCGTCGCACTCGTTCTGTTGAGTCTGTTATTTCGTTGGGCAGCAGTGGACGATGTTCCCTTACCATCGCTGCATTGAAGCCGGGTGTGCCATTGCGTTCTGGAAGTTTTTCTAAAACAGCGGTAATTTCTTTTTCAGTCAGAATGTCTTTCCCTATTATTTCTTTGCCTAAGTGCTTCAGATTTTCGAGTATTATACCGACATTGTTTTTGTCTAATTTGCCATTAAACTCAAGATGGTAATGCGGGAGCATTTTTCCATTATCGGCATAACTGACGCCTAGCGTGTGGTAATAATCGTAATCCTTTTCATTCGATTTGCGTGGAATATGTCGATCCTCATACACCTTGCCATCGCCCTTCAGATGATTTTCATGAATACTGATCGGTGCTTCCCCATGCTCGGCCGCCATCTGGTTGTAGGTCATTACGATACTGGTGACAGCGCGCTGAAGATCGCGTTTTTCTGTTTGACTAAGTTCGCCGCTGCAAAACTTTTCCGATCCGGTCAGATTCAGCAGGCCTTTTTCAGGTCGCACTTCGATGTTCTGCAAAAGTAAACCGGGTGAGCACGTCACACGATCCCATTGACGCTTGTCGTTTTGAGCTAGCATTAAAATTCCTGCATTGAGATTGCTGGCATTTTCAGCGGGATGCATCAAGGTGTCGAACCGGCGGACGTCGGGCGCTAGTTTATGTGTTGTTTCTGCGTGGGTTGAATTTGAACGCCGTAGCGAGGGAAAAAGTGCATTTAATTTCGATTGCAACGCCTTGTCGCGCATCGAATTAGCAACCGAGGTTGTGCCCGACGTTTTATCTAGCTGTGACGACGGTGCTGGTGCTGGTGCTGGTGCCGGTGCCGGTGCCGGTGCCGGTGCCGGTGCCGCCGACACCGCTGCGGGTTGCTGATAGTCGTTGAAAACTGATGTTTTTGTAACAGGGATGGATAGGGTTGAGCGCATGATTACCTCATAAAAGGTGAAAGGTGTTGGCGCTGATTGAAAACTGACCCACCCTGCCGATTGAAAATTGACCCAGGACGGATTGCTGATTTCTGTCCCAGCAATTGTGGATAAGCTTAGCAGCAG
>NZ_ATDK01000508.1 GCF_000444135.1 Pseudomonas avellanae BPIC 631
CTGCATAAGTAACGCATCAGCGTCTTCCTACGCATCGCTATGAAGGCATGACGCCTCCGTCATAGCGTCAGCCTGATGCATAGGCATTTTGAAATTCCTATGCATGAACGCCAGGCTGGCATTGCTGTAATCGAGGTGGCGGCTGGTGACACGACTGTTACCCCATCAAAATGGAACTTTTTCTTGCCCAGTTGCCACTCAGTTTTCCTGCAGTTCAGTATGCGTTGTTGGGTATCAACAGAGCGGGTTCACATGGCGCTTATTCTGGTGGACACAGAGTCTGAACCAGCACGCGCAACTCCAGCAACGCGAGCCCTAGTGTACTGTTTTCGAAATAAGTTACCCATAACCTGCAAGCTAAGCTATTGATAAGATTTGAATTTCCCGTTAGTTGGTGGCTGAT
>NZ_ATDK01000509.1 GCF_000444135.1 Pseudomonas avellanae BPIC 631
AAGCTATAGGGTCTGGAGGGGGGCATGAGGCAGTACCTGCAGGTGGTGTCAGGTACAGAAAACGCGATTAATCAACTGTCGTCAGTAGGAAACCGTTATCGGGACGGTTGGGGTTTGGTGTCGTCTGCTCGGATCGTGCGCACGCTATCGAGCAGCAGGCGACGTAGTATTTTCGGTAAGCAGTATTGCAAGCGGACCTGTAAGCTTTCCGCCGAGCTTTTGAGGTAGCGTCATAGGTCCCGTTTTCTCCGCAATCGCTGTGCTCACGATTTCCGATTACGGTAAAGTTACTCGTCCATTGTGTGTCTGGAGTTTCGATGTCGCAGTTCAAAGAGCCAGGGTTGATCCCAGGCGAGGTCACGTCTCACGCGTTTCCCCAGAATCGACGCCACGTTGGCATCACGCCGAGAGGGGACCTTTTTCGGCGGATTACCTTGTATAGGAATTATTGAAATTCCTATACAAGGACCCGTTTTTAGACGCCGATGTGGCGTGAAAAAAGCGTTTAACCAGCCTCAACGCCACGTTGGTATCACGCCGAGGGGGGCCTTTTTCGGCGGATTACCCTGTATAGGAATTATTGAAATTCCTATACATACGGCGGCGGCAAAAACTGAGCGCAACACCTGACCAATCCGGTACGGTGAACC
>NZ_ATDK01000510.1 GCF_000444135.1 Pseudomonas avellanae BPIC 631
TTTTTCAGAGTTTCCTTAGATGAAACAGGTAGAAGTCCGGATCATTACTGAATTGCCTTGTCAGATTCTGATTCTGGAGCAAGAGGCAGTAGCAGAGGGCTTCAGGTTTCTTACCCGCTTGATCGAGGAGTGGAGGTCCGGAACGAATCGATTCGAGGCCAAGGGTGAATGCCTCATGGTCGTACTTCTGGACGGCGCTCTGGCAGGCATCGGAGGCCTTTCACGTGATTCGCATGCTCAGAGGGATATTGGCAGGCTACGCAGGGTATACGTCGCGAACGCCTCAAGAGGCCAAGGCCTTGGAAGGATTCTGGTGAATCGACTTGTGGAACATGCGGCTGAGCAATTTCGCGCCGTGCGCCTGTTCACTGACACTCCGAGCGGAGCAGAGTTTTACTTGCGTTGCGGCTTTCAGCCAGTGGACGAGGAACATGCCACGCACATAAAGTTTTTAAGACGGGTTTGAATTCCTGGTGTGTTCCCCAAGAGCGTCGGGGCCGCACTCCCCGGTCGCAATGAAAAATAGGGATCAACCGAGCACGTTCAACCCGCCACTGAACTGACATTTATGTTCATCACCGCCAAGATTTTCAGGCAGAAACGCGGTGAGGTCGTAGGGCAGCAGCAGAGTGTCCAGCGCGAGGGAAAACGGCACGTCTATAAGTATGGGCCAGCTCTGCCCTCCGTTATGGGTTCCCCACGCCCAACCTTGGCGAGTGCCGGGATAGATGCAACGCTCGCCGTCCAGATGAATCATCAGGCTCCAGCAGCCGCCAAGTGACATTGATATAACCAGTAGCAGGCATTTTTTAAGCATACATTCCTTCGTTTTAACGTCACCCAACAAATTCAACCCTGCAACAACGGCAACGTTACCAGAAACTCGCTGCCCATCCCGTTACCTTTGTCATCGGCGGCACTCACGAGTCGATTTTTACAAGGACCGCATTGATATTAGTGCAAACCCTAAAGGGAACCGCATCACGTCTTGAACCACAGAAGAAAATCATCGTTGAACGAGCGGGGAATTTCCATGCGGCCTGTCGAGGCAAAAGATCGGCTTTATCAGTGGCTGCGCAATCGAGGCATCGATGCGCAGGAGGGTCAACGCCACAACGTAAGGACCGCGAATGGAAGCGAGTGTCTGCTCTGGTTGCCAGAACAGGACACTTCGTTGTTCATCTTCACACAGATCGAAAGGCTGACGATGCCGCAGGACAACGTCATTTTGATTCTGGCAATGGCGCTGAATCTGGAGCCTGCTCGCACAGGTGGCGCTGCGCTTGGCTATAACCCTGATTCAAGGGAACTGTTGTTGCGCAGTGTGCACTCAATGGCGGATCTGGATGAGACCGGACTTGATCACCTCATGACGCGAATCAGCACATTGGCCGTCTCGTTGCAGCGCTATCTGGAAGATTATCGACGCCAGGAGCAAGCCGGAAAAGCCGCCCAGAAAGAGCCTCGGTTCTTACCGGCTGTCCATCTGACCCCACGAACGTTCATGACCTGACAGAGGGTGGTTCATGTATATCCAGCAATCTGGCGCCCAATCAGGGGTTGCCGCTAAGACGCAACACGATAAGCCCTCGTCATTGTCCGGACTCGCCCCCGGTTCGTCGGATGCGTTCGCCCGTTTTCATCGCAAAGATCGGAAGAGCGGTTCAGCAGGAATGCCGAGACCGATATCGTATGCCGTCTTCTGCT
>NZ_ATDK01000511.1 GCF_000444135.1 Pseudomonas avellanae BPIC 631
CTTGCCCTCGCGACCTCATCCACGGCCAACACCGATCCGCTGGCCAGCAGCACCCACATGCCGCCTGCCCGTTTCTTCGAAGACGGCACTGCGCTCAACCGGTTATTGCTGGAAGCGCCGTACATGGCGCGGTGCAGTGACGACAAAACCGCGACTCGCGTCCGTCCTCGTGAATACGCGCTGCGTTATCCCTATATGCAGGTCAATCGCCCCGGCATGGTGTCGTGGCTGGTGTTCGACCTCGACCATGCCAACGCCTTGGCCTGGGACGATGCCGGGTTGCCTGCGCCGAACCTGATGGTGCGCAACCGCAAAAGCGGCCATTCCCAGTTGTTCTATGC
>NZ_ATDK01000512.1 GCF_000444135.1 Pseudomonas avellanae BPIC 631
CCAGCAGGTAATCGCGCACCAGCCACATCCAGCGCCGCCGCAGGGCCTCTTTGTGGAACGACAGATTTTTCCAGACGCCCTGCTCATCCAGGCCGCCCGCGGTCACCGACAGGTGGACGTGGGGATGCCAGTTGAGCCGCCGGCCATAGGTGTGCAGCGCACCGAAAATCCCGACGCGCAAACCGCGCCGCTTGGCGGTGTAGATCAGGTTATCGGCCGCCAGCCGAAACAGCGCATCGAGCAGCCAGCGGTTGTAGAAGAACAGGGACCACAGCGTGTCGGGCAGCGTGAACACCAGATGCTGCCAGGGGCAGTCGGGCAGACGGTTGTTTTGCACGGCGATCCACTGGTCGGTGGCCTTTTTGCCGCAGGAAGGACAGGCCCGGCAATGGCAGGTGTTGCACAGGTATT
>NZ_ATDK01000513.1 GCF_000444135.1 Pseudomonas avellanae BPIC 631
GGATCGCGTCGCCCAAGGTCGGATCGCCGATCAGCGCATGCCACTTGTCCACCGGCATTTGGCTGGTAACCAGAGTCGAGCGGTTGCCGTAGCGGTCGTCCAGCAGTTCGAGCATGTCGCGGCGTTGCGCTGCGGTAAACGGTGCCAGGCCCCAGTCGTCCAGGATCAGCAGGTCAGTCTTGGCGTAGCCGGCCATCAGTTTGGCGAAGCGGCCGTCGCCGTGGGCCAGGCCCAGCTCCTCCATCAGGCGCGGCAGGCGCAGGTAACGGACGCTGTAGCCATCTCGGCAGGCCTTGTGAGCCAGCGCGCAGGCGAGCCAGGTTTTGCCCACGCCAGTTGGCCCGCCGATGATCAGGTTCAGGCCATCGCGCAGCCATTGGCCGCTGCCGAGTTGTAGGATCAAGGCCTTGTCCAGGCCGCGTGGGCTGCGGTAGTCGATGTCTTCTAGGCAGGCGTTGTGGCGCAACCGCGCAGCTTTGAGGCGAGTGATCATGCGGGCGTCTTCGCGCTCGGTCACCTCGCGGTCGACCATCAGGCCGAGGCGCTCATCGAAGCTCACATCATTGATATCGGGCGTTGCGTGTTGCTCGCCCAGCGACTTGATCATGCCGTGCAGGCGCAGGGTTTGTAGCTTGTCGAGCGTTGGATTAGGTAGCATTTCGAAGCTCCTTTTTCAGGTCAGTGGTAGTAGCCAGGGCCGCGCAGGTTGATGTGCTCGTCGGGCAGCAGCGGCAGGTTTTGCTGGGACAGCGGTAGCTTTTCCAGCCCTTGGCGCAGGATCGATTCGAGGCTTTTGTAGCTGCATGCGCCCAGTGCGAGCGCACGCTGGCACGCGGCTTCCAGCCGCGCTTCGCCGTGCTGTTTGCTCAGGCGCAGGATGCCCAGGCAGGCGCGGAAGCCGTGTTGCGGATGGATTCGGCGTTCGAGGATGTAGGCGATGACGCCAGCGGTGTTAGGCCCGGTCTGTTCTGCCCAGCGGATCAACCGCTGTGGAGTCCATTCGGCGTGCTCGCGGTGGCTCTTGGGCATGTGCTCGGTTTGGGTGGTGTGGCGGCCTTTGTGCTGCGAGCGCAGGTGGCTGGCCACGCGCTGGTTGGCGTGGAAGCACTCGACGGTCTGGGCGGTGAGCCGCACTTCGAGTTGGTGCTTCACCA
>NZ_ATDK01000514.1 GCF_000444135.1 Pseudomonas avellanae BPIC 631
GTTCGTGACGCTCTGCGTCAAACGGTGGTTTTGTGATGTCAGTTGGATATGTTCACGGCTCAAGGCACCTTTTCGCCCCTCGGCGAACAGCATCAGGCGGAATATAGATACTTGTGGGAGTGAGCTTGCTCACGAAGACGCTGGTCCGAACACCCTATTCTTCGAGGCTGTACCGAACTCTTCTCCGCATCACACAGCGGTTTTGCGGTGTCAGTTGGATATGTTTACGGCTCAGGGCACCTTTGCGCCCTTACGGCGCCCTACTTTGAGGGACCAAAGTAGGCAAAGTCC
>NZ_ATDK01000515.1 GCF_000444135.1 Pseudomonas avellanae BPIC 631
ATCGACCTCTTTTTTCGAAGCAAAGGGGTCGTCGTGGAGCGTTTATCCATGCGTAAAGTCCGAGAGGTACTACGCCTAAAGTTCGACGCCGGCCTGTCCGTGCGCAAAATCGCCGCCAGCCTACGCATCAGCAGCGGCAGTGCCGGCAATTACCTGCATCGGTTCAACGCCTGCGGTTTGAGTTGGCCTACGTCATTGTCCGATGCCGAGCTGGAGCGGCTTTTGTTCCCACCAGCTCCAACCGTGCCAAGCGATCAAAGGCCGATGCCTGACTGGGCGTGGGTACACGCTGAGTCGCGCCGTCCCGGCGTCACCCTGGCGCTGCTCTGGCAAGAATATCGACTCGCCCACCTGCAAGGCTTTC
>NZ_ATDK01000516.1 GCF_000444135.1 Pseudomonas avellanae BPIC 631
TGGCCAAACTGGATCGTGATGCGTTCTTCAATGCTGAGTTCATGATATGACATAGGTTCACCGTACCGGATTGGTCAGGTGTTGCGCTCAGTTTTTGCCGCCGCCCTGCAATGACGCCTCCCTCGGCGACAAATGTTTCTACCGCGGCGATCAAGTCAGAGGCTGTATTTTTTCTTGAAGGCGAACGAGGATGTTTGGTGTTCATGGTATATCCCTTTTTGAACATGGTTATGCACATGGCCTATTCAAAAGAGTGATCAGACTCCGTGAGGGTTTTCAAAAGGCTGGGTGTCGGGTCGGCCCTATACGTATTGCCCTGATCCCTGTGGTTCGCGTGAAACACGAAAGTTTATGTAAGTGCTGAGGCTCACGAATAATACAGGTGCGTTTGTGATGGCATGTTTTATAAGGCTGCGTGTGCTGGACAGCATTAAATAATGAAGTTGCTGTCAAAAAAGTAACGACTGGTAATAAAATTTGCAAGTGAAAAATGGTGTGTTGCAAGAATTGATTGAGAAGCTCTTATAAGGGGCGGCGGCAAAAACTGAGCGCAACACCTGACCAATCCGGTACGGTGAACCTATGTCATATCATGAACTCAGCATTGAAGAACGCATCAC
>NZ_ATDK01000517.1 GCF_000444135.1 Pseudomonas avellanae BPIC 631
ACCAGCTCCACCGCCACCAGCACTGGTACGAGACCCGCAATTGGCACAGCAGCCAGTACCTGCATCATGATTCGATCACCGTTGGTGTGACGCCTCAGTCCGCGTTTGAGAAGCTGTAACGGTTTTGGCAGATCAGCAAATGGAGCGCCATTGCGCAGTGCACCAGGCTTGCGTTCGATGAGTGGGATGTAGTGCTGCCAGTCAAAACCGACCTGATCTCGATCAAAGAGGCGCTCGTGACTGGCGATCACCGCTTCGTCGGCAATGACCACGATCCGCGAAGGGTACAAACGGCTGCTGACCCATTGACCAACACGCTCACATGGCACTGAATAGCGATTTCGCGCCACGCTGATCAGGCAGGTGCTGGAGACCCGCACGGTACGCTCGACGTAGCCATCAAATGCCGTCGGCATTGGCATCATTTCGGCCTGCTCCAGCTCCAAGACCTCCGCCACCGTCAGCCCGTTGTACTGCGGATGCACCAGTTCGCTCCAGAGCGACCGGCAACGTTGGCCGAGCCAGACATTCAGTTCCTCGAAGGTATGGAACATGCAGTTTTGAGCATCGAGCCAGATTCGTCTGCGGCTGTCCTGCACGTTCTTTTCGACGATGCCTTTCTCCCAGCCAGAGGCCACGTTGCAGAAGTCCGGATCGAACA
>NZ_ATDK01000518.1 GCF_000444135.1 Pseudomonas avellanae BPIC 631
ATGACCAGGCTTGGCGATCCCTCAAAACAGCAATCGATAACCGAGGCATACGGATCGTCTCTGTGGATCTGCCTACCAGTCATCAAGGCATGACGGCCCAGTCGGGGGACGAGTTCACCGACCGCATGCTGGCGGCCATCAACTACATGATGATCGATATGATGGCCGCGATCGCCAGGAAGGACTATCAGCAAAGAAGACTGCGCCAGGCACAAGGGATTGAGAAGGCAAAAGCTTCAGGCGTCTACAAAGGCAGACCCGTAGACGCAGAACTGCGTAACCGAGTGCG
>NZ_ATDK01000519.1 GCF_000444135.1 Pseudomonas avellanae BPIC 631
GGCGTCGAACTGCTCGACCAGATCCTTGATGCGGTAGCCATGGCGCGTCAGGGTTGGTTCCAGATCATCCAGTTGCCGCGACAGCACGGATTCCACCAACTCCGCTGAGACAGTTTTTTCTCCGGTCAGGTACGGCTGCGGTCGTCTTCGCGAGCGATCTGATTGATGGCTCGATCAAGTTCCACCAGCCGATCCTCGATATGGCTGGTGTTCATGCACCGTCTTGCCCAGCCATCCTCTGTGAAAGCGACTGGCGCCGTTTGATACTGACCGCTGGCGGCCAGCACTGGCACATCCACTTGTCGAAGAAGACGGAAAACGGGCGAAAGACCGTCAATTACC
>NZ_ATDK01000520.1 GCF_000444135.1 Pseudomonas avellanae BPIC 631
GGCATTGCAGGCTCGTATTGGTGTTGTGTGAGAACTCCAACAATACGGGCCTGTTCTCATAGGGATCAATAGGTTACGTCGAAACGGGAACAGACCCTAGTCACCTCGCCTATTTTACCTATTTAATTTTGCGCCTCCGCTCTCAAAAATCATTGTTATGATGGGCTTCAGCCCATCACGGGGCTTACTCAACGGGAAGACTGATGGACATAGATCCTCGCCCGCTGTTTGGATCCGCTTCTACCCTCCGTGCTTATGCCCATACGGGAGCTCAGCGTAGCCCTTGCTCCCCCAGAGGGTATCTTGACCAATTCCCGCACGAACTCAAGGCGACGGAGGCGTTTGAACTGGCTGTTGAACATCTCGAGAACTACAGAGAAGTACCGAGCTTCGAAAGAATGCGAACCTCTGTCGAGCGATTGCTTTTGTGGGTTTTGCTCATCAGGCGAAAAACTATATTTCAACTAGATAGGTCTGACGCTTTCGATTTTATCTGGTTTGTCCAAGATCCACCGAGCACTTGGCTGGGCGAGAAGTCAATGCTTCGTTACGTTAAAGCCGCCAATGGTGGTTTGATACGTGGACTGGTGCCGAATCCTAGATGGCGTCCATTTACGATCGGTTGTTTACCCGCCGAGACTCAGACCCTCCACGGCATCCTAAATGCTTGCTCGCTATTTTACACTCACCTAGTGTACTGTTTTCGAAAAAATCAGCCACCAACTAACGGAAAATTCAAATCTTATCAATAGCTTAGCTTGCAGGTTATGGGTAACTTATTTCGAAAA
>NZ_ATDK01000521.1 GCF_000444135.1 Pseudomonas avellanae BPIC 631
TGAACTCCTTGAAGCAAACAAAAAAGCGACCTTAGGGTCGCTTTTTTGTTGCCTGCGTTTTGGTCGGTTACGCATCCGGCCTGTCCTCTGGATCAGGTAGGATGCTTAAATCCTTTTGCGCTGTACGTTGATACAACGTCTGCCTTGTTGCAGACTTACCGCCATTTCCCAGTTCGCAGTCTTGCTGGCAGTCTTTTCCTTCCTCAGGATTTTCGATGTTTAAGCTATTGACCCTTCGTACCGCATTCTGGACTTCGGTCCTGCTGATGGCAGCAGGCTGTTCATCGCCCAAACAGGCGATTTACGACCATGAGCACTTCGATGACGCCGGGACTTTCTCGCGCAGTTATCCTGCGACTGATCTGGCGTATTGCGAGGCGGGGCGGCGTGCTCTGCTGAGTCAGGGCTACATCATCACTAGCAACGATCCGAAAATGGTCGCCGGCCGCAAGAGTTTTCAACAGACCGGTGATACCCATATCGAGATCAGCTTCAACCTAGTGTGCGCGGCCGACATGAAAGATGGCAGCGCCACCATGTTCGCCAACGCTTTGCAGGACCGTTACGCACTGAAGAAGACCAACAACTCGGCAAGCCTCGGGGTGGGCGTGCTGGGCTCTGTTTCGATGCCGATAGGCTCTACCGATGACTCGATGGTCAAGGTGGCCAGTGAAACGGTTTCTTCGGCGAAGTTTTATGAGCGTTTTTTCGGTCTGGTGGAAAACTTCCTGCCCCCGGAAGTGAAAAAAGCCGCGCATATCGTCGAGAAGCCCAAGGCTGATCTGGGCGTGCCTGATGCAGCACCTGCCGCTGCGGCGCCGGCCAAACTTGCACCCGCGCCTGCAGAGGCGGCACCCAAAACCGGGCCCGCCGCAGAGCCTTCCACGGCGCCTGCTGCAAGTGAGCCACTGCCTGCGCCAACCGAGCCTGCGTCGTTCAAGGCCGAAACCATCGACACCCCAGCGGCCGAGCCGACAGAAACCACCACGCCCACGCCAGTCGAGCCCACGCCTGCGCAATAAGGTGCAAACACATAATGTGTGCGGACCGGGCGACGCTACGCTTGTGTGGGACTCGTCCGCGAATTGCCGGGAACCGGTAGCAAAACCGGTACACACGGTACATCAGACGCAACCGAGGTGGCCTGTTTTGGGGCCGCTTCGCAG
>NZ_ATDK01000522.1 GCF_000444135.1 Pseudomonas avellanae BPIC 631
TTTTCGAAATAAGTTACCCATAACCTGCAAGCTAAGCTATTGATAAGATTTGAATTTTCCGTTAGTTGGTGGCTGATTTTTTCGAAAACAGTACACTAGCAAATCTGTGGCGTATCAGTAATCGGAATTTTAGTAAGTAATGTTACCGCTCTAAAAAGATTGCTCTGACACAGTGCATTTTTCATGACCAGACAGGTAGCGCTGCATGCCTACTTGTCAGACTCGTATAACAGCTTGCCCAACAGGGAGTTTGTCCACGATGTAGCCAAGGCTGCCTTGAGGCCGGTGGTATCGTCGAAGGCACGAAGATAGAACTGAATGTGTTCAGTCAGCCGCCTTACACGGATATTGCTCAAGCGCTGCAAGCCAGCTTTGCCCATCAGATGCCGCTTGCGATATAGCCCTTAGTCTTTTTCCTATTGCCTGGTCCTTCGTGCTCGCCGCACCTGCACTATGCTGGTGAACTTTGGCATAGCTGCCATCAACAAAAAACCACTCCAGGTCAGGATCGGTCATCAGCACCTCAAGCACCTTGACCCACTTGCCTGAAGCAGACCAGGCATTGAACCGCTTGTAGACCTTGCTCCAGTTTCCAAACGCTTTCGGCAGGTCTCGCCAAGGGCAGCCCACACGCATGCGGTACAGCATGCCTTCAACCGTGGTACGCAAATCTCGCTTGTTGTAGATCGATTCGTGTAGCAAAATTTCTCGTAGCTTCGGCCAGTGCTCATCACTGAGCATTAATCGGGGCATTGCAGGCTCGTATTGGTGTTGTGTGAGAACTCCAACAATACGGGCCT
>NZ_ATDK01000523.1 GCF_000444135.1 Pseudomonas avellanae BPIC 631
GAGCGAACTTGTTCGCGAATTGACCGTAAAGTCGCAGAAATCGGGTCGCCTGAAACACAGTCTTCGCGAACAATGCGGATCGCCGCCTCGGTCGTCCCCGGCCCTTCGGGCAGAAGCAGGCTTGTGCATGACTATCGTGCCGATGCTCCGCGTCGGCATGCAGTTCTGGACGCTCTGCGTCCTCTTTGTGTTTGCGGCGCTCTGCGTAGCACGGCGGTTTTGCGATGTCAGCGGTATTTGCGTCTGACTCAGGTCACCTTTGCGCCCTTACGGCGCCCTACTTTGAGGGA
>NZ_ATDK01000524.1 GCF_000444135.1 Pseudomonas avellanae BPIC 631
TACTGTTTTCGAAAAAACCAGCTACTAACTAACGTAAAATTCAAATTTTATCAATAACTTAGGTTGCAGGACACGGGTAAATTATTTCGCAAACAGTACACTAGGCTATTGTATGAACGACTAATAGTAACAGGTTTGGTTCCACGGCTTTCAAAATCAATCTCCTCCTGATACTTGTTGCCATTGGCAGCATTTACAGGATTACCCACCCCAGAAGAAGGACTTGAGCAAGAAACGGATTCTATAGGGCTACCCACTTGAGCCTTACTGCTACAACTATTTTTACGACGATCAGGTGACATATCAGCACCGCAGTTTATTTTTATAAGCTGGGCTCCACCAAAATGACCATCTTCTACACCATCATTCCATCCACAGTCATAAAGCCCCCCCGAGCGATAGCGATTCAGGCCAGGTCTGTAGTTAGAAATCAAGTGTGACCAATAGTATTCTGAGTACAGGTAATTGCACGCCTTAACAGGATCATCAAAACCTAAACCACTATTAGGGAACCTCCGAACAAGTCTCAAATATGCGAAAATCGCCTGACCACCTGATCCGAGCCGCCCATGAGCCAAATGAGCTTTTCCGACGTTGAGTACGCAGGCAAACGCAAGCAAACCCGCCGC
>NZ_ATDK01000525.1 GCF_000444135.1 Pseudomonas avellanae BPIC 631
TTTCTTCAGGACTCAGGACGATATCTTGGGCGCTCATTTCTTCGCCTCCAACGGTGTAATCAACGAGCAAGAATAGACGATTTTACAGAGCATTTATTTTTGAGACAGCACACTAGTCGGTGAATATGGCGAGCTTTATGGACGGTACTCATTTGGCTACTAGAGATTCCCTGCCTGGCGTAGGGAACCTCTTGTCCTTGTAGCCTAGCTCAAGCGATATCAGACTTTGCATGTGTGTGGCATCAGCCAGCTACACTTTCCTCTGAATTCGATGAGCCATTTGGTTCCGGCCTGTACAGCACAAAGTAATAAACCCCCAGACAGATCAACCAGCAAAACACCGCCGTCCAGATGTTATGGGAAAAGAAGTGCGCCCCTTGCAGCATGCGCCCGACAGAAAATACCGATCCCAGTCCAAACGCTACAATCAGTCCCAATTTAGCCAGACGTGGCCGGCGATCACGCAGCATGAAGAACAGCGCGAACAGGGTAAAGCCGGTGGCCGCATGACCACCTGGCCAGCAGCGCCCTGGCTTGTCGGTGGCAGGGCGTGGGCTCAGCAGTTCGCTGTAGGTTTCCTGGCCGCCGAACTCGGTGAGGCTCCATGGGCATTGTACCGAGGTCACCACTTTCACCGGAGTGACGAAAGCGGTTGAAAGCGCCATGGACAGCACCAGGCAGCCCAGCTCTCTGCGCCACGGCATCAGCCGCTGTACCTTGAAGGATGCTGCAAAGCCAATCATCGCCAGTACGCCGAACAGCATGACCAATTGTTTGGCGCGGTCGTGGAGGATGTCTTCCAGAAAATAGCTGTGCCTGCCAATGAATTGCCCGCTGACGGGGTCGAAAGCCAGCTTGGCGATATCCATGTCCAGCGAGGTCAGTTCAAGCAGTACGAGGATCAATGCGACGACGGCGGGGATACCCAGGTAAATCCATGGATTTATTGGGCGAGAGTAGGGTGGCGCGACGGTTTTCGACATATCGAATCCAAATCATGAAGGGCGTGTCGCGGTCATTGTGTGCGACGGTTTGTCTCAAAGTGTGTCATGAGCCTTGTTGATAATAGGGGCGGCGGCAAAAACTGAGCGCAACACCTGACCAATCCGGTACGGTGAACCTATGTCATATCATGAACTCAGCATTGAAGAACGCATCACGATCCAGTTTGGCCA
>NZ_ATDK01000526.1 GCF_000444135.1 Pseudomonas avellanae BPIC 631
ATTCAAATCTTATCAATAGCTTAGCTTGCAGGTTATGGGTAACTTATTTCGAAAACAGTACACTAGCGATAGCAATCAAAGCCCAGCCACTTCCCGTATCACTCGCGTCAGAATCAACATGAGCAGACCCACTGCTGGATGTAACTGGTTCATTTAATAAAACAAACCAACCCCACCGTCGTCATCCATTAACTTTGATGACGACGCCACTTTCAAAGGAACATCCTAATGTACTGTTTTCGAAATAAGTTACCCATAACCTGCAAGCTAAGCTATTGATAAGATTTGAATTTTCCGTTAGTTGGT
>NZ_ATDK01000527.1 GCF_000444135.1 Pseudomonas avellanae BPIC 631
TTCGAGTTGGTGCTTCACCAACTGGTATGGCACCGAGTAAAAGTGGCCATCGACCTCAACGTGATAGTCGATATGGACTCGCACTTTTTTCCATTCGGCGTAGACGTACGGATGCTCCGGTAGCCCTTGCAGCGCAGGTTGGTCGATGCTTTCGAAGGCTGACCGGCGCGAGCCGGGCAGCTTTTTGAAGGGCTTGTGATTGAGGCGTTCGAGTAGCAGGCTGATTGCTGTGTTGAGTTCTCCGAGCGAGAAGAACTGGCGGTTGCGCAGCACCGCGAGGATCCAGCGCTCGACCACTTGAACACCGACTTCGACCTTGGCTTTGTCCTTGGGCTTGCGCGAGCGAGCAGGCAAGACGGCGAC
>NZ_ATDK01000528.1 GCF_000444135.1 Pseudomonas avellanae BPIC 631
ATAAGTTACCCATAACCTGCAAGCTAAGCTATTGATAAGATTTGAATTTTCCGTTAGTTGGTGGCTGATTTTTTCGAAAACAGTACACTAGTCGCAGCGTTGCAAGCTTCCGCACCACTCAAGGCCATGCCGCCAGAAAGAAACGCCGGTGGCATGTGGTAGAGTGTTGACCTTGCCCCCCCCCCGGAACCGCCTTAATGACACGATCCTGCAACGCAGCGGCTGAAGTCACGGAGCGGCCTTTTCTTTGAAGTCGTCGTCATTGCCCCTAAGCAAAGTGATCGCTGTCCGGGACTGCAGGCAGTTTCCAGCCTGCTCTTGAAGCAGCGAATGATCGTCATGATTTCCCCAGAACTGCACCACACCTTCTCTTCGAAAGATCTCTAGTGTACTGTTTGCGAAATAATTTACCCGTGTCCTGCAACCTAAGTTATTGATAAAATTTGAATTTTACGTTAGTTAGTAGCTGGTTTTTTCGAAAACAGT
>NZ_ATDK01000529.1 GCF_000444135.1 Pseudomonas avellanae BPIC 631
GGCATTGCAGGCTCGTATTGGTGTTGTGTGAGAACTCCAACAATACGGGCCTGTTCTCATAGGGATCAATAGGTTACGTCGAAACGGGAACAGACCCTAGGCAGAATGCTTGATTTTCCCCTTGTTAGCCGTAACCGTCATCATGGTTTGCTCAACGGAGACGACCAGCTGGTAATGGCCGCGGTAGGGCCTGTTTTTGAAAAGGTCAGCCAGCTTGCCCGCAAATGCTTGAGCTAGCTCTTCACTGTCTAGTGTACTGTTTGCGAAATAATTTACCCGTGTCCTGCAACCTAAGTTATTGATAAAATTTGAATTTTACGTTAGTTAGTAGCTGGTTTTTTCGAAAACAGTA
>NZ_ATDK01000530.1 GCF_000444135.1 Pseudomonas avellanae BPIC 631
ATCTTATCAATAGCTTAGCTTGCAGGTTATGGGTAACTTATTTCGAAAACAGTACACTAGGGCTCGCCATGCTTTTTTCGATCAATTGCACGGGTTTGTCAGCGGTAACCGGGGCCGTTTCGCAGTCGCGGCAGGCGTAGACTTTGCGGATGTGTTTGATCACGCGGATCTGCATCGGCACGATTTCCAGCTGTTCGCTGATTTCTTCGCCGATGGAGTGTTTGCGGCAACCGCAAACACAGGTCAGTTCGTGCTCAGGCAGTTCGTGGATGATTTCGGAGCGGGGCAAGTCGGTAGGGCATTGGCTTGCGCTTTCCACGACGCTTGGTCGGCCCGACCACCTCTTCATCTACTTCTTCGGCAGCGGGTTCAGCAAGACTTTCGGCTTCGTTGAAAAGAGCCAACTGCGGTGTTGCTAGATCGATTGTCTGCTCGGATTTACGCCCGAAGAGGCGCTGACGCAGCAGCGCATTTTCTTCTTCTAGATGAACGATCTTGGACTTCATCTGAGCAAGTAATTGCTTGAGTGCAGTCAGGTCATCGGGAAGGTTTTCGGGCATGGAAATCATGCCCTGGATTATACCGGGCGGTTTCAGAGGCTGAGTGCAACACCCGGCTATTGAGTTAGGGATGGACTCTCATGATGCTTGGACAT
>NZ_ATDK01000531.1 GCF_000444135.1 Pseudomonas avellanae BPIC 631
TGCAGTCAATGCTGGTTCGCGGTGCCGGATAGACGCAATCAATCCCGGTCGAAAAACGCGATGATTGCAGGTCGAGGCCATTTCGATTGCAGGTCGTTACACGTAGCCCTCCAGCTGGCCCGGGAGAGGTTCGGCAGCACACTGACGATCAACGGCACTGCTGAGTTCAAAAAGCTGGTGATCGAGGCGGTGGCCAAGAACGGTTTGGACGTACATTTCACCGACAAGGCCATGAACCAAAGCTTGGCGGCTCGCCGCGCAGAGCTGGAGATTGAACGTGACGGCCTAAGCATTGGACCTGCCAACGACCTTACCCGGCACGTAAACGATTCCACGCGGGACGTGCGCGACCAGGCGGATCGCATGGGCGTTACGGTGCCGATCGAGGCGCTGTACGGCGAAGGCAAAACGGCTGAGCAGGTGAGCCAGGCGCTGGCCACCCAGCTGGACACCGTGCCGGAGTCGGAGCGCGTTGCGTTTGTGGAGACGGTGGCCATCACACTGGGCATTCCAGAACGTGGCGAGCCCAAGGGCGACCAGGCGTAGGTCAGTGTTTTACGAGCAGCCACTGGCATGCGATTAAGGGCCGCGCTGAAACCTTCGACTGCAGAGGTGGCTGTCGCATCGTTCATCTTGACCAGTATC
>NZ_ATDK01000532.1 GCF_000444135.1 Pseudomonas avellanae BPIC 631
TACAGATGCCCTATCGAAATGATGACGGAAATGATGTCCAAGCATCATGAGAGTCCATCCCTAACTCAATAGCCGGGTGTTGCACTCAGCCTCTGAAACCGCCTTTTACATCGACCATTCAATGGGCCCCTCTCGCGTACAAGATTTCGTAAACATACATGACCTGTGTGACGACGTTTGCCCAACCGGACCTGAGCTAACTGCCTTTTTCTCCAGTGGCGCTGGAGACTACATGGCAGTTGACAAAAACAGTTCTCCGCCCGTGAGCTATATGTGGTGGCACGAAAAACAAGACTGCCCAGATGTAGATATTGATACTTGGCCCACAATGGACGCATGGATGGGTATTTTTCTAGAAAACTCGGACTCCAACGAAAGCATATTAGAATAGTTAATTGAGCGATACTTGCAATCCACATCGACTTAAAACCAAATCGAGCCGAAGTCAATATATACTTTATGCCATGGCCAACCATTTAACAGTGAATCAACAGAGCCCCTTATGAATTATTACCACATAGAGCCCGAAGTCGCCGGCAGTCTTGGGGAACAGACAGTAATCGACACCGAGAGTTGGCCGCCAAAAGTCAGTCGACTTGAGTATCAATTTGACGGCTGGCTGGGTGATGAATTACTAGTGTACTGTTTTCGAAATAAGTTACCCATAACCTGCAAGCTAAGCTATTGATAAGATTTGAATTTTCCGTTAGTTGGTGGCTGAT
>NZ_ATDK01000533.1 GCF_000444135.1 Pseudomonas avellanae BPIC 631
CGTTTGGAACGCTAAGGGAGAAGATATTTTGAACAAAATACAGCGAGCCCGCGCGGCAATGAGCACGCAGGCATGAGAGAAGTTAATTTTGAGACGGTACACTAGGGAAGCCCTGAAGTAGGCATCGATTCTTGATGCCCTCGTTGCCTGATGTTCAAAAAAACTCGCCCGATAAGATAATCAGATTTCTCCTGCTTTAAACTCATCGAGTTTCCTTAAAACAGCACCTTTCCAAGGCGTTTTCCGCATTACAGGCGCACCTCTCCCATCGCCAGCAGCCGTTTCCGCACCATCCAAAGGTTCGACAAAGCCACACAGTGTGGCCTGTTGCACGGTGTTCTTAGCCAGCCCGTGAAACCGGACTTTCGTATAACCAAACTGGCGCTTGATCACGCGAAATGGATGTTCAACCTACGCCCGCAACTGGGCTTTCGTGAACTCGATTTTGCGATAGACCCGTGCGATCAAACTTTTCTCGCCATGCTTTTTATAACGGCTTGGAC
>NZ_ATDK01000534.1 GCF_000444135.1 Pseudomonas avellanae BPIC 631
TGTTTTCGAAAAAATCAGCCACCAACTAACGGAAAATTCAAATCTTATCAATAGCTTAGCTTGCAGGTTATGGGTAACTTATTTCGAAAACAGTACACTAGTGGGGCTCTGCCAGGCCTCCACTCACTTTACATCGCAGTGGATCACGCGACTTCCCAGCAGTCTATCTCGTATAAAATTGAGCAGGGTCTGCATCTGCTCACAGCACTGGATTACTCAGCGCGAAGGCGTGGCTTAGGGAACCTCCGAACAAGTCTCAAATATGCGAAAATCGCCTGACCACCTGATCCGAGCCGCCCATGAGCCAAATGAGCTTTTCCGACGTTGAGTA
>NZ_ATDK01000535.1 GCF_000444135.1 Pseudomonas avellanae BPIC 631
GACGCTCTGCGTCCTCTTTTGCGGACGCGGAGCGCCCTTTCGCGGACAAGTCCGCTCCCACGGCTCTGCGCGTCGCGAACCGCATTTCTATCGTGCGACGCTCTGCGTCGCATGCCTTTCCGGACGCTCTGCGTCCTCTTTTTGCCACGCAGAGCGCCCCGAACTGCATTCCACACGCCAGACAAGGTGGATTCGGCACGCGCTTACACGTTAGGTTTAGTCGCATCCATGCACTGGTCAAACCGGCCAGTTGCCGAAAAACCTGAATTCTGGAACCGCTGTGAGTCGCTTTGAAAGTATCCGCGCCACAAACCCCACCTAGCAAAAAATGAGGATCTGGTTTAGCGAGGCATCTCTGGCGAGCAGTTCCACGGCAGCAAGGCTTCGTAATC
>NZ_ATDK01000536.1 GCF_000444135.1 Pseudomonas avellanae BPIC 631
CCGTAAACATATCCAACTGAAATCGCCGAACCGCTGTGTGACGCAGAGCGTCACGAGATGGACGCAGAGCGTCCAGAACTGCATGCCGACGCGGAGCATCGGCACGATAATCATAATCGAGGATGAATGTGGGAGCGGACTTGTCCGCGAAAAGGCCGGCATAATCGCAGAAAATGCATCGTATGAAATACCGTCTTCGTGAGCAAGCTCACTCCCACAGACATTTCTGGCCAGCTAGATACTGCAGTTTCAGCCCCGATTTTTGGGCTCTTCAAAACATGTGTATCACGATGAGCGCTGCCCGGCCTCAATGCCGCCAGAACGCCGGCACACACAGCACCAGCACAGTAATGATCTCCAGACGGCCGAGCAGCATACCGCCGGACAGAATCCACTTGGCAGCATCCGGCAGGGTGGAGAAGTTACCCGCCGGGCCAATGACCTCGCCCAGCCCGGGACCCACGCCAGACACAGTGCTCGCCGCACCCGTCAGCGCAGTCATCCAGTCCAGCCCGAGCAGCGACAGCATCAACGCAATCAAGCAGATGGTGATCGTGAAAAAGAACGAAAAGGTCAGAATCGAGCGAACAATTTCGTCGTCCAGTCGATGCCCGTTGTACTTCTGCTTCATCACCGCGCGTGGGTGAATCAACTGATTAAGGTTGGTCTTGAGCAGAATATAAGCGACCTGAAAGCGGAAAATCTTCACCCCGCCTGCCGTCGAACCGGAACAGCCACCGATGAAACCCAGATAAAAGAACAGCATCAGCGAGAAATTGCCCCACAGGCTGTAGTCACCCAGTGCAAAGCCCGTAGTGGTTACCACCGACGTCACGTTCAGCGCCACATGACGCAGCGCTTCGGTCCACGGCAAGTCAGTGGTATTGGCGTACCACACGGTCATCACCAGCCAGGTAATCAGCAACAGGCCGATCAGCCCCTGCACCTGCTCATCCTTGATCAACGCCTTGCGGTTGCCGCGCAGCGTCGCGACGTACAGTGTAGTGGTCAACTCATCCCGGACACGACGTTAAGGTTTTTCTCGTACTGAGCGGGCGCCAGTCCATCATTGAACTGGTGTGGCCGAATCCAGTTGTAGCGATGCATCAGATAATGACTGAT
>NZ_ATDK01000537.1 GCF_000444135.1 Pseudomonas avellanae BPIC 631
GTACTGTTTGCGAAATAATTTACCCGTGTCCTGCAACCTAAGTTATTGATAAAATTTGAATTTTACGTTAGTTAGTAGCTGGTTTTTTCGAAAACAGTACACTAGGTAGAGCTCTGGCTGATTGACCTCTTCGGGGACTTCAGGCATCGGAGACTCTTCACATGCGTGCCATTGACCTTTCTGCTGAAGCAGCCACTTGCGAGTGATAAATCGTTCAAAGTCTTTGATCTTTGCAGGGCCTGCGCCGTCCTCGTCCTGGCGTTCGTCCGAGTGCGTAATGTTGAATGTATGAAGCTCGTATCCCTGCTCGGCGACTAACCTGAGATGCTCGACGCTCTGCGCGTAGCCATTGTTGCGGCGACCATTCTCATTTTCCCAACTCTCGCAAAGTATGAGTGTACGGTCGTCATTTATATGAATATCCCAAGCGCCGAATATGACCTTGCGCTCTTGGTGACTCACAAACGACCAGCTCCAAGTCCAGTTTTTACATGTGGCTCCTAAAGATTCGATAAATGCTTTACGGCTTGGGTAGTAAGGAGTGGTCATGCGAAATCCTGAGCGTTAGGTTGTCTGGTGGAGCAGTGAAAGTAGGGGCGTACGCGACAAGGAGTTCTGGACGAGCTGAATCTTCACCTTACTGCCTCAAGAAAATGCTGACAGGTCAGGTCGGTTACAAACAGATACAATTTAACATAATATACATTATGCGTACCTCTGGATTACATGCCGGCCTCGATGTACAGTCCTTTTAATCACTAAAAAGCATAACTCAACTAAATGACTATTTAGCTGAGTTAAGATCGCTCACATGATTTCAGCCCTTCACAGCTACAGCTACAGCTACAGCTACAGCTACAGCTACAGCTACAGCTACAGCTATGGTTTCGGTGCAGGCTTTACAATAGCAATCTCTCCATGCAGAGGATCTCAGGCCTAGGGTCTGTTCCCGTTTCACATTGGTAGCCACAGAAAAGCGCAGGCCATTGCTATG
>NZ_ATDK01000538.1 GCF_000444135.1 Pseudomonas avellanae BPIC 631
TCTCCTGCTCAAAAAGTGAGCAGAAGCAGTTGAACACCTGGGTCAGTTTTCAGTCGGCAGAACAGCCTCTACTGGGTCAGTTTTCGGTCAGCGACAACAGACAGGGTGACTTGTCACCCTGGTTAGCAGCAGCCACCAAGCCGCTGGGCGCGGTAGCCCTTACTCCATCTTGTAGATGTCAGCTAGCCCCTGAACTCGTCCTTTTTCCCAGGCGGCGGCCTCCCGCCCTTCATAAGGATGCTCTTCATCTCGCGAGTCATACCCAAAAACAATGCCGGCATAATAGCCTTCTTGCCACGGCACGGTTTCCAGCATCTGCGAGTCATGACTCATAACGGGGCGGTTTCAGAGGCTGAGTGCAACACCCGGCTATTGAGTTAGGGATGGACTCTCATGATGCTTGGACATCATTTCCGTCATCATTTCGATAATC
>NZ_ATDK01000539.1 GCF_000444135.1 Pseudomonas avellanae BPIC 631
TGTTTTCGAAAAAATCAGCCACCAACTAACGGAAAATTCAAATCTTATCAATAGCTTAGCTTGCAGGTTATGGGTAACTTATTTCGAAAACAGTACACTAGCATAAAGATCGCGCCCGGTGAGCGGCCCTCTTACGACCGCATACCGCCTCACTGAAGAAGCCTTGGCTTGACTGCCCGAGAGCTAGGTCTCCGATCTCACGAGCGAGATCGTCTTCATCATCGATAACCGAACGAGATCCATGGCATAACATGCGATGTTTTTTACCGGCATAAGCGTCAACGGCATCCTCAGCCCGTTAAGGCCAACGTCCTTGCTGGCAAAATGCCTACCAAAATAGCTTTTTGCAAGGAGCTTTCGAGACACAGGCCTTGAACTGCCTGTTGGCGCTGATTGAAAACTGACCCACCCTGCCGATTGAAAATTGACCCAGGACGGATTGCTGATTTCTGTCCCAGCAATTGTGGATAAGC
>NZ_ATDK01000540.1 GCF_000444135.1 Pseudomonas avellanae BPIC 631
CTAGCGGTGGAAACAGCCGTCGATTCAACTCCGCGTCAGAAATATCGATGGGCCACTGAAGCCCACTGGCGGCGAACCGGCAAAGATAATCCCCCGCACTTGAATGGCCGATGGACAAGCTGGCGGCGATCTTGCGCACGGACAGGCCGGCGTCGAACTTTAGGCGTAGTACCTCTCGGATTTTACGCATGGATAAACGCTCCACGACGACCTCTTCACTTCGAAAAAAGAGGTCGAT
>NZ_ATDK01000541.1 GCF_000444135.1 Pseudomonas avellanae BPIC 631
TGTTTTCGAAAAAATCAGCCACCAACTAACGGAAAATTCAAATCTTATCAATAGCTTAGCTTGCAGGTTATGGGTAACTTATTTCGAAAACAGTACACTAGATCAAGAGATCAGGCTTCTTGAAAAAGTTACCGATCCAGATGACCCCGCCGAACACCTGCTCCGGCTGGAAAAGGCGAGAAGGGACTCGAAAAAGCTGTTTCTTGGACGGCATGCTCCGGGCGGAAGACTTCAGAAACAATATGTTGAAGCCCTTAGCGGGCAGGCATCCAATTATGCATTTGATCGGTTAGCCAAAGCTGCTGGGAGCAGTTGGCCACTGAGGACGCACCAATGTAGACGAACTTATGCTCGATGCTTTGTGGAATCCCGTATGGGTCGCACCTCATTGATCGTAAGCGCCTCATGAACCCCACATTCCAAGCCGGCAATTGAAGCTTGATGCTGTGCTCCCAATTCTTTCAGGAGCCAGCCAGCACCGATCACTAGGGTCTGTTCCCGTTTCGACGTAACCTATTGATCCCTATGAGAACAGGCCCGTATTGTTGGAGTTCTCACACAACACCAATACGAGCCTGCAATGCC
>NZ_ATDK01000542.1 GCF_000444135.1 Pseudomonas avellanae BPIC 631
CATTCCCAGTTGTTCTATGCCGTGCCGTCCGTGTGCACTACTGAGAATGCACGGACCAAGCCGATTCAGTACATGAAGGCGATCTATGCCGCGTTTGCCGCTCGCCTCGACGCGGACGTGGACTACCACGGTGGCCCGGTTGCCAAAACACCTGGCCATCCCTGGTGGGAGACGACCGAATTTCATAGCCACGTGTACGAACTGGGCGAACTGGCGAGCGCGGTGGAGTTGACCGTCAAGCCGTGGGCCACAGGCCCCAAGCTTGACCAGGTCAG
>NZ_ATDK01000543.1 GCF_000444135.1 Pseudomonas avellanae BPIC 631
GTACCTGCCAAAGGTCTATGTGTAGCGGCTTGCAATCAAAAACAGCCGTGCTCGCAATCAGCGCCTTTTTCGGCTCAGATTAACTGCGCCGCGGTCGATGAAGCTCACCGTAGCCAGTACGACTTCCTCGCAGCTTTTATGCGCGCCAGTTTGCCCAATGCGAAGTTCATTGCCTTCACCGGCACACCGTTGCTGCAAGAGGACAAACACACGCTGGGAGAGTTTGGCGGTGGCGAGTACATCGACGAATATCGCCTGCATGAAGCGGTAGCGGATGGCGCAACCCTGCCGATCAAATACCAGGATGCCTGGGTGGCGCTTTCGGCTAATGCTGATCTGGATGCCGCGTTCAAAAAGCAGTTCGCCGACCAGAGTGAAGTTCGCCAGCACGAGTTAAAGCGTGAGCTGCTGCGCCGCTGGCGTCAGGCCGGTGACCGTATGGAGCAGGTCGCCGAGCATTTGGTCGAGCATTTCCTCAGCAGCGTAAAGGCCTGTTGTCGCTGACCGAAAACTGACCCAGTAGAGGCTGTTCTGCCGACTGAAAACTGACCCAGGTGTTCAACTGCTTCTGCTCACTTTT
>NZ_ATDK01000544.1 GCF_000444135.1 Pseudomonas avellanae BPIC 631
GACTGATTCAGGAGCCAGCGGCTTAGGTATTCGTTCACCGTGCTACGGGTCAGAATACCCTTGGGGGCCTTGACCAAGCCTTGCTCAGTTTCCACCCCGTAATCCTCCAACAGCTCGATAGCGCGGCAAGTTGATCAGAGCATCTAGTGTACTGTTTTCGAAAAAATCAGCCACCAACTAACGGAAAATTCAAATCTTATCAATAGCTTAGCTTGCAGGTTATGGGTAACTTATTTCGAAAA
>NZ_ATDK01000545.1 GCF_000444135.1 Pseudomonas avellanae BPIC 631
CTGCGGCCTCGCGTTTGAATTCAATGGAAAAGGTACGGCGTTGTTTGGTCATCAGACACCTCTATATCTGGCGATATTCTCGCCTAAATGAGTGTCCGGAATCATTAGACCACTACAGATCCGACACCGCCATCCAAGTATTTTGCATCAGGTGTGTGTGCGGGGTACGTAAATGGAATGATAGACGGAATCCACATAGCTAAGGTACTTAGCCCTGATAGAGTGGATGTCTGTTTTCCTGATCATGGCTTTACCAGCTTTCAGGCTGTAAAGGTGGTTCAACGATACCTCGACACCCATCCTGAAAGACTGAATGAGGACGCGATGGTTTTAACCTCAATGGCCTTTAAACAAGCGTTCCCATGCCAGTGAGAGCTAAGTCGAAGCCAGCAACACTTTTTTCTTGACATGCAAGAAAGGAACCTCAGGGGGGCCTACATAATTCGGAAAAAATAGTACGCTAAGGTTTTTCGAGTGTATTCCAGTCTGCGAGTTGCCAGCCATCGAAGGTTGGCCATCAACCGCTCCGTAAGGTTGGGCTACACCTCAACCCGGCGTCAGGCCACTCACCAGCCCCCTGTCAGACTAGGACGGTTTTCTGTATTTCCTGACGGATCGCCGTCAACTTCTATGACCTCAACCTGAC
>NZ_ATDK01000546.1 GCF_000444135.1 Pseudomonas avellanae BPIC 631
CGCAACGTTAGTCGGTTAAGACCAATGGGCACTTGTCGAGCAATTTGGCGTCCGTGAGCATAAAGTTCATTAAGAATTTTCTTCTGAAGCCGATGGGTAGCAGATATTGTAAAAACCATTCTTGTTACGCCCTACTAGTGTACTGTTTTCGAAAAAATCAGCCACCAACTAACGGAAAATTCAAATCTTATCAATAGCTTAGCTTGCAGGTTATGGGTAACTTATTTCGAAAA
>NZ_ATDK01000547.1 GCF_000444135.1 Pseudomonas avellanae BPIC 631
GGGTTGTTATTTTTCCGGGGGGGGGGGGGTACGTCCTGGCAAGCGCAGGCTGGATGGAAGCGGGGTTGCCACCAGATACGAAACTCATGGCTACGCTCTTTGTGTCGCCTTTTTATGGTTTGCATTTAGTATGCTGTCCCAACTGCAACGGAAGGTGTTTTCCATATGCTTGGCCAGATGACGAAACCGGAGAAAATACTGTGAGGCTCGACACACTGCGAATGCAGAACTATCGCTGCTTCGGTGAATTCGAGATCGACTTCGATCCGCATCTGACCATACTTATCGCCTCCAACGGAGGCGGAAAAACCACCATTCTTGATGCCGCCCGAGTTGCACTGTGGCCTTTCGTCAAGGGTTTTGATCTTGGTGGCCAGACAGGAAAATCCGCCACTATCCAGATTGAAGATGTGCGACTGGCCCAATTCGGCAGTGGCAATATGGAGTCGCAGGTACCCAGCGTTATCGAGGCAAAGGGTGTCTGGTGGGAAAGCGCCGTTGAAAGTAGCTGGCTGCAGCAGCGCGTCAGCTTGAAAAAATCCACTAACACCATTGGCGATGCTGGATCGAAAGCGTTGACTTTGTATGGTAAGTCGCTTCAGGACAGTGTGCGAAGCGATGCACATGTCACTCTGCCAATGATGACTTACCTGGGCACTTCCAGGCTATGGTTCGAGGGACGCTTCAGTTCGGCAGCGGCTCAGACAACACTCGATAAAAGTGAGTACTCCAGAACGTCCGCATACCTCAATTGCCTGTCTTATTCATCCAGCTTCAAGACCTTCACTGCATGGTACATCTGGATGTACCGCAGCTACCGTGAAGCTCAGTTGATCGCTCTGGAGCGCGGTGAAGAAGTGTCCGATACCGGGCAGCGCTTTGAGAAAATCATCTCAGCTGTCAAAGAAGCCATCGACAGGTTGATAAAGGCTCCTACGGGCTGGCACAGACTGGAATACAGTGCCAGTCATCAACAACAACTGGTCATGCACCACCCGGACCAGGGGATTTTACCTGTCGAAATGCTTAGCGATGGTCTGCGTAACACGATCGCCATGGTTGCGGACCTCGCTTTTCGTGCCTGCAAACTCAACCCGCACCTCGGCGAGCGGGCACCCTTGCAAACGCCAGGTATCGCCTTGATTGATGAAGTGGATATGTTCCTGCATCCCTTCTGGCAACAGACGATAGTAGGTTCATTACGTGCGGCTTTTCCCGCCATGCAGTTTATTGTCACCACGCACAGTCCGCAGGTGTTGAGTACGGTCCGACGTGAAAATATTCGGGTGATCGGTAAAGATGCCCAAGGGCGTCTGATTGCATCCCGGCCCCTTGCCATGACCTACGGTGAGCCGAGCAACAGCGTGCTGCGAAGCGTGATGCAGGTCGATCCGCAGCCTCCGGTGGATGAAAAGCCGGGCCTGCTACAACTCACGGAATGGGTGGACAAAGGTCGCTATGACGAACCTGTAGTGGTCTAATGATTCCGGACACTCATTTAGGCGAGAATATCGCCAGATATAGAGGTGTCTGATGACCAAACAACGCCGTACCTTTTCCATTGAATTCAAACGCGAGGCCGCAG
>NZ_ATDK01000548.1 GCF_000444135.1 Pseudomonas avellanae BPIC 631
ACAGGGTGTACCTTTTGAGCCGGGTATTGCGGTAGTGATCAAGCACAGCGGCAGAACGTCAACCTACAGTGGCGCAAGCGCGTGCGTGCATGACGTGTACACATGCCCCGGCGCGCTCATATGCACGCTCAGGCGCTAGGCCTACGGGGGCGTGGGAGCTTGTCATTAATGGGGGACAGACTCGCTTGAGCAGACTATTTTTACGTTGCGAGTGCAGG
>NZ_ATDK01000549.1 GCF_000444135.1 Pseudomonas avellanae BPIC 631
CTGATTCTTCGGAACCCCACAAGCATTTAAGACCACGTATTAGGATCCAATTCCTTAACTCAGCCATCAACTCATCCGAGGTAGCTCAAACAGCTATGTATCCCCTGAAATCTATTCAAAACAGCATTACAACTCCCCTAATGAGTGGCAGTCAGCCATTAGAGGCGGAGGGCTCTCAGTCACAGCATTCCCATCCTGACAGGATTTTACCTTCCCTATTTGTAACGACCTGCAATCGAAATGGCCTCGACCTGCAATCATCGCGTTTTTCGACCGGGATTG
>NZ_ATDK01000550.1 GCF_000444135.1 Pseudomonas avellanae BPIC 631
TCTTCTTCTGGGCACCAATTGAAAAAAACCGAGCCAATGGCTCGGTTTTTTGCGTTGTGGGTTGCACCTACATATCAATTGAGCAAACCACGCCTACGGCAGACACATTCAGCTTATGGCTTTATGCCGTAGCCGTGGGCCGATCCTCCGCCCCCTGTCACGGGTAGATCGACCTCATCTTTATCTTGGCCAGTGTCTGGGTAATAGGACTTTCTGTTTAAAAGACCAGATCTATCACTTGTCCAGACATTTCGCGGCCGTGTAAGACCATCAGTCGATACCGGAAAATCGATATCCAACTTATCACCGCCTTCCTTACGGAGCGCTTGCCAGTAAAGCAGACTAGGAATGACAAGACCTCTGGCGTCGGCAAGCTGCTGGGCCGCTAGATAGCCAGTGAAATTCAGGTACTCCAGCGTGGAGATACCCTGAACGGTGACTGTCACATACACAACATTCCCGCCAGAATCTCTCACCTGAACAAATACAGATCCATTCTTCCTGGCCATCAACACGTGTTGGCGCTGATTGAAAACTGACCCACCCTGCCGATTGAAAATTGACCCAGGACGGATTGCTGATTTCTGTCCCAGCAATTGTGGATAAGCTTAGCAG
>NZ_ATDK01000551.1 GCF_000444135.1 Pseudomonas avellanae BPIC 631
GACTTGGCCGGACGGATACGAATATTGAGATCCTTGTTTGGCAGCAGCGTGAAGTCGCCGTAGATCCGATAGCCCTGGATTTTGATCTTCGTGATCATCTGCTGTCCTTAGGTGGAGGTTAGAGAATTGGGGAGTTATGCTGCCTTGATTTGAAATTCTATCCTTCCCATCCGGTTCAGTGACTTTTTCTCACTGGACGGCGTTACGGAGCTGCTGCTTGGACAACAAGGTTTGCCGGGCTGAAGAAATATAGCACTGCGAAAACAGCAAGGGCACCACCAGCGCGCAGCCAACTCTGAAAGCGAACCTCCATAAAACCGGGGATTACGGCACCGATACCTGCCCCTGCCAAGGCCAAAATAGTTCTAAAGACGTTGTACTGGAAGTCTGTCGGTGAGGGAGTAAAAAGTGCGATCGCTAGTGTACTGTTTTCAAAATAAGTTACCCATAACCTGCAAGCTAAG
>NZ_ATDK01000552.1 GCF_000444135.1 Pseudomonas avellanae BPIC 631
CTTTTTCAGAGTTTCCCTAGAACTGTAGATGGTGTCTCTTTTACCGGATATCAAAATGGATTTCCTGCATATCAGTGTAATGGTACTGTTACTTATTCTGATGGTGGTACCGGTTATCCCGGAACTACTGTCTCTTCAACTGGTGATTCTTGCCCTAATGGAACCGAATATTCTGAGTCTGCTGGTGAGTGTAAATCTACTACTCAGAAGTGCGTCGATGCTAAGGGAGCCGTCTCAAAGTCATACTCTTGGAGTCAATCTAGTGTACTGTTTTCGAAATAAGTTACCCATAACCTGCAAGCTAAGCTATTGATAAGATTTGAATTTTCCGTTAGTTGGTGGCTGATTTTTTCGAAAACA
>NZ_ATDK01000553.1 GCF_000444135.1 Pseudomonas avellanae BPIC 631
ATTTCACAGGATTCAGCCAATTGTCTTGGTTTGGTATCTTATTGAACAAAAATGGTAATATTGTTCCTTCATTGATCAAGAATTTTGATTTTTGAGAAGTATAATAGTCATCCAATAATGGGGATTTCCTTTTTTTCAAATGAACCGTTTGCAGACCTATTGATTCTAACAACTGATTCTCGAGATCGGAAGAGCGTCGTGTAG
>NZ_ATDK01000554.1 GCF_000444135.1 Pseudomonas avellanae BPIC 631
TAAGTGAACAGCATTGCGGCACGCCGGGCTTTTTTGTGTATTTCATTCAGCCGGTGTTCAGCCCGGCAGCGTTCTTTTCTCACGCGCTTTGGCAGCGCGCAGACGCCTGATTTCCATCGGGTCAGCCAGCAAGGGGCGATAAATCTCGATTCGCTCACCCGCCTCCAGCACTCGCGCTGCAGGGTCAGCGACCACCTTGCCGAAAATACCCACAGGGCACTGCGCCAGATCCAGCTCGGGAAACTCCCGATCCATGCCACACAGCGCCAGCGCCTGACGTACCGACGAGCCTGCCGGCACATCGACCGTCATCAACACCTGATGCTGAACCGTGGCATACACCACTTCGATCTGGATCGACACCTCAGCCATGCAGCTCTTTCGCTCGTTGGCAGAATGCGTCCACCAGCGTGTTGGCCGCTTGATTGAACAACGGCCCCAACGTGGCGCGCACAATCGTTCCGGCGTAATCGAAAGACAAATCCAGGCTGATCTTGCAGGCTTTTTCACCCAGCGGCTTGAACGTCCAGACGCCATGAAACTGCTCGAAGGGCCCCTCGACCAGATCCATCACAATCGATTCGCCGGGGACCAGCGTATTGCGCGTCATGAACTTCTGACTCAGACCGCCCTTGGCGATCTCCAGGCTGGCGCGCATTTGCGACTCGCTGGCGTCAAGCACGGTAGCGGAAGAGCACCACGGCAGAAACTCGGGATAACGAGCCACGTCATTGACCAGGTCATAAAGGAAACCGGCCGGGTACGGCAGTAAAGCAGAGCGTTGTATGTGCGTAGTCATGTGAGCGTCATTTCCAGAGCTGAGCGGCAAACACCACAAGAATGCCGAGCGGCGCCACGTAGCGCATCAAAAAGAACGTCAGGTTGAAGAGCAGCGGACTGCGAATCGACAATTCGTCGCGCACCGCCTCACGGCCCATCACCCAACCAGCGAATACTACAAAACACAACCCACCCAGCGGCAACATAACCCGCGAGGTGAAGAAATCAATGACTCCAAAGAAGTCCAGGCCATTCGATGCGCCCCATTGATAGAGGTGGAATACGCCTCCATCGTTCACGAAAAACTTGGCTTTTTGCCAGATATTGAACGAGAACACCGTTCCCAGACCGACAAACCAGCAGGTAAATGCCAGCCAGAACGTCACCCAGGCACGGCGAATACGGGTGCGCTCGACCAGGTACGCAACCATCGGCTCCAGCAGCGAAATAGCAGAGCTCCAGGCCGCAACCGCGACCAGCACAAAGAACACCACGCCCATCAACTGCCCGAACGCAACGTTACCAAATGCAAACGGCAGCGCGACAAACATCAGCCCCGGCCCCTCGCTCGGGCTCAGCCCTGCGGCAAAGACAATCGGGAACAACGCCAAGCCGGCCAGCAGCGAAACAAACGTATCGAGCAATGCGATGCACACGACCGTCGTGCTGATGGAGGCGCCTTTGGTCATGTACGCGCCGTAAACCATGATCGAGCCAACGCCGACGCTCAACGAGAAGAAGGCGTGCCCCATTGCTGGCAGCAAACCGTCCAGCACCTTGTCAGGGTTGAAGTCGAACATAAAATGCACGCCTTCCATGAAGTGCCCGGTGGTCAGGCTATAGCCCAACAGCGCCAGCATCAGCAGGAACAGCATCGGCATCATGACCCGCAGGCTGCGCTCCAGCCCTGCCTCGACACCTTTGCCGATGACCACAGCCGATAGCAGCATAAAGACCGTGTGCCACAAGATCAGCCGCCAAGGGTCGGCAATCATCGCGCCGAAATACGCACCGACCTGATCCGCCGTCACGCCCTGAAAATCGCCACGCCCCATGTCGATGATGTAATCCAGCGACCAGCCGCCCACCACGCTATAAAAGGAGAGAATCAGCAGCGCCGTGATCATCCCGGCAAAAGCACCCCACGACCAACGCGCCGAATGCCCCGCCTCCACCGCCAGCGTCCTGAGCGCATTCGCAGGACTGAGCCGCGAACGACGACCAATCAGCGTCTCGGCGATCATCACCGGAATGCCGATCAACGCGATGCAGGCCAGAAATACCAGTACAAATGCGCCGCCGCCATAGGCACCGACCATGTACGGGAATTTCCAGATACTGCCCAGCCCCACGGCAGAGCCGGTGGCAGCCAGGATGAACACCCAGCGACTTGCCCAGCTACCGTGGACCGAAACCTTGTCCGTCGACATTATTGAAACGCCCAGCCAAAAAAGATCGCGCATTGTCCGGGATTCAACCTTTGTGCTCAAGCACACGCTTTCCCGTAGCCGACATTGATGCAACTCCCTATAATGCGCCCCCTATGGCTAAGCTCAAGAAACACCCTACAGGGACCATCGCGCAGAACAAAAAGGCGCGCCACGATTACTTCATCGAACACAAGTTCGAGGCCGGTCTGGTCCTGTCTGGCTGGGAAGTAAAAAGCCTGCGTGCCACCAAGGTACAGCTGGTTGACAGTTACGTGCTGCTCAAGGACGGCGAGGCCTGGTTGATGGGTTGCCACATCACGCCTCTCAAGACTGCCAGCACGCACGTCATCGCTGACCCGACACGCACCCGTAAACTGCTCCTGAACCAGCGCGAGCTCGAAAAGCTCACCAGCTCGGTTCAGCAAAAAGGCTACGCCTGCGTCGCCCTTTCCATTTACTGGAAGCAGCACTTGATCAAGTGCGAAATTGCTTTGGGTAAGGGTAAAAAGGAATACGACAAGCGCCACACCGAACGCGAACGCGATTCGGACCGTGAGCTGCAGCGCGCCGTGCGCACCAAGGGCAAGGACGACTAGCCCTTTGCGAGCGCCAAATGCCTTGAATCAGGCATTTGGCGCTGCGCCGCTTCAATCATTTCGCCTCCCCTTCCTACCCCGCATAATCACACCCTCAACGCGAAGATCGCCCCACTTTGGTGCCTTAACTGCCCAATGTGGCTTTTTCGCATCTGTGCAAAAATAAAATAGAACGCCTGCGTGACAGCACAGTCAATCCTTTAGGCCCTGAAAATGAACGGGCTTTCAAACCCTCGGGCGACGGCGTCAACGACCGGCCATACCGAGTCCACAGGTTATAAGGAGAGACACATGATGCGTACCGCCCTCACTGGATTGTTCCTCAGCGCCGCCCTGTTGGCTTCGCCGGTTTTCGCCGCCGATGACTTGTGTGGCGCCAACATCAAAACGATCGAAAACGCCCAGGCTTCCTCCGGCACCAACCTGAGCCCTGAAACCAAGACCATGCTCGAAACCACCGAGAAAAACGCCAAAGCGGCCCAAGCGCAGAACGATGAGAAAAAATGCATCGAGATCACCACCAAGGTGATCACCTCGCTGAAAAACACCGGTTCGGGCAGCGAAGGCACCAAATAACACCCTCGATCAGGCCAGCCAGCGGGCTTGCCTGATCGATTGCAGCAAACGGGTCGACGTGGCACGCCAATCGGCGTACACTGCGCCCCAGCGACTGCGAAAGCAGTCTCGGGGCCGATTTGGATTCGACGCCGGTGATGAAACTTTAGGTGCATGCCGAGTTGGTAACAGAACTCGTAAATCCACTGTTGCAACTTTCTATAGTTGCCAATGACGAAAACTACGGTGCTCAACTAGCTGCGTAAGCAGCCTAGCCGCACTTCTGGTAGCTTCGGCTCCAGCAATCATCAGGGGATGCCTGTAAACCCAAAATGATTGTCATATAGAACAGGATCGTCGCCTAGTACGTTGTGGACGAAGCGACTAAAACTTACGCAACTCGCCCAATGCACCCTGCCCGTCGGGTCGCTGAGGGTTAACTTAATAGACACGGCTACGCATGTAGTACCGACAGCGGAGTACTGGCGGACGGGGGTTCAAATCCCCCCGGCTCCACCAAATTGCAAATGAAGACGCCCTAGTGTACTGTTTTCGAAAAAATCAGCCACCAACTAACGGAAAATTCAAATCTTATCAATAGCTTAGCTTGCAGGTTATGGGTAAC
>NZ_ATDK01000555.1 GCF_000444135.1 Pseudomonas avellanae BPIC 631
ACTTCAGACCTTCCCTAAGGACGCAGGGGCAGAATGCGAGGGGAGCCGTTGATGCTGAAAAGTGCGCGCGAGTCATCCAGGCTGTTGAGCTGCCAGTTGCTCCCTGCGACCATATCGCCGGGGCGTATGAGGTTCAGTTGGCTCAGTTGAGTGCTGCCAGGCGGGGCAACTGACAAGAAACGTTCCCCTCCGCGATACTCCACACCCACGACCGAAAACGGTGGAGGAGGCTCTGGAACTTTGGTTTGTGCTGTTGATTTGCGGGAGGGGGCTGGAGCCTTCGGCTTGGACGCAGCGGTGACTTGAGCGGACGCGGCTTTAGCTGCACGCAGGTCCTGGAGTTTTACCTGCAGCTCCTCGATCCGAGCGCCCATGACCACAACCTCTTCCATTTTGGCACCCTGCTGGGCCGCGTCCTTCGCCGCCTCCTGCACCTGCTTCAGGAGGGCTTGAACGGCATCGATGCGGTTGGACAGAGCCTGCTGGCCGGCTCTGAAATCATCGATGGTCACGGACTTCAACTGGGTGGCGGCATCGAGCCGGTCATCCACGCCGTTGATGCGTAGGGTGATGGCGTTTACGGTTTCCAGGTTCGCAGCGGACTCAAAGTCGGCCTTGAGGTGGAAAATCTGCCACTGTTGGTAGACCAGCATGCCGATCAGGACGATCAGGGTCAGTATTTGCAGGATGGCAGCGCGGGAAAGAGAAGGGCGCAGTGGCAGCTTCATGGAGGACCTCACTCAAGATGTGAGGCACGTTCGCAAAAGTGGTCCATCTATGCAGCAGCAAACCGTTATTGTGTTTGAATGGGTTTAGAACCCGAGTGAAAATGCCGAAAGCGTTTGTAATCGGACCCCGGGGCGGTTGACCCACCTATCCTCCGGTACGTCAACCGGACATGTACAGCTTTCATTGCCATAGTTGACATCCGCGTCAACTATGGCATCATTAAGGCACTACTCAGCCCCGTACGCAGCGATTCAGTTCGCTGGCTGTTGGGGTGAAGAAACCGGCCTAGCGCCGGTTTTTTCGTTTCTAAGGACTGAAAATCTTGCGTACAGCGTGCTTTGTAGACGGTTACAACCTGTTTTATGGCCTACTCGCAGGCACGAAGTACAAATGGCTCGATCTTCCGTCGTTGCTCTCGCATATTCTGCGCGTCGAGCATCCTGAAAATTCCTTGGCGTCCGTCAGCTTTTTCACTTCAGGTGTGAAACCCTCGCTCGCCAGTCGTGGCATCCTTTCAAAGGAAGCTCAAGACAGTTACCTGCGCGCCTTGATTGCGCGAGGCGTCAGCGTTACTTATGGGCGCCATCAGTTGGAATCAGGCAAGGCTCCTCGTTTCGTCGACAAGAACACCCCGGCATCCAGGCTTGATCAGGTCTGTTGGCGCTGATTGAAAACTGACCCACCCTGCCGATTGAAAATTGACCCAGGACGGATTGCTGATTTCTGTCCCAGCAATTGTGGATAAGCTTAGCAGCAG
>NZ_ATDK01000556.1 GCF_000444135.1 Pseudomonas avellanae BPIC 631
TGACTTGGCCGGACGGATACCACCATTGAAGGCCAGACCTTCTTCGATGAACTTCGGCTTATTGAACTTCAATAACTTGAGAATGGGGTTGTTCTTGTCGCCCGTTACCGCTTTGAAGACGATGGCTGCAAATATCAGATGAACCCCTTTTACGCCCACCGCCTTGGCCAAGCCGAAAACTTCCTTGAAGCCCTCCAGGTTCTGAGGAAGTTTGTGGCCAGACTCGCACTTTTTGTAAACCGCATCGATGAACTTAAGAATTTCCTCCAGGCCCTGGAAGAACACAGCGCTGGCCTGTTGCAACCGAGGAAGCGAGTCGTCCGTCGCCTTGATTTTCAGGTTAGGAGCCCGTTCCTGCATCTTGGTGATGAAGTGACCAAGCTCCGTGCGCATCTCTTCAAGTGTTGGAAGTCGCCTGTCAAACCGGTTGTTACCCTCAAGCAGGATGGGTTTGGGGTCGATTGTTATTTCCCTGTTCTGGAAGAAATCGACCACCACACTGATGGCATGTGGTTGAGCGTTTCCATCCTTGTCAATGTGATTGTTGAGCGTTCCAAGGGCATTTTTGTCAAACAGAACAACTGCGCCGTTAGGAATAAAAGCCAATGGGCGCCAGCCCCCCGGCGAGAGGGCGATTGCGTCGCCTTTCGAGTGGACTAACCGGACAGGAATCTCGGAGTATTCCTTGAAATCGCGTTCTTCACCCCTTTCGTACGAAACATTCCTGGCTTTGAGTTTGAGCTCAAGACCCTGGTCATATTTCACGTAGTCATTCCAGTTGAAGTCTACGAGATTGGCTTCATCAAAACTGGCGACTATATTTTCGCCAAGCTTGAACCAAAAAACGTCGTTGCTTGCCACACACACCCCCTTTCCAATGGCCAAGGCCCTGATCGGCCAGATCGCAATTCATCTGTTTTTACCATGGCCGACAGATACCCCGCCAGGCGCCAAATGATCGAATAGACAGCCCTTCGCGCACCGGCTGCGCTGGGTACAATGTAGATTGCAAAGGAAAACATTGCTGGGCGTCTTAACGTCCAGCGTACTCAAGGAATCCGAGGATTAACGAATGATCAGTGCCGCCAGCGACCCCACCACACAGCTCGCTTTTTCGATGTACGAGAACAAGGGCGTGTATGCAGTGCTTCTCGGCTCCGGCGTGTCTCGCGCAGCAGGCATTCCGACCGGCTGGGAAATCACCATGGAGCTTGTCAAACGCGCCGGCATCGCCTCAGGGGCGGGGGAACAAGAAGATTGGCACGCCTGGTATGTGGCTCAATCGGGCGGAAAACAGCCTAATTATTCCACGTTGCTGGAAACCATGGCCGGCACCCAGAGTGAACGCAGGGCGATCGTTCAGGGCTTTCTTGAGCCGACCGCTCAGGAGCTGGAGGATGGGCTCAAGGTACCTACCCTCGCGCATCATGCTATCGCTGCGATGGTCAAAGCTGGCCACGTCCGCGTTATCGTCACCACGAACTTTGACAGGTTGATGGAAAATGCTCTGCGGGAGGTCGGCATCGAGCCTACGATCGTGAGCTCCGTCGACACCCTGGCAGGTGCTGAGCCTCTCACCCACGCGCAGTGTTACATCCTCAAGATTCACGGCGACTACAAAGATGCCCGAATCCTTAATACGGATGTGGAGCTGGGCGATTACCCCGCCGAGTACAAGCTGCTGTTAGACCGCATCATCGATGAGTTTGGCCTGATCATCGCCGGGTGGTCTGGGGAATGGGATCATGCCCTGCGAGCGGCATTCCTGCGTGCGCCCTCTCGACGCTCCCCTACTTATTGGCTCTCGCGGGGCACCTTGTCAGAACGCGCGCATGAACTGGTCACAAGCCGTCGCGCTACCGTCGTGAGCGGGAGCGATGCAGACACCTTCTTCGGCGCGTTGAATCTGAAGCTTGAAACCGTCCATGAGTCCCGCCAATCCAATCCTTCGGGCATCGAACTGACCATTGCCATGGCCAAGCGGTTCATGGCCCGACCGGAACATCGTATTCAACTCGATGACCTGGTGACGACCCAAGCACGGCAGACGATCTCTGAATTTTCTTCGATTTTTGAAGATCCGAGCGCAGTGGCGAGCAAGACATTCGAAGAGTGGGTACTACGCTTCGAGGCCACCGTGGAGCCTTTGGCTCATCTGTTTACGGCGCTTGGCCGCTGGGGTATAGGTGGCGAGTTTCAGATGGTGCTGGATACCGTCAAGGGTTTGTATGCCGAAGCACAGAAGCAGCAGGCCGGCTACGTCCACTGGCTCAGTTTGAAGTGCTACCCAGCGGCCCTGGCTCTATATGGATACGGGGTGGGGCTTACCCGTGCCAACCGTTTGAGCGAACTGCACCGCCTTTTCGACTCCGCCCTCATCAACCGGCGTGAATTGCCTATATCGATGGGCATCGAGCTGGCCCCGACCTACGTAGAGTCCGGCACTGGACTGCATCAGCACTGGCAAACAATGGAAGGCCAGAAGACTGCCAGGACGCCCCTTTGCAACCGACTCTTTAGTGTACATGCCGCAAAATGGGGCCCGACATTCGCAGGTGTCCAGGATGCCCAACTGATTTACGAACGCTTCGAATTTTTGAGCCATCTGTACTTTGTACAAGCGCGAGGCATTGATGAAGCCGGGCTCAATGAGGCGATCTTGAATAGCAGATTTCGGCAGATCAGTGTGGGCCGCCTTTCCTGGCACTCGCAGTTGGCCAATCGTTTCATGCATGAGTACTCCTTGGAGGAGTTCAGCTCGCCGTTACTCGCAGCGGGCTTTGCCTGTCGCAGCGACACCTACCTCAAGCGGTACCTTGAGGGGCTGGAAGAGGCGTCTCGTTGGGGATGATCTGGATGGTGATTGCAGATCATCCATCCCTTGCTCATGAAGTGACGCGCTGGGGAAGGATGGGAAAGTTCGGGGGCCGCCAATCTGCAAGTGGGTAATGAGCCATAGCGGCAGTAGATGCCCGCTGTGGCGTTTTCGGTCAAAACGATCGATTGAGACGTGCTGCGCTGCAGCGCAGCACTGGGGGAATTTCGAAGAGCTTGCGGTACTCGCTGGCAAATCGACCGAGATGCCCCCCAGCTCATCGCGATGACCAAGACGTTACGCACGCAGGCACCTTGGAGGGTTTCTGGCTAGAGCTCGGCGGCACGCTGGATACGGAAACGTACCCGCGAACTCCTCAGATTCTCGTGTCACTACGCGGCGACGGTACCGGCAAGATTGACGCCCCACTGCAGGAGATGGGGCTGACCCGAGAGGTGATGACGACGCTCACCAAATTCTCCACGTTGCCGCTGGTGCTCAAGGAAACCAACGCGCTGTGCAATGTCCCGACCACCAGCGCAACATTCCTGGCCTGGAAATGAGAGAGCTGCCCCTAAAGTCCCCTGAGTTCACCATTGGCGTTGCATGGCGACTTGAGCTGAACGCTGATCCCTTCACCCGATGGTTCGTAGACCTGGTTGTGCAACTGATGACAGAGCTGCGGTCGGCGCACGGCCATCTGAAGGGCTAGCGAGAATATTTGCATGCATTTCCCCGCCCGACGCCGGAGCTCTCGCACGCGGTGAGTCCCCGCGAAGACGCAGCTTGGAAACCTGTGCAGAGGGCTACATAGCTCGATCTGATTTTGCTAGATTCGCCATCCAAGCTCTCGCATCAAGCCAGACAATCGCCAGGGACGAGTACGAAATTGTCGAAAGAAATTTTCATCAGTCACGCAGTCAAAGACAAGGCTCTCGCGGATGCCTTCGTGGATCTGTTGCAGACGGGCATGGGTATTCAGCCAGACACGATTTTCTGCTCCTCGCTGGAGGGTTTGGGGATCCCCAGTGGCGCCGACTTTGTCGAGCACATTAAGCAGGCAATTCAATCCCCTAAAGCTGTCGTGGCCCTCATTACCCCGAACTACTTCGCCTCCCAATTTTGCCTCTGCGAGCTGGGCGCGACCTGGGCAATGTCTAACAAGCTGTTCCCTCTGCTGGTGCAGCCGCTGACCTATGAGGACGTCAAAGGTGTACTCATTGGCAAGCAACTCACGCAGATCAATAACCCTATGCGACTTTCCGAGTTGCGAGACCAGCTCGACGCGGCCCTCGGGCTCAAGGGAAACAATACCGCGAGATGGGAGGCCAAGCGTGACGGTTTTCTAAACAACCTGCCAAAAATCCTCAAGAAATTGCCCAAAGACAATCAGGTGTCCCCTGCTGCTCATGCAAAGGTTGTAAGTGAGTTGAAGGATGCCAAGCAGTACATGGCCGACCAAGAAGCCGAGCTGGAGAAACAAAAGAATCTGATTGCCCAGCTGGAAAAAGCCAAAGACAAAAATGACGTGGCCGCGATCAAGCGGTGGTATTCGGGTGAGGCGGATCAGCTTGAGCAACTCGAACATGACCTTGGTCTTCAGCTAAAGAAGCTCCCCAAGCATGTGTCTTACGTGGTGTGCAGGGAAATGGGACTTCAGCAGAGCGTGAAAGCCGACAGCTTTAAGGACGAGGACTTGGCGGACAATTTGATGCGCGCTGCGGGCCAGGAATACATCACGATTGATGATAGGGGCATCTGCACGTTGAACGTCGGTCATCCGGGAATCGAGCAGCTTTCTGAACCATACCACGCTCTCAAAAAATTCATCGCGACCGCTTCGAGCGATATCAGCCACGATTTCGCAAAAGAGCATGAGACGACGTTGTCATTGGGAAACAGCGACTACTGGGCACTCCGCCTCGACCGCCGGCTAGATAAAATATCCTTCTGACTTCGTTGCCAAGGCTCTCATTCGCCGCTACATCGCAAGGTCGTTTGACGTCACCAGTTCGTAGCCGCACCCTGGTCTATGTGCAGACCAGGACGAGACCAAGCTCTAATTACTAGGAAAGTCATCGTGCCCAACATCATGCGGTACTTCACCAAAGAGAAATTTGACTGGCTGCTCGCTGACAAGGGGTTGTACTTCAGCGCTGCTGAAGATCAAATCGACACTGAGGAAGGGAAGTCTGACCATACCTTCCTATCCGCTCACATTCGCAAAACGGTGGAGGGGGTCGACCCCGAACTCCTCCTTGGACTCGATGAGCTCATGCTTGGCGTTCAGCAAGTTGATCGCAAGAAAAACCTGCTCAGTTGCTGGTACCTCGGAATTGAAGAGTCCGAAAAAATGTGGGAAACCTATGGCAAGGACGGCGTAGTTTTTTTCACCGATGATCAAGCACTGATGAACGCGTTTCCAGAGCCACTAGAACACGCCATGGTTGCCTATCCTGTGACTTACGATGACACACTCAAAGCAGGCGCTCTGCATGAGCCCCTGCGCGTAAAGCACCACGATTGGCATGAAGAAGAAGAGTTTCGGTTCGTCTTCGCCCTTTCCAAATATTCAGTGCTTACAGGCTTCGAAAGTTTAGGAGGGCATGATGGGGAGTACCTTACTCACGAAAGCCCTCACATGACGGTAGGCATGTCCCAGAAAGGAATCGAACAGGCCCTCGACGTCATCCGCAGAAAAGGCCGGGGTCTTGTCCTCAATTGCAATTTTGGGCGTGCAATTCGCGAGGTTCGAGTGCATCCACAGGCCACCGACAGTGAACTGCTGGACGTCGAGAACCGTTTGAAAACGATCGGCATACATTGCCCGGTCAAGCATTCTCAGCTACGCCGGACTTGAGTCCGGCCAGATCAGCTTTCCCAAGAGGGGCTCGCAAAGCGCTCCGCTAAAAAGTTGATCAGGACACGCACCTTCGGATGCAAGTGCTTGCGACTGGGATAGACCGCATAGATCCAAAGCTCCACAGACCGGTATGCCGGCAGTATCTCAACCAGATCACCTTTGCGAAGATCCTCGGCAACCATGAAGCTGGGCTGCAAGTAGATGCCTCCACCAGCCAGCGTGATGCATCGACAGGTGCACGATCTGCGGCGAGAGACCATCTCGGCCAAGGAGCTGTCGAAATGCTTCGTCGACGTCCACCTCGATAATTCTCCATTCTGCGACGATGCAGAAAGGCTTGTGCCCTGCGTCCACTGTTGCGACTGCGTCCTCCATCGTTCCTGTGAAACCTTCAAATGACGTCCTTAGCCGTGAACCTGAATGTTCTCGCCCTGCCGGAAGTCTGGGATGGCAAGTCTGAAACTTCCCATCCATCCGGACTAGAGCCGTCTGCAACCTGTCACCGCGCAAGCGTCGCTCCCAAAAACTGAGAGTTGCCATGTAACATCCTGGGCTCGCGGATGGTAGATTCAAATGATCTGACTCCCCTGTCCATTCTGTAATGCGAGGTGAAGCTCTTCCCTTCATCTATTGCTGCCAAGGCCCCTGTCCTGCATGACGATTTCACAGTTCTCCATTCCCAATGGAGCCATCAAGAAGAATTTAAAACGCATAGTCGACCACTGGATAATCGTCAGTGTAATGCTCAGCGGCGCCGCCACACTCTTCGGCTTTGCCATCTTGTCCACGTACCTGAACGCTATCGGTCTTCCCGGACTTTTCCCTTCGGCGCTGGACACTAAGACCGCTCTCATACCCTGGATGCTGCTGGTCGGACTCCTGGTCGTCGCCTACATGTTCGTGCTCACTATGAACTCCTCGATCTTCGCATCCGGAGCCACGCTGTTTAACAAACAACCCTATGCGCAGATCAAGATGGTCAGGATGCTTGTGCTGCCGCTATTGGTTGGAGTCACCGTACAGATGATCACCATCGTTTTGGAGATCCACCCGTTGCTCACCGTTTTGGCGTCGGCCTTGGCGGAGACTGTGGTGTTCATCATGCTAATGCGCAGGGAAGACTTCAGTGCTGCAATCCATGTCGCGGGGTATTTGGCCCAACCTGAACGGGCCAAAACTTGGCAGGCCCGCTACGGTGCCTTACTCCCGCTCTTCATCGTGGTGTTTTCAACTGTGCTGTCAGCAGTGTTCCCCGTACAGCTGGTGTTATCGACCTACCCTACGCCCGACGACTTTGGCAGCACAGTCAAACTGACCGCGCTGGCCATCTTCGTCTCCTGCTTGGCACTGGCTCCAGCCGTAGTCTTCTTTGCGCTTGGGGACAACTTGTTAGCGAAAGTGCGAAACACCTCAGCAGTGCTCATGATCCTTACAATCGTTACGCTGAGCATGGCACCTCGGACGTTCCCGGCCATTGTCTACCGAACTGCGTATTTGATGGGTGTCAGAGAGACAACAACCACGTCCTTTCTCATCACCGATACGTACTCGGTAGAGCGTTTCGATTCCGATTGGGGTGAAGTGACCGTCGACAAGGATCGGCCAGTGGTTCGAGGCTTCCCCCTGCTCAGCCTGGGCAACTTTCTTATCCTGTGCCCAGCCAAGCTGGTCAACACGGAACTCTCCCAATGGCCTTCGCGCTCCGCTGCATGCTTGGTGACCGACGCCAAGACCGCAAGACGCGTCCCCGAGAAGATGGCAAAGACAAGGTGGGACAACATTCAGCTGTACAACGCGTGATCTGAGCGGAGGGGCTTCGTCGCCGTGCAAGCACGAAGCCCTAGATAGTAGCCTCTGAACAACACCGAAAGATCCAGCTGGGCATTGGCCAGCTGGCTTATCTTTCCACAGATTTCATCGCTGACTTTGGCTTGCGCCGTACTCTCACTCGCAAGGCCCGCGATGTGCGTGATCTTCTGGTTGATATTCTCAGCCACCACGCCCTGTTACTCCACTGCCGCAGCCATCTGAGTACTGGTCATACTGATGTGATTGATCTGGCGAGCGATCGACTGCAGAACCGTGCGCACCGTAAGCACGAAGGGGGATATCACCTAACATGAAGGGAGAATTTCCGGTGATGGGGTATCGATTTGACTGGCGCTAAATGCCAGAGTGGCCGGCCAGCCTCATCCAACGCCGGTAGTCGGCAAGTGTGCGACATCGGCGTAGACTGCGCGATTTTGAGCACATGGACGTCGCGATGCCGGATCAAAAATACTTTTCTTCATTGTCAGCAGCTGCTGATCTCATCGAGCGATTTGGGCCTCTCTTCGGGTTCCTGATACTGGTCTGTTTCGTGCTGTTCAGAACCCGATCACTGTTCTTCGTGTTCTACAGAATCCAGAGCCTCATAGGTGGCACACAGGCATTCCATGATGAACGTGTCCAGCGACACTGGAAGTCGTTTGAGGACATGCAGCGACTCAACCTTTGGTTCGGCCTGAACCTGACGTCGTCGCGCGCGATGCATAAGCTCTTCGCTTGGCTGGATCGGCACAATATCAGTGTTGGCGAAATTGCCAAATCAGTGCCCTACTTCGACCCGAACACGCTGCAGTTTTCCTTTCCCAAGCCATGGGTCGTGAAGGTTGGCCTGGCGTGGCGATCAATATTCGCCTCGATCGCGTTTTTGATAGCCGGTACATTTAGCGGCAGCGACTACGCATTGCTCTACGTGAAGAAGACCCATACCCTTTTCTGGGCGGGCTCGGGGCAAGCGTACAGTGCGGGCTACCCGATATCGTCGCTCTTGGTGAACGGTGGTGGTTGGCATGTGCTAGGCGATTACTGCCTTTTCAAGGATACGCCTGAGCCGTTGCGCGAGGAGTGGGACAAACAAGTGATCTGCCATTTGGTGCTAGGAAACCGTGATGACTACATTCAAGAGGCCATGCAGTCGCAGCGGTGGGCAAGTGCCATCTTCTTCGTATTGTTTTTCTTCATAGCTATCCCGCCGCTGCGCTTGGCCGCCAAGCGGCAGCAGGCGCTGAGCGTGCAAAAACGAATTAGCGATGCGCCCAAGGGTGGCAGAGCCAAGAAGGACAAGGTGATGCTTGGCGACACGCCGTGAAACTCCTTGGGCAATGGGCGTGTTTCAGGGGTCAACCAGCCCCAGTGGCAAACATCTGGTGGTAGCTGAGATAAATCTGCCCGGTCTGCGCAGCGTGTCTTTTTTTCCTGAGCAGCAAGCTTACGAAGTCGATCCTCTCCTCCAGGATTGCCATCAGGTCGCCTCCGTCGACCAACAGTATTGAAGCGCCTCCGGCTTGGTGCGCGGCAACGCCATCGGGAGAAAAGCCGTTGATGGAGAGAAAGATCCCCAAGGTGTTTTCCAGTTTGGTTCTCACCTTATCGGTAAAGATCGCAAGGTCAGCTTTGTTGACGGGCTCCTTTTGCCACTTAGCTTCGAACAGGTACTCGGTTCCCTCCAGGGAAAACGCTCCATCGATTTGCTCACCGAGGTTTTTAAAGGAAGCTTTAGGGTCGAGGTCGAAGAGCTCGAACACTTCATACATGACCCGCTCCAACTGGAAGCCCCGGGCTTGGGCGCTCTCAGAACCAATCAGAGCCAGATAACGGGCATTGATTGCTTGGAGCTTCTGCCGCACAGCAGCGTTCTCCCGAAGCTTCTTGGCAGCAGCTTCCTGCCGGCGCTTGATTTCGTCCTGCTCTTTTTTTACATCTTGGTGGGGCTCGACCAATGACTTGAGCTGGGTGACGGCGCTTCGGGCCTTCTCCACCTTTTGGGCGCCATCCTCCAAGCGCTGGAGATGGGAAAAGTCGGTCAGCCTGCAAAGTTCGTAACAGATTTTTGTCAGATCACCGAGATGGGCTTCGGGGTTCGCACACAGAAAATCGACAACGTCCGAGGCGATTTGACGTTTGTAGTTTTCCCAGTTGAAGCGGGCGAGGATGACCGGAGTGGACAGGCAATGCTGTAGAAAACCGCGTAGCTCAGATTTATACCAGTACACCGAGCATAGGGCTTCTTTGAGCGCCAGGACTCCTGCGGGGGACAGCTGCTTGGCCATGTCATTCACCAGGTATGGAGGACAAAAGTGCGTTGCACGGCGGCAGTAAACCGTGTGACGCATCTCTGTGAGCGTAGCTGAACGCGGTGTGGTCATCGCAGCCAGGGTATAGCCACCCAGCCATGCTTGCGCCCCTATCAACCCCTGGGGATAGTATGCTCACGACGTCTGCTTTCAGTTTCAGCTTACATTCACGGTCTGGTACACGACAGGAATTGAACCATGGATGATGGTGAAAAAAGCGCAAGTGAACGGTGGCTATATGAGAATGCACCAGGGTTTAAAAACCTGCCTGACCGGGATCGCCGGGCCATTTTCGACTTCTCCTTTCTCTGGAGCCTTTTTGAGGCGCAGGTCATGGACAACTTTGCCCAGGCCCGAACCATCGAAGAGCGGGTCAACGGTTGGGGCAATGAGGAGGTGATCTACCCTGAGGTGTATGAAGAAGCATTGGCCTACTTCAGAAACCGTTACTGCATGAACGGTGAACTGACTTATCACTTCGAATACCTCCGCCTCCGCCCTTCCGATTCCCCCGAGTTGGTAGCCAACGTCATCAAAGGCCGAAATGATGAGCCTCGCGACAGCATGTTATGCGTCCTGATGATCGTCTGGCGACTTAAGAATAATCTTTTCCATGGTGCAAAGTGGGCATACCAAATTCGTGATCAGCTAGACAACTTCACCCACGCCAACGCTGTACTGATGAAAATACTGGAGCGCTACGGACGGGCTTGACAGCTCATCGAGCACGAACAGCCGGTATTTTAGGATAGACACGGCACCATGGGCCAATACTGGGATTGCAGAACCCGAATACAAGGAAGAGCGCATGGGAAGCTACGCTTACGTCACGATATCCGGTTACCCAATTTCATCGACGAAGAACTATTACCATCGGTGGTGCTTTCGGAAAAAAGATCGCGTGATCCGCGTTCGCGATAAATCCCAGCGCAACACCCTCATTTGGTGTGAGGCAGAGGCCCACGAGCAGCACGAAGAGGAGACCGACTATTTCTATGCAGTGCCTGGCCCTGTCATGCAAAGGCGGTTAGAGCTTGCTGGTTTCAATCATGAGACGCTAGAGCGCGAATTCAACGAGTGTATAGCTCGGAGAATTGAAAGCCTTGAAGAGCCATCTGAGGTTGATGACGACTGGGCGAGGGAGCGGTCGACGCGCGCTGCAATCCTCAGGTCTTCAGGTCTGACCGACTGGCTCAAGTGCCTCAAGACTGCCTTTGATGACGGTATAACGAGTTGGCGGTGGGACAAATGCAAGCAGAGCTACGCGGATCCGCTTCTAGACATCTTCTTTGATTCGGACGCGTTCTGGGACGAAGGTACATTCCATGATACCGGCTTCCCATGCCAGACGTTGGAGAGCATGGCAGTAGCGATGCTGGAAATCCTACCCACTGAGGCGGAGTGTGTTCTCGATGTTACCGAACTCATTGGCGGCGGCTGGACTAACTCTTTCGAGGACATCATTGAGTACAACAAGGACTGCACCACCTTCTACGAAGTATTCGCTACATCGATATTAGATACCCAGTCTCTCCTGGCTCTGTCGCCGGGTAATGCAACGTTAGCTCGGCTCCTCTATGCCAACGTCATCACGGCGATGGAGACCTATCTTTCGGACACCATGAAGAAGCAGGTACTCACCCGGGAAGCTATCAGGCGCCGCTTTGTTCAAACCAACGATACGTTCCGGGATAAGATCAGTGTTCAGGATATCTTCCGTAAGCTCGAAGGTCTGAACGACGAGATCGTGCGGGCAATAGATACCATGAGCTTTCACAATCTGGATAAGACTGCAGGGCTTTACAAGGCGGTGCTGGATACTAAGTTTCCAGATGCGTACATGGCTGATCTCATGGGCGCAGTGGAGAAACGCCACGACATTGTTCATCGCAATGGCAAGACCGTCCAAGGTAAGACCATCAATGTCACTATGAAGGATGTGGAGCAACTCATTGAACTGGTGGACTCCACCATAAAGCACATCGACAAACAGATCAAAGATGGGCTGCTGGATGACGAAGACGACTGATTGGGCCCAGATCTGATGTAGCTCCCGAGGCCTGTCACCCTGACAAGACAGCAGTTTCAAAGGGGCGTCTACCTGGCTATCAAAACTTGCGTTGACCGTAGTCACTCCTCAAGTTTCAGCCGTTTCCTGCTATCACCATTTCGGCAAACTGGGCCAGGTCATGGATTTTTCCGCGACCTGTCCGATCGAGATGAAAGCCAGTAACGCCCACTACGCGCGGGCCATCCCGGTCGCAGCTTTGTGAGTCGCCGATCATGAGTACCCGCCCTGGTCTGTCACTGAAATAGTGACCGGGCTCCACGCCCATCTGATCACAGACCAATCGGTAAATGCTCGGGTCAGGTTTCATGACACCCGCTTCAAAGCTGAAGGCGTAACCGTCCATGTGCGGGAAAATTTGTCGGACTTTCGGGCCGTAGGGGCTCGCGAGATTTGAACAAATACCAGTCTTCACCCCGGCTTCTTTCAATAATGAGATGGCTTGGATGGCGTCCGGAAAAGGCTCTATCGAAGAGACCTCTGCTTCAAGCCTACGATGCAGCTCATCGCGTTTCGAAGCTGTGAGTGAGACGCCCAATTCCGATGCCAGCTCATCGAGTGAGGCGTTCATCGTCATCGCGATGTGAGTGCTGTCGGGTTTTAGCTCGACACCTTGGCGTCGGCCTTCGCGAATCAACTTACGATAGGGGTTTGTCCGCTGGCCAATTTTCACAATAGTCCCGAACGCATCGAAAACGACTGCACCGATCACTCTGACTCGCCCTTCCTCGCCACACCGTCATTGGGTATAGCTGTACCGCCCCCACTGCTGCTCAAAAAAGTCTGACGACAGCTGAGAGCGCCATCGACTTGCGCCGGCCATGACCCAGGAGAACATAGAGCTTGTTCGCTGTCTGGAAAAACATGCCATCGCTAAACTCAATCAAGGGCGTTGAGCGAAACCAATGAGTATTGGAGGTCGTGGAGCTATCGAACAGCACGTCGAAGACCAGCAGCATCACTGGCTGTTTGTGCTCCAAAGCCAACTCGTCAACGACCAAAGCAGGCGCATCCAGATCGAGCCAAACCCACTCTTTGACCACGCAAAAACTAGAATCCGGGAATCTCTCCCGGGTGACCCGAATGGCCTCTTCGAGCCCGAGGTTGCTTCCTGACATCACAGCGCTGGCGCCGATCATGTCCTGTACATCGAAGTCCATGGATATTCCTTTCCATAAATGGTGACGAAAACGATTTTGGAGGCGGTGGTTATCGGTTCGAGCCGGCAGCATTGCGCGTCATCGAAAGCACCACTGTTTGCTCCGCTCCATCCACTTCCTCGACCAAAAACAACAGGAAGCTCACGATCACGTACCGTTCGCCCCTTACCGTGACCGCAACGGTGTAGCCCTGCTCTTCTTCCATCTTCGCTATGTCGTCAGTAATGACGGTGTCGCCATTGCCAGATCGTGCGTGGATGTCGAAAAACATGGCCCCCTTGAGGCCTGAGCCTGCTGGGCGAGTATCAAGCAAATAGCCACTGATCGGCCCTTCAAAGGTGATTTCATTGGCCGCGATCAGCTGGGGTGGAAAATACACTGGAAAAATCCTCTGCCCGGCCATCGCCGGTTGTTCATAGCGTGATGACGCACTGGTTGTTGAAATCAACCCCTTCCCCCGGGTACCCTCTGGGGTTGGACAAAAATCTGATCCCGTTAATGGTCTGGTCGACCGGCATATGTGTGTGCCCGAACACCCAGAGATCGATTTCCATATCCAGAAAATCTTGCCAATTGTTGCCATAAGCGGCGCGCAAATGCGGATGTTTGCCAAAGTCAGGAACGAAATGCATCAGCGGTGGAAAATGCGTGACCACGACGGTTTTCCCATGAAAAGGTTGCTCCAATTCCTTGCGCAGCCACTCACGCGACTGCTGAGCCACCCGCCGGGTTTGCTGAGGCACCAGGGTTCGATACTTCGGCTCGACCCGGATGACTTTGTAATCATTCATCAGTGCGCGGGCTTCCATCATCGCCAGTGGCGCGTTCCCCAAGCCTTCAAAATCCGCCCATCCTGTACAACCTATAAATCGTACTCCCTCCATAGTCAGCGTGCGCTGCTCCAGGAAGTGCACGTGCGGGGCGCTGTGTGAGTTCAAGCGACCCAGCGTTTTGTCCCAGCTCGACTTATAGAACTCATGATTGCCAGCCACCAGAATCGTCGTTTTTGAAAAATGCTCGCCAGCCCACTCGGAGCTTCGCCCCTTGATGTTGATGTCCCCGGCGAGAACCGCGACGTCATACAAAGATGGATCGGGCAACTCGACGGGCTCGAACTCGACGTGCAGATCTGACATAGCCAGCAGTCGCATGAGTCGTTTACCGTTTATTGAATATTGGGAATGCTTACTCAATGAATGGTATACGCTGACGATGCTAGACGTCAAAGCATGGCTTCATTCTCTTCTTTTGTGAGCACATCCAAGAGATGGGATTTCAGTCAACATTGGGGCAAGTGCTGCGCGAGCTTCGTGTCGCGGCAGGCCTGACCCGCGAAGCCTGCGCCGAGGTATTGAGCAGGCCCCACCTGGCCAAGGTTGAACAGGGCCAGCAAGCCATCACGGCGATCAAGCTGCATTCCCTCTGTGAGCTTCTCGGTGTTCCGACCAGCCAGGTGCTACTGGCGGTAGAAGCTCGTCTGCGCGGCGATGAGCTATCCGACTACAAGGCTGTTTGGGACGTCCAGGTGGCGAATCATTTAGAACTCGGCCTTCTTGGCAGCACGCCACAGGAATCAGCCGTGAGAGGTGTACGCGGAAAGCGCGCGGATGAAACCAAGGAGGCTGTGAGGAGGCTTCAGGCTGAAAAGCATGCAAAGATGGTGGTCGTACGCCAGCTGGGGGTTAGCCGATCGACGGTGGACAAATACTGGAGCAAGAGCTGACTCTTCTTTGCCATGTTTCCAGGACGCTGCGATTGCTCTGTAACCTACGTATAAGCCGTTGCGGTCAGCATACTTGATAGTTGTAGTAGCCACTTTAGTTGTTGAGGCTGAGCTGTCTCTTCATACTCATCCTACTGATGTTAGGGAATGAGCCAATACTGATGGCTTGGGTTATTGGTGGTTATAAATACAGCACTGTATTTATAACCAGTCTAGCTAGTTATCAATTTTCCTATAAATCGTAGACCTACCTCTGGCCATTTGATAGCGTCGCTTCACGCGGTGCCCTGCACCCCGATGCGATATCCGAGGTCGACTTTCGCTCCCTCGGAAATGGACTAATCGATACGCGTGGTAAGGCAGGCGAGCTTTTGATTATCACACCAATGGGGCCTTTCAACGGAACGACTTGGGAGGCGACGCTTCAGCTCGTCCTGAAGGCGAAATTCGGCGCTGACGGATACCAGCACGTCCCTGCTACGCCAGGCGATTTCGGTATTGAAGGCTTTACCAAGCATACCGGCCTTGCCTTCCAATGTTACTGCCCCGACACGCATTACCAGCGCAAAGAGCTCAACAAGAAGCAGCAGGATAAGATCACTACAGACCTCAAGAAGCTGAAGGACAACCAGGCCAGCCTTCTGGGCATTCTCGGAGGTACTAAAATCAAAGACTGGTACTTCATTACCCCAGAAATTGCCCACAATGCCTTGCTGACCCATGCTCAGAAAAAACAGGATGAGGTCAGAGCCTGGGGCCTTCCTCACTTGGACGATAATTTCACCGTGCTCGTCCAGGACATCGGGTTCTACACCCACGAAATAAACCAGCACCGAATAACTGCCGGAATACCGATATCCATCGGCCATGACAAGCAGTCCATTCCCAAGGTGAACAGCAACCCGACGGCCTACGACGAAAACTTGCAGCGCAAGACTCAGCTGCGCATGTCTTACAAGGGTGAGCACGCGACCGCCGCCCTGTTCGGCAAAACCAAGGACTCGTTCCTGGATCACGACAGCTTCTTCCAGACGCTATACGAAAAAGCGCCCCAGACATATTTTCAGGTCGCGAAAACCCTCAACGGCTTTGAGCAAGACGTGGACGAATGGAGCTTGACCGCCTCGGGTCACCCTAACGATCTGGTTAAAATGGTCAAGGAACGGCTATCTGATCGGCTGATGGGCGATGAGCAGCTGCTGATTGATGGGACTCTCACGGACGACATAGTGCGCAGAACAGTCGCCCGTTGGCTCGCGGTCTGCCAACTGGACTTTTATAGCTGATGGCAACGATCAACTTCACCGTAAGGCCGATGCCGGTTCTGACCGAACTCAGACCGATGTACAAGATCAGCCAAGCGTTGCTGATCCTGTCCCACTGTGGGCACGGCAGCAAATGTAGCCTGGTCAAACTGCACCTAATGCACTGGGCAATGAAAACGCCTCGACGCATGGAAACGCTGATCCTTGCTGCGCAACTCGGCCAAATCACCCTTCCAGTCTGGGGATTCGACCCCGCTCTGTCCATCGCCCTGCAGCTCGCCTACAGGGACGGGTTGATCGAGCCCACGCCTAATGGCTTCAAGCTGTTGCCCAAAGGGGCACTGCTGGTGAAAGACATCATGAGCGATGACACCGTCATGCTCGAAGAGAAGGCCGCACTTTCGAAGATCGGCAGGAAGATCACTGAAACTATGGTCAAGACCATATCCAAGGAATGGGAATAGCCTTGTTTATCAAACGTATCAAAATCGCAATCGAAACCACCGGCGGCCCGTTTGGCTTTATGGCGAAGTTCGATCGTAACCTGAACATCATTCGTGGTCGGAACTCGTCGGGCAAGAGTAGCATCGTCCACAGCATTCTTTATGCTCTGGGGATGGAAGAGCTGCTGGGCGCACAGAACGCTGCAGCACTAACCTACGTTCTTAAGAATCATGTCGAGTTTGAGGACGCTCAGTATCCGATTCTGAGCTCTAAGGTCATTTTGGAGCTGGAATCGCTTGGCAAGACGATCACCGTCACTCGCAAGATCAAGGAGGACGGCGTCAACCCTAAGCTGGTCGAGATCCAGGAGTGCGCTGTTCTCAGTGAAGGCCAGTCCGGGCCAGTCATATATCGGTTCCTCCATGACGGCGGCAGCGCCCAGATCCGGGAAGGCTTTTACACCTATTTGGAGAACTTCCTTGGGCTCAGGCTGCCCATGGTGCCCCATACGAACGGCAAGCAGGTGAAGCTGTACCTGCAATATATCTTCGCTGCGATGGTCATTGAGCAAAAGCGGGGCTGGACAGACTATATCGCCAATCTTCCCTACTTCGGCGTGAAGGAAGCCCGGATCAAAATCGTCGACTTCCTGGTTGGCACCAATGTCTTTGAGATGGACGCCAACCGAGCGCGTCTCGATCATGAGTCGCAGGAGCTGAGCATCGCTTGGCAAGATACTTATCGTGCAATTAATAGCGATGCCCTGAAAAACTCGATGAGGGCTCTGGGCCTGCCGAAAAACCCGGTGGTGGTTTTTTTGCCGGAGAGCGTGACTTACCAGAAGTCCACACTTCAAGGCCTGGTGGGGCTGGATCAGTTCAAAAGCAATCAGATCCTGGCTCTTCAGAAGTTGATTCAAGATGAGGCAAAGTGGAAGGACACCCTGCCTGACGAAACGCTGAAACTCATAGAAAATGAAAGTTCTATGCTCCAAGGACTAACTGTCGCATACGAGACCAGCATTGGAGAGTTGACTCTGCACAGAGCTGCGCGGAACGCGAACGCCATCCACCAACGGCAAGCAGAAGAAGAACTCTCCAAAAATCAGGCAGCTCAGAAGCTGATCAAGTATGGCGCCTCACTCAAACTCGATGTGGCCAGCGATGTCTGCCCCGCGTGCCATCAAAATATCGGCCATTCCCTGACCGACCTCCATGAAAGCACCCCGCACATGGATATCGAGACCAACATCGATTATCTGAAATCTCAGATTAAAATGCTGGAACGGGATACTGCCGGTATCGAGCAGTCGGTCAAAGAAACCACTGTGGTCGGTGAGGAACTGGCCAAGCGGATCAGTATTTCCAAGGCCAAACTTCGTGCACTCAAGTCTGACCTCACCACAAATGCCGTCGTATCGAAGGCCAACCTGCGTCAGCAGCTTCAAATTGAGATAAGCATCGAAGAAGTTTCGCAGTTTGTTCAGCGCAACGAGGTTCAACTGGAGACCCTTGTCCAACTGTCGGCCCAGTTCAAACTGAATCAGGAAGCCAGGGCTGCTCTGCCGAAAGAGCATTACTCCGATGTAGACATCGCTAAGTACGATTATTTCGCGAAGGTGTTCCGGGGATACGTGAGTTCTTTTGACTACCAAAGTGCTTCTGTGAATGGAATCCGTTTCAACGTTGAAAACCTGTTGCCAGAACTGGATAAAATCGAGCTCAGGGAGATATACAAAAAGGACTTTGCCGAAGAGAAAGGCGCCTCGGCTACCAGTACTTCGAAGAGCAGCTCCAATATCGCACGGGAATCCAGCGCCAGTGACTTCGTTCGCTTGATCTGGAGCTACATCCTGACCCTATATGTGACGTCGGCGAATTTCACGGTGAAGGGCAATCACCCAGGCTTCATCTTGATGGATGAGCCAGGACAGCACTCCATGGCGACGAAAAGCCAACTGGCACTGCTTCAGCAACTATCTGCTCAGAGGGGCCTTCAGAGCATCGTTGCTGCGTCGTTCGACGATAGTGAGGCGGCGTACCTTGAAGCCACCCATAACGTTGAGTTCAACCTGATTCGGTTGGGCGACAAGGCTATTGTGCCAGATGGTGATTCGGTGCTTCTGGGGGCTAGAGTGGTTCGGGGTGGTGGAGATACATCTGGTGGCGCCACTGTCGAACATTAATGCGAGCAGAATTAAGACGCCTGCCCGCATGAGTGGTTTCAGAGAAGCTTCAGCACCTTCTCAAGCGCATCGAGAGTGCCGGGCTTGAAGACTGCCCTACCCTTTTGGTCGAGCACATCCCCCACGTCGCCGTGCTGTAGCTTGAAATCATTCAAGAAGTCTTTCGAGCGCAGGTACTCAAGCGCACGCCGCTCTAAAGAGTTGAGCTTGAAATCCGGTGCGCTGCCCGCGCGGTCGTCAATCCGGATCACCTTTCCAGGAGGATGGATTTCTTTGAGAGCAGCCTGCGCCTCAGCTAGCTCGACGAGGGTCTGCTGAACCAGTAACCGCAATTGCGGATCTTGAATCTCGTCGGCCCATGCATCCCCGCGACGCGGTCGCTTGGGCTTTTTGCGACTGGCTGCGGAATTGGCGAAGCATTTAATGAGCGCCTTGTAGTTATCACCGGTGCTGTTGGCGATGCTCTGCGCCTTCGGCACCTTTCTCGACTCTCCGAGCCGTGCGACGTTGGCGTAGGAGAAATCGGTACTTTTATCCGTCACGATTTCCTGGCAAACCTCAAAGATCGCTTCAAGCGAAGCTCGCTGCTTCGGGTTCTTCTCGCACAGTAAGGCGAGCATTTCCTCAGGTGTCATTTCTCTCGTTCTCTGGCCAACTAACGGCAAAGCCGTCTCAGGAAGACCGCCTCGTTAAGATACTTTACCGAAGGAGCGATCAACGATGCATCGCTCTCCCGATCTTTTTGATCACAGACTACTAAGCAAAGGCCTCCAAATCGATCGACTCTGTTTGCTCCATGAAGGGCAAAGCCGTGGAATTCAGCGATGGCTTCGTCTCCAGCAACCTTGCAAAATCAGGCTTCGAGATACGATCTGGGCCATGCAAGTCATCAATCAAGAGCTCACCAGAGATCAGCTTATTGACCTTATTCCAGCTGTGAAGCCGAGTCAGGAAGAAATCGGTTACCTGGTTACCTAGGATCAACTGCTCCTTCTCGCTCAGGTTGAACATGTTGGGCCGAAGGTCATTCAACTGCGCCATCCGATCGATTATCTGCGAACGGCGTGGGGTCGCCATGAGAGCCGAAGACGACTGGTATATCGTGGCGTTCACGCACACTTCGTTCAAGTGCTGGTAGAACGAGGTCTCTTCGTACTCAACCTCGATATCGCTCCGGTCGGTAGCAATGAGCTGCAAAGGCATCTCCTCTCCTTCTGCTGACGCCTCAGCCTGGTTGTTCAAAACGACACGAGAATCATTGATCAACCGAGTAATTGCCTGCATGTCACACAGGTGTAAATCCATTTTCGTCGCCAGTGACTCCATGTCAGCGTGCAGTCGGCTATTGGCGAGTTCTAGCCCAAGCCGCCTCGCCTCATCAAACTCGATGCCCGCCCTCATGCACATCACCTCCTCACGATCGAGCGCTTGGATCAGCTGCTTGTTCTCAGCAGTCTGCGTTTCCAAAGCGCTGTATTGCTCGAAAACCAAGGTCACGGTCAGACTGATCTCAGTCCACAACGCAGACAGGCCACCGAGGAATACAGGCCCAGTAATGAAATGCCGGCAGCGCGGGCAATTTTGCATGCCTAGATACCCAGCCGGGGTCGCCCCATAAGCAAGCGAATTGAGCGCCGGCCCCCCATCCTCACACCGTGAGCCTGCATACGGACAGATCCCATAGTCGCGCACCAACTGAGTACCCGTCATGCCCGACATCAGCGCAGCGAGAGCTTCCTCACTATTCGCAACCAGTTGGTGCCTCAATTCATCTATCCGGTTCTGCTCAATCATCAATTGAGCGTGCACGGCCTTGTTCATCAAGGCTCGCTTCTCACCCTCTGCCATCGCGTGACGCATCTTTGCACCACCAATTTTGGTGTAGTAGACACTCATCACGATGGAGGCATGGCCAGCGATCTTCATGATGATGTGGATGGGCATCCCAAACTCAGCGACATACGCGGTAATCAGGCTCACCCGCATGGAGTGCGGAGTGAAGCGAGATTCGTAGGCAGTCAGCGCACTAGGACGAGCCCCCTCTTCAAAGGTTGCCAGCGTCAGGTTCTTAGGCTGGATGTTATACAGCGCCGCCGCTAAGCGTGTGGTCAGCGATGGGGCGAAGGTCGGAGGTTGATCCTCGCCGAACCCTCTGAACAGAAAAGTATTCGAGCCCTTCCGCGCGAGCTTCTTCTTGGAGAGCCCTGTACGTTTGCTGCAATCCACCCAAGGAGTTAGACGGGTAATCGGATTGTATTTGCGCTGCCAGTCCCTCAGCACCGTTAACCAATAGATCATCGGCTCCGGGATCCAAGGGACGTCGTAACCGGCACCGTCGTAGGAGGTCTTATTGCTCGTAAAGTGCATGCCCCAACCTGGGTTACCCTCTGAGTCCATTTCGCGTCGCACAAAGCCTTCCTGTCGCCCATGCTTAGCTAAGGGCCCCAGGTTTTTCACCCAGTCGGGCTTGCCATCGACGAATCTGACGAAGTAATCATCTGACTCTCCCGAGTCGTTATACATGATCTGCCGGCCACGAGCGGGTACCGAGACCATGCAATACAGCGCCATCCAGAAGACCGGAATCCATAGGTAGTATTCACCACCTGACTCCCGCCAAATGCAATTAGGATCATCGAAGTCGATCAGCTCCTTGTCTACAGGATAGTAGTCAGCGTCGTAGTTCTGGATATTCTTCAGATCCGCGAACGTCTTCGCCTCCCGCGGGATGATCCAGTTACGCGCCTCTTCAACATACTGGTAGGCGAGAACCGGCTTGACGGATTCGGAGGGCTTCTCCCTCTGCCCCATAAATTCAACAGCGGCCAATGGATTGGATGCACCAGGCACGATGTAGACGAAGCCGTTTTCATCCTCCTCAGTAAAGTGACGCTTCAATGCATCTTTCAGGTATTTATTCACCTCGTGCCAGATCCGGCGCCCAATGATCGGATCAGACTCAGCCTGCAAAAAATTGAGGTATTTCTTGGTATCGACCACCTTTTTTGTCAAAAAATCACGCACATTGGCGCCAAGATCGTTCGGCTCTACATAATTGCGCAGGAACTTGCAAAGCGAATGTTCCAACGAACCTTTCACAGGGCTATTGTTGACAAAGTGCGCGATATCATCGTACCAACCCTTGCTTTTATCCGAGATCTGTTCAAGCCTGAATGGTAAATCCTGCTCTAAAAATTCGAAGATATTCACCCACTCTTGGTAAATCCGCTCAGGATTGTAGGGCATCCTCGGATCTTTCAACTTGACACAGAGTGCTCGATAGTCGGAGCGGGTTTTGCATTTGTATCGAGTAGCGATCGCTTTGAGGTCTTCAAACGAATAAGGCTCTGGCAGCCCCATCGCGTTCGGCCACCCTTTCCACTCCTGCCCAAACACCTCTTCCGGGTTCTCCGGCAGTACAGAGTAGTTGACGCGAGCTGTCTGATACTCGCTTTTATCCTTCAGCTTGAGGATCTTGATCGCCAGCTTCAGGTCATCCAGATTGCTGCACGTTTTAGGCATCAAGAAAGTAGGCCAACCAGGGAAATCGGAGAAACGCCTATCAGGTGCGGCAGGTAGACGCGTATCGACTTTCCAGTTCTTTCGATAGTTGTCTGCTCCGAAGAACTTGTGCGGCAACGCTAGCTCGCGTGCCTGCTGCCAGGTCGTGCAGTAATAGGTAGTCCTTGATTGCGTGATTGGAGCCCAGCCCCTCCAATGAGAGAGGTAGGTATTTTCAGGCCGGGGAGGTAACTTAGGATCAATGCGAAATTTACGAGCGTAGTCTTCCTTAGACGTAACATCTAGAAGCTTTACCGCCTCCATAAACTCGTCAATAGTAGCGTAATAACCGTCAGCTGCTGGATCCCGAATGTCAGCCTCATCCCTACCCAAAAATTGACCCCAGTTTTTAAATGCCCAACCATATGTTTTGGCGGGGCTTTTGGGGAGGCTCGGGTCGAGATGACGTTTACGTCTGTAACTGTCAGCGTTATGAATCTCCAGTCGCGAGCATGCTGAAGCGGCTTCTTCGATGGTCTTATATGACGGTTCCTCTGTTCCAAGAAGTACTGGAATACCCGGAAAGTCTTTATAGACTTTAGAAGGTAGAGCGGGAATCCTTGGGTCTGCCTTACGTGCTTTTTGGTAAGCGCGGACAGTAGTCAAACCCAAGCCCCGAACCACCTTCTGTAGTTCATTTAAAGTATAGAACTCTGGAATACCGAAGAACTCATTCCAAGTAACCCACTTACCCGCGTACACCTTGATAGGGGGCGGTTTCAGAGGCTGAGTGCAACACCCGGCTATTGAGTTAGGGATGGACTCTCATGATGCTTGGACATCATTTCCGTCATCATTTCGATAGGGCATCTGTA
>NZ_ATDK01000557.1 GCF_000444135.1 Pseudomonas avellanae BPIC 631
CGACGCGCCTGTACTCAACCGGCCACCTTTGGCGGCGGCCGAGCCAGAGCAGTCAAACGAGACAACTCAACCAGCTGCGCCTCCTGCTAAACAACAGGCGTCAGTAGAGGCTGATCCTGACACTTCCCCCGTCGCTGAGGATCAACCGATAATCGCACCGGCAGGGCCTGCTCAAAACGAAGACAATGAAAGCCTTTCAGACGTGGAGGTTCCGGTGTCAGGGGCCCTGCCGCGTCGTTTCACCACAGCACGCAAGACCGGCCCGGCGGTCGTACCGGATGCTATCTTCGTAGGGGCTCCGATAGGTGCCGACGAGCCACAACTGCAAGCCAGCAACATCGACAAAGACGCTCTGTTGGCCCGCATCAGCCGTGAGGTTCAAGGTGACAATTCGGTGCTCTACAAGCTCGATGCCGAGCCTGCTTTCGTTGACCGTGGGTCGCGCCTGGAGATGGTCCAAGGCGCAGGTCAGGAAGATGAGAAGGTAATAGCTGCGTTGCTCACGGCAGCACAGTTCTACCGGGGGCGCATCGAACTGACCGGCAGTGACGAATTCAAGGCAAAAGCCATCGAGCTGATTGCTCAGCACCAGATCAATGTGGAGATGAAGAACCCTGCGCAGCAAATGTTGCTGGACGATGCCCGTAACGCGTTGAAGCAGCCACCTGTAACGCTTGATGCCATTCATGGTGATACCCCACCGCCGTATGGTGGTCCACAGCCGTCACAGGCGAAGCCCTCGGCACCGCAACCTCAACAAGCCGCGCCGGCGAGTACTGCTTATCAGCCGCTGGAGGTTGAGGGTCTGCAGCGGCCACTGGTTCAACCTGCACTACCGGCACAGCCCGACGCACCGGTCATCAATCCGCCCTCGGCAGCTCCAGCATCGGATCAGCCTGCAACGTCAGCGAATCAGCAGGTGTCGCCCGCCATCCATCAGCCTTTCCAGGCGGCCAAGGATGGCGTGACAGGCAAGATCCTCAAATTTGGCCAGAAGCCGTTTCGTTTTGAGCCAGACAAGCCCGAGAGCACCTTCATTACACTGCGTACCAAGAACGGTGTTCAGACTTTTTGGGGCAAGGAGCTGGCGGGGCTGCTGCGCCAAACCCGTGTGCAGCCAGGCAAGATGGTGACGTTGCAGTGGCTGGGCAATTTTCCGGTTACCGTCAAGGTGCCCCGCAAAAACGATCAGGGCGTCACCGTGGGTTACGACGATAAAGACGTCCATCGCAACCAATGGGCCCTAAAGGTAGAGGGTAACCCCGCAGTACGTTCTGGCCAGGATGAGGGCGTCAAACTCGGCGCCTATGACGCCGGGCGTTTCGCCGTGGTGCAACAAGCCTGGCTTGCGCAACTGGGCGTGGAGGCTCCCTTGCCCACGCCACCCACGGATGGCCTGTATTGGTTGACCCCAAACGGTGAAGGCAGCGCAAAAACGGGTGACGAGCTGTCAGCCCCTCGGCCGCCGATCGACCCCAACAACACAGCGGGACAACCCGTCATCAGCAGTTGGTCACAGGATGGCCATCTGGACATGTACTTGGTGCGCGGCGATGGTCCCTACCTGCAAGGTGTAGTGCGTCAGGGGGATCAGATGCAGCATGTATTGGTGAGTCTGCCAGGCCGTGACGAAGGGCCGTCGATGGTGTTTAACGCCATTACCCCCGAAGGCCTGCTGCCGATCGGCACGGGCAATGGCATCAACCGCTCTGGTGGCGAGCCGGTTTCGAGAGAGCACATTGCTTTCAAGCTCGAAGGCGACAGTGCTGTGCGCATTGGCAAGCTTGACGCGCCTGGCGAGATGCCCCCCACCTTGCACAACCTATTGGGCTTCGATCAGCGCTGGAAAGAGGAAAACACCCTCCCAAAGTCAGCTCCCACAGCGGCACCGTCAGTACAGCCGAGCGATCCACGTCCGGTGTAAAACGCAAACAGCAAAGGAACTCATCATGAAGAAAAGCATGTGCGGTGCACTGCTGATGGTTGTGTGCTGCCTGCCCGTTGTGGGAAACGCAGCAGTTTGCCGCTCAGGACAAGCGGCCAGTGTGGGCAGTCAGACTGCGTATGAGCGGGCCAAGAAGGCGTCGGACGTGTGGGCAGAGCGCGAGCGCACCGTCTCAGACGAACTCCAGGATTGCTTGTCGCGCATTCGCACCACCAGCATCAGCCTTCCCTCGTTTCCAAGCCTGGAAGACCTGATGAACCAGGTGGCCGATCAGGTATGCCAGGCGGCGGTGGACAAGATCAACAGCCACATCCCCAGCGGCTCGGACCCTTGGCAGTCGGTAGGAGGTTCATTGTGACTGACTCATCAGAGAAGTTGCTGCCCGTGGAGGAGTCTCTGGAAAAACCTCACCTCCCCACGGCGGAAGATCAGCACACGTTCGAGCATGCCATGCAGTTGCAGCGTGACCGTGCGTTAGGTGCGGCTTTCGCCCATCGCTGTCTGACCGCAGTGCTTTGGATGGCACCTGCACTGGTGCTATCGGTCAGCGTGAATGGCTACTTGGGCTGGCAGGTCGCCCATCCTCCGGTGAAGTACTTCGCGGCCGAGGGTGGTCGCGTGACCAAGATCATCCCTACGGACAAACCAGGGCATAGCAGGCGTGACGTGTCGGCCTTTGGGGCCGACACCATTCGCCAGAGCTTCACTCTGGACTTCGTGCATTACCGCGATCAGATGACCCAACTGGGCGAGCGCTACTCGGAAGTGGGCTTCCAGGACTATTACAAAGCCTTGGTGGCCTCGAACCTGCTCAAAGCGGTCAAGGATCAGCGCATGAACCTCTGGGTAGACGTTGGCCCAGGTGTGATTCGCGGTAGTGGGACGATCGGGGACAAGTTTGCCTGGGAGTACCAGTACCCCGTGACTTTGAAGCTGGATGGTCAACAATCCGGCAGTCCGCCTCAGCGCTTCATTTTTACTCTGCGCATTCAGCAGACGGATGTACGCGTGAAAAACGCAGGATTGGAAGTCACGCAAGTGATTACCACCAACGCTAACTGATACGCACTGGTGCATTTGGTGCGCGTTTAATCGGCTCCGCTAGACAGGAACCTCCTATGAAAACTTCAATTGCGCTGGCCCTATGGCTAGCGGCAAGCGGCTACGCCTGGGCGGATGAAACTGTCAGCCCAGAGGCCGCTCCGGCTAAATCTGCGGTTCCCCCCTCTGCCCCTGTTCCGCCTGCTGCGGGGGCTGCACCTTCGGGCTGGGCTACGGGCGTGGGTGTAAACCCAGCAGCACAGAAAGCCGGCTCGCCGGCACAAGGTAATGGCCATGTGAATGCAGCACCAGCTCAGCAACCGTCTGGAAATGATCCGCTCCCTCCGCCGCCATCCGAGCTTTTTCAAAAGGCTCAGGACAGCGTTTCTCCGCTGACTCCCCAAGAGATTCGGCAACTGCGCGGACAGGTTGGAGAGGTTGACAAGGCCATGGCCTCTCCGCAGGTCGCCATTGTGCCGAGAATCAGCGCACAAACGGTGAATCTGTCGCCGGGGGCCAGTTTGCCGCTGGTGCGCACGGCGGTGAACTACCCCACTTCCTTGACCTTTATCGACAGTACCGGCGCGCCGTGGAACCTGGGCGCCGCGCCCATCAGTGGCAACCCCGATATCACGCCGTATTACGTACCCAATAGCCCGGTCATGGTCTTGTACGCCGCAAAGCCTTTTGCCAGCGGAAACGTCACGGTTTACCTGAAAGGTTTGGCCGTGCCGATCATGCTCTACGTCAGCAGCGGGGAGTCGGATACCAAGGCCCAGACGTGGGCAGTGGACGCTCGCCTGGACTTGCGTGTGCCTAGGCGTGGGCCAGGTGCTCAGCCAGGCGCCGCTCCCGAGGTCCGTATCGGCTTGCACGATCGGGTGCTGCAGGGGTTTCTCGATGGCGTTCCACCCAAGGAGGCCAAACAGCTCAAAACCACCGGCAACGTGCCAGACACCACGGTGTGGCAAATGGGTGACGACCTGTACATCCGCACGCGGGCTGATATCCGGGACGAGTTCGAATCCACGTTGTCGTCGGCAGACGGTACGCATCTCTGGAAATTACCCGTGACGCCCTATGTGTCGTTCTCAGTCATGGGCCACACAGCGGCCCTCAACGTCGCCTTGGAGTAAGCATCATGGCAAACGAAAACGATGCCAAACGCGACATGAAACTCACCGCAGCGCTGGTTGGAGGCGCATTGGTGGTCGTTTTTGGCGGTGCCTATTACCTTTGGGACTGGCTGGCCAGGCCTGAGCCGGCGCAATCGAAGGTAGACCTGGGTCGAGTAGCACAAGCTTCGCGCAGCCACAGCACTGAAAGCCCTGCCTATCGCGATCTGCTCAAGCAATACAACGAGGAAGGGGCCAGCACGGCTAAAAACGAAAACAGCAGCTTCATTGCCAGTATGCCCATGGAGCAGACGAGCGTGATGCTGCCTGTGACGAAGGCCAAGCCTGCCCCTCAGGCAGAGCCTACCGCCCGGCGTAGCCGTACTCGTCAGGACGAGAACTCAAAAGACTCCGAAAAGAAGGAAGACCCGCGTCTGAAGGCATTGCTAGAACGGATCAATCCTGAAAAAAAAGCCGAAGAGCGGCCGTCCGGACTGGTATTCGCCCATGTTTTAGGGGGAACTAACGCTTTGAATGGCTCAGGCGATACGACCACGGGTTCTGCTGGAGGCTATGACGGCTGGAGTGAAACCCTGCCGGGAGGTGCCAAGCTGAAAACCGCTTCCATTAAAAGCACCGCAGAACCCTATTCACCTGTCGAAGTGGTGCCGCCCTACTGGCGCGGGGCTGGCGTGATCGATATAGGTGTGGACTCGGACAACAGCACCACGCCGGTGCTGGGCAAGCTGTCCGGGCCTTATGCCGGGGCTGTGCTCAAGGCACCCGAGGGCGCCAGGTTGGCCGGTGATGGTGTGGTGATCCACTTCACTGAAATGGCCTTCAAGGGCGTCAATTACAAAGTCGATGCCTATGCGCTTCAGGACGACACCCTGTTGGCCAACGTGGCTTCTGAAGTGAACCACCGCTACATGTCACGCATTGTGTTGCCAGCGGTACTGGGCGGCATTGGCAATATCAGCGACATGTACTCACAAGCCAATACTCAGGTCCTCAGCAATGGCTTTTCCACCCAGACCGCTCGACCAGGCATGCCGGATGGAACGGCGGTCGCCGGTACCATTCTGGGCGGTGCCGCCGGCCAGGCGGCCAAAGTGCTGACGGATGATGCCGCTCGCACCCCGGCCACCCAGGTCAATGTGTTCAAGGGGCAGGTGGTCGCGATTCAGTTCATGCGAGGCGTATACGCAGGTGATGCCGTTGCCCCAGGGCGAAGCGGTGAAACGGTGCAACCTGCGGCTCCCGCTCAGGCCGTCATGTCGGCACAACCCCAGTCCCCAGCCCAACCGCTGACGCCTGATCAATGGCGTGCGCAGACCCAGACGCGAATCCAGGCGCAGCGCAAGCTGCAGGAGAGTCAACAATGAGCGAGTTCAGTCCAGCAGAGCCCAAGGCATCGACGATTGAAATGCCGGCTCCCACCCAGGCTCCCAGTCGTAGCGTGTGGCAACGCCCGATCGTCATGGGGCTTTCACTTCCCTGGCTGATCGGCATTGCCCTGGTATTGGCACTGGCTGGCTGGTACTTGTTTGGCCCCGAGAAAACCGCGTCAGTCAATCGTCTGGCCTTTGAAAATGACTTCGAACAGCAGCCTTTGCCCGCTGAACAGTCGAGTACCCACCCTGTTGCAGCCGCTGCCGAGTCTGATTTGGGCCAGTTCAAGAACGAGGTTGCGGCCATGATCGGCGGGGTACGTACCTACGCAGAGGTGAATCGCACCGCGATCCAGCGCTTGTCCGAAACGATCAAGACTCAGGGGGTTGCACAACAGGCGCTGCAACAGCAACTGACCGAGGCACAAGCGCAAAACAGCGTCTTGTCAGCACGTCTGTCCTTCCTTGAAGGACGACCCGGCGCGACGACCACGACACAGCAGGCCAGCAAGCCAGTCGCTAAAACACGTTCGCCGTTGAATGGCATGCGCGTGCAAGCCATTCAGAACGGCATGGCCTGGGTGTACTGGCAGGACAAGACCTGGGCCGTCAGTCCCGGCGAGAAACTGGGCCAGGTGACCGTCACCGGTATCAATCCCCAGGCCCGCGAAGTGCTGACCAGCGCGGGCACAATCAAATGAGGTAAATCATGGACGGCAGTACTGACGCGATTCAAATGTTGGTCAATCTGTCCCACAACCTGCTGACTTCCTTTGTCAACTTTGCCTTCACGCTGGGCAGCTTGTTTGCGGTCACTGGCGCTGTGAGCTACCTCGCCACTCACGCCAGTGCCGCGCGCAAAGCACCTGGCCATGCGGAAGGTGGCGGCAAGGTCATCGCTGTGTTGTTGCTCTGTGGAGGCCTGGCTGGCCTCGATCAAATGATCGGTGCTGCCGCTCGCCAGTTGGGTTGGCAGGGCGCGACCTTCGATGCCATCAGCTACGTGGACGTGGGCACCTTTGGTGTCGCAGCCGATGCGGCCAATGCCGTGTTAAGTCTGGTGCGCATGCTGGGCGTCTGGTTCGCGCTGCAAGGCATGTTGTCCTGGAAACGCTCGTTCAAGGACGGGCATACGGGCCTATCGGCCAGTCAGGACGTTTCAAGCGGTACCCTCAAGTTTATTCTGGGCGTTTTTTGCGTCTGCAGTCCGTATCTGCTGAGCGCCCTGCAAAAGACCCTCGGCCTGCTGTAAGCAGATCGGGATTCCAAAGCGCCTCGGCGCACCTTCGATTGTTACACCCTGCTTATTAATCCATAGGAGTTGGCTATGTCCAAAGACGTAATGCTGTGCGCTGCTGTTCGCCTGTCGATTTTCAAAGATGGTCTGCGTCAACACATATTGAAAGGCCTGGCGGCAGCGATAGCTGCCAACCCAGTGCTGGCTTTTGCCGGTGCCGGCGGTGCCGACATTGCCGGGATGGGTGATTCGGCAGCGGTAGGCGCCACGTCGCTTAAGAAATCTGCACTGACCATTGCTCAGTTTGTCGGTGTGATCTTCGTGATCGGTGGGCTGGTCGCGGCCAAGAACAAGAAAGACAACCCGCAGATCAAAATCGGCGCGATCGTCGCGTCCATCCTGTTCGGGGTATGCCTGGTGGTTGTGCCTGAAATCATCAAGCGCTCACAAGCGCAGGTCGGCCTGGCACCCGTGGATGTGGGCTAAGCCAACCTTCCTGCGGTGACTTCGGTCATCGCAGGGCTACGGTTCAAGGGTATTGCTGACGGGCGTGTAGGATGCGCAGCACGTCGATAGTGTCGGCCCCTACCTGATAAACCACTAGGTAGTTGGGATGCAAAACGCATTCACGCGTTCCGGGTTCGCGACCGTGGCGGAACAGGTAGGGTGCTGATGGAAGGCCTTCAACGGCCTTCAATATGTTGGCGTTCAGCGCCTCGGCGGCGACGGGGTTACGCTGCTCGATGTAGTCGATAATTTCCACCAAGTCGGTGGAGGCCTCATCAGCCCAGCGAATTGTTAGCACGGGCCTTCCTTCGCTCTGCTAGGGCGGTTTGCACCTTCGCCATTGCCTCGTCGTGGGGCAAACGTGGCTTAGTGCTGTTTATGGCTTCCTGCACCTTGGCCCGAAACCAGCGGTCATAGCTGTCTGCTTGTTCCTGTGTTTCGAACTCGGAAACGATGGGGGAAAGTTGGGTGCTCATAGAGACCTCCTATTTAGATACCCAACAGCTTAACCCTTCCGGGTCTTTCTGTCGTTTGGCCCGGACCACGTGCACCATTGCGGATCAACCGCTGTACTCCTGACGCAAACCTGCGGCGGCTAGCCGTTCATGCCAAATAACCACGACTTTTCCTAATTCTGAAAATAATCCGGAAGGCGAAGCTATGGATGTTGATCTATCGCATATCCCCCTGATGCTCGATGTCAGCGGTGATCCTGAAACGCCGGTACCGACGGCTATGCCTGGCGAGCAATGCGCTTGCTGCGGACTGTGGACCCAAAAGCTGTGGCAGGGGGCTCGATCAGGGTTTACCGCCTCCCATGCGGTTTGCACCCTGTGCTACCTGGCCGGGCACTTGGACAGCCCTACGGCGGCTCACGGCGTGCTGGCCTACCTGCCCGGTATGGCCATGACGGATGTGCATCACCTGCAGCGCCGTGCGCTGATTGCCATTCTCGGCGGTACCCGCACGCAGCGTGCCCAAGGCAAAAGGGTTCTGCTCTGGCTGGCTCGACATGGCCGTGAGGTGGAACAAGCCTGGGGTACGACGCGAGCGGGGGAGTTCGCGCTGGCTCTTCAGCGCCTTGCTCCTCACAAGCGTTTAACGCTGCAAACCCGCCTTGAGGGCTGCGCACTGATTTTACCCGCTGACATGTTTGCTGATCTCACGTTGCTGCTGCCCACCGGCAAAACCGTTGCGTCAGCGCTCACTTCCCGCAGCTGGGACACTTATACCCGGAGTGACTTTTATGCCGAGCTTGATCCGTTGGGTTGAAGACCTGATCACAGAAACCTCCCGGTTTGCCGTATCACGCGATCTGCCCGACTATTGCGACTTGAACACGGTACTGCGTCTGACGGACGACGATCGCACTCGCCACCCAGCCCTCAATGCCCCGTATGTACTGGTCAACGACGATGGCGATTACTGCTCGGTGTATGCCGTTGCCGGCAGTTTTTGTGACACCGACGAAGCGGCACCCCTGGAGGCCCCTTATTCCTGGGCCGGCCGCTTGGAGCGCATGATGCATGCGCTGACAGCCCACTATCGCCGACATGGACACAAAATCAGCCTGGTGTTCGATGATGACCCTGATCGAGGCCGCGAGGACGTCGAACGCCTGCTGGCCCCTCAGTACGCTTCTGTCAAACGGACCGGCATCGACTTGACGCCGATCCTGGACGAAAACGTTGAAAAGCTGGCCCCCTGGGTTTCGCGCGAACGCTGCTACCTGGTGTGTTACACCGGGCGCAAGACGCTCTCGGCGCATGAACTGATCGACGAAAATCGCCGTATCAAGCAATTGATCGGGCAAAGCCCGGATGCACGGTATGGACAAAATCCGGTCCTGGCTGAAATGGCCGGCCTGAAAATTCGCCACGACGCCTTCATGAGCGCTGTGGAAGCTGCCTTTAAAGATGACGGCCAGGGTGTGCTGCTGGAACTGCTCGATGCCCATGCAGTGGGCCAGGCGCTGCGCTCTCAAGTGGACCGGCTCGGTACCAGTGAGCATTGGTACCCGCTGCTCCCTGATGATCCGATCACCCCGCACGGTGTACGTAACGGCGACGATCACACACCGTTTCTGGCCCCGCAGCTGAAGTTTCAGCTGATGAACCAGGACATGGAAACCAACGGCAACAAGCTCTGCGTCAATGGGATGTGGCATGGGACCTTGTCTGTCGTCTTGGGGCCGCAGACGCCGCAGACCTTTGCCAAGCTCAAAGCGCTGGTCCCTCGCGGCGTGCCTTGGCGCGTACGCATGGACCTGATGCCTGGAGGCATGAAGTCGCTGGGCATGAAAAAAGGCACGTTGGACTTCATGGCGTTTGTGCCGCCGCTTCGCCCCATCTGGAACTCCATCGAAACGTTGACGAAAGTCGAGCAGCAGGAGCCGGTGTGTGTCATGACGATCATGGCATCGACCTGGGGAGACAGCCAGGCCGCAGTGACGCGCCATCTGACGCTGCTGACCCAGGCCTTTCAGGCCTGGGGGGTGTGCGAGGTGACGCAAACCTTCGGCAACCCGGTACGCGCATGGGCCTCGACGCTGGTGGCTTCCAGCAAAGGCAGTGGCCCGAACCTGTTGTATCCGCCGCTTTCAGAGGCGCTGAACCTGCTGCCGCTGACCCGACCGGCCTCGGCTTGGGAGGAGGACGGCAACGCCTTGTTCGCTACGCTCGATGGCAAGCTCTATCCGGTCGGTCTGGCCACCCCCAAGCAGAACAAGCTCACCAGTGTGGTCACCGGCTCTTCCGGCCAGGGCAAGTCGGTGCTGCTGAACAAGCTGGGCAATGTCACGGTGTCCAGCGCCCAGCAGCGATTACCGTTCATGGCGGGGGTGGACAAAGGTTTCTCGATGCAAGGTCAAGTCGCCTTGCTGCGCGACAGTCTGCCGCCGGATCGTAAGGACGAGGTCGTGGGCATTGTGCTGCAGAACAGCCCCAAGCATTGCCGGAACCTGTTCGATATCCAGCTGGGCGCGCGGTTCCCGATCGCCCCCGAGCGTAACTGGATCATCAGCATGCTCACGGCCATGTGCATTGATCCCTCTACCGGCAATCCGCCTAACGAACGCGATACCCGGCAGATACTGGACCGCGTCATCAGCATGGCCTATACCGCCAATGCCGAAAAAAGCCCCAGACGCTGGGGGCGCGGGGTCGTCCCCGAAGTGGACACTGCCTTGGATAAAAGCGGGTTGATCGAGCGTTATCCGGCCCAGTGGTGGGATAGCAGTACCTGGTATGAGGTGCGCGATCTGTTGTTTGAAGCAGGCTTTGTTAAGGAAGCGCAGCTGGCCCAGTTCGAAGCGGTGCCGGAACTGGCCGACATGACCACCTTCCTGAACCATGAAGACGTACAGAGCGCCTATGGTCGGGTGCAACGCGATGGCAGTCAGGAGCTGTTGCTGGAGTACTTGCACCGATGCATGACTGACGCCTGTAGAGAATTCAAGATGTTGGCCGGGCGTACGCAGTTCTTGATCAGTCCACGCACGCGAGTGATCGCGATCGATCTGAACAATGTCATGGGTGATAACACCACCAATGCTGGTCACCTGAAAACCGGAATCATGTTCCTGTTTGCGGGCCAGGTGGCGGGGGGAGATTTTGTGTTGCCGCAATACCGGGATGAGCTGTTGGAGGCGGTGCCCACGCTTTACCACCCCATGCATCTCGACCGCTTAGAGCAGCTGGATCAGGAGGTCAAAACCAAGGTCTACGACGAGCTGCACAATGCGAAACAGGTGCCCTTCATCTTTCCCATGCTGGAAACCCAGGACCGTGAGCAACGCAAATTCGGCATACGCACGGTGTTGTCCTCGCAGTACGTGAGCGACTTTCCCGACGCCATTCTGAATTCGGCCAACTCGCTGTACATGATGGAGGTGGACCCCAAGGACGAGAAGCTTCTGACCGACACCATCAAAGTGCCCAAGGTCACTCTGCAGCGCTTTCAGCGTTTGGGCTCAGGTCCAGCAGCGGATGGCAGCGGCGTACCGTTTTTGGGCGTGTTCCGAATCAAGGGTGGCGGCACCCTGGCGCGCATTCTGAAAAACGCCATGGGGCCCCTGGAGCTATGGGCGTTGGGTTCTTCACCGACTGACAGTGCCCTGCGCAGGTTGCTATATGACGCCGTCGGCGGTGCCACGGCTCGCGCCATCCTGGCCGAAGCCTTTCCCCAGGGCACGGCAGAAAAACTCATCGCGCTGCGCCAGAAGCAAGCGGGTGAAGCGGATTCCAACAACGTGATTCGCACGCTGGCCAACGAGTTGATCAAACGGCGCGGCTACAACCTCTAGCCAATAAACGGAGAGCACATTCCATGAATAACGAAAATGATTCCCTGCACGACGCTTTGCGTGAAGCGAGCCCGGATCAATTACAGGCTTTGGCGGAGCTGGCCACCTGGATGGCAAAGCACCATCGGTTGCTGGTCGTTGGCCGGTCGAACGGTGTTCGGATCGGCGCTACGGATAAGGTCATCCAGTTCATGCGCGAACACCTTGCCCCCGAGCTGGCGGGGAAGGTCTCGGAGAATCTGGTGCGCCTCGTGAAATGATATGAGATTAGGAAAATGGCTATGAGAGAAGTCTTTGTCAGTGCGGTTCATCCGGCTATTGGACGGTTGTATTGGGTATTTACATCAAACGCTGATTGCAACTATCCAGATCACTACAGCCTTACCGACAGAAGAGAGCTGGCCTTTCGGCTTCCGAAAGGGTGGAGGGATCACGACTCACTTCACTGGCTGTATAAATCGCACATTTACAAAGTGTTCGATCCTGATGACCTCTTTGGCGACTATGCCGAAATAGCGGATGACGAAATGAGTGAAGTCCAGGAACAGCGCCTTTCGGGTTTGCTTGCAGGCTTGCATGCCAAAAGCGGCCAGACCGTTGAAGAATTCAGGCTATGGATGTTCCGTGCGGCCTGGGTGGATATACCTGTCCTCCAAACCGTCGAAAGTTGAAGGAAATGATCATGAAACGACTTCAGGCTTTAACAGCGCTGACCGTGGGCCTGCTCCAAGCCCAACAAGTACTGGCGTACGTCCAGCCGGTGGCCGTCACGGGCAGTGTTCCTATTGAAACGCAGGTGATGCCGGCCATGGGCGGCCTTCAAGCTACCCTGGCGGAAATCCTGACCACTGAGACACAAATCGGCACGGCCATCGTGCAGGCCAGTGACAAGCAAGTCGCGGTTATTTCTGAGGCCGCACGTGCCCAGCGCGAGGCCGATATTTTTGGCCGTCAGACCGAGCGCCTGGAGCGTGCCCGAGAACAGTACTCGGTCGCTGACAGCATCTGCAGCGAGTCGGCCTCTGGGGTCGCGGCCACGGTGGGGAAGGTGAGCCGTGCGCAAACGGCGGTGCTGGCCAGCGGGGCAGGCGTCGGCAGTGCTGTGGTGCAGAAGACCATCGCTTCCGAGCCCGTGGCCTCGCGTCAGGGTGGCTATCGCAGTGCCGCCATGCACGCGCAGTACTGCACACAAAGCGAATCGGCCCAGTACGGCGGTACAGATCTGTGCCCGCAGGTCTCAAGCTTGCCTGGAGGCGACATCGAAATGCGCTCGTTGATCGACGGGGCGGGAGCCGTGGGCAAGGCCCCTGACCTGACGTTCAATCAGGATCAGGTCGATGCGGGCATGGCGTACATGAAGAACTCGGCACGCCATGACGGGGGGCGGGCACCGGGCAAGGGCGATATCCAGTCGGCCACGGGACGTGAGTATCAGGGGCTGATGACCCAGTACAAGGCGATTCAGAGCGCCGCGACTCAACCGCAGCTAGACATTATCGCCGCCAGTCAGGCCAATCCGGCCACACAGGAGGCATTGCAAGAGGCGCTACAGAATCCATCAGCGGCGGAGTATTTCGCTTCAACGGGAAGCCAGCAAGCACAACGCACCGGGGTGATGAGCGAGCGCGAGTTCGAGGCTTTCGAGGTGGGCAGGCGCTATGCCAATACCGCCTATGAAACCGACCTTCAGGCCCTGAGCGGAGACAACCTGATGCGTGAATTGGTGCGCGTGCAGAGCCTGGGCAACTGGCTGCAGTTGGGACTCAAAAACGACCAACGCCAGGCCAACATCATTGCCGGCCAGCAACTGGCCCTGGCAGCAGACGCCAAATACGTTCCGCAGCTTCAGGAACTGGGAGCAAAAATGAGTTCGGGAGTCACCGCACATGAAAACTGAACCTGACACAACCAAGCACGTGGACGAACAATCGCCGCGGGACGATAAGCATTCGGGCACACCGTTACGGCGCGCCGGCCATGTGGGGCTGTCGATCCTCAACCCGTTCTCTGATCTGGCGGTGATCTATCGCCGGGGCATAAAACCGACGGTACAAAAGCTGAAGCTACTGAAGACGTTGCTGACCCCGGCGTCAGCAACGACTGAGGCAGATGCAGTTGGTATCAGCTGGAGTGTGGCTGTCGCTCGTTCGGGAAGGACCATCGAACAGCTGCTGACCGTCTACAACCGCATCCGGACGGCATGGTGGTGTTTGCTGATGGTCAGCACCAGCCTGAGTGTTCTGCTGCTGGCCATGCTGCTGTTGGCCAACTTCAGCCTGCCATTGAGCACCTTTCTTCGGGCGACGGTAACGCTCCTGGTCCTGGGATCAATCGCCAGTTTGGGCTTCGTCAAAACGCTGATCGCGACCTACCGACTGTGGCAACTGCAGAAAAGGCGCGTCAGCGTAGCGGAACGAGGGACCTTCAAAGACTTTCTGGCCGAGACCCGGTGGTGCCGGCTGGTGCTTACTCGCGGCCACCTCAAGTAATACTGACCTCTAAATATGGACAGATGCCATGAACCTCATTAAACGCTTCTGGTGGATGGGTCTTCTGCTGGTCTTCTCCGTGCCGGTACTGGCCGATAACGTGGATTACCAGACGATCGCGGCAGCCTCCCAAAAGCCCAATGACCTCTCGCGCCAGGCGATGGTCATGATCATGGGCCAAGTAGCAGTCGATCCATTTGCACCATCACAGCCAACCTTGATTGGCTCACTGTTCGCCATTATCAATGGCGTTCTGGCCGTGATGGCCCTGTTCTGGTTTCTGACCATCACCCTGAAAACCATTGTGAAGGCTGGGCATCAGGGACAGTTTTTCGCAGGCGGTCGATCTGCGCTGTACCCGATCATGACGTTTGCCGGTTTCATCATGATCTTGCCCACCCAATCAGGTTGGTCACTGGCCCAGCTCGTCATGGTATGGGCCTGCTCCACCATGGGGGTTGGCAGTGCCAATCTGCTGACTGATAAAGCCGTGGACATGATGGACAGCGGCTACTCGATGGTGACGCAGCCCACGGCTCCTTCAACCCGAAGCGCGGCGCGGGGCATCTTTGAGATGAACCTGTGCAAGTACGCGATCAACCGTGAGCTGGAGTCGCTGTATGCGGATGGCGAAGCCAATACCCCGTTGATTACCACCAAGGGGGGCAACGGCCAATACGACACCGGCAACGGCAGCGCGGTGTGTGGTTCTGCCAAAACACCCAATACGGGCCGCACCGGGACCTGGAACCTGTTGTTTGACAGTGACGTGGACACGAGTGGGGTGATCACGGCGCAGCACCAAGCGCTAGACACCATGCAAAGCACCCTGGATCAAGCGGCACAGGCGTTCGTAGACACCTACCTGAGCAAGCGCGACCAGGATACGGGGAGCTTCCAGGACGCCGAGACGCAGATACAGAACGCAGCCGCCGCCTATGAAAACACGGTGAACCTGGCCCTCAACAAGATAGATTTCAAGGACACACTGCAAAGCCAGTTGTCGAGCCAGATCAAAAGCAGTGGTTGGGTGGCCCTGGGCAGTTGGTATCACACCTTCGCCACAGCTAATAACAAGACCAACGACGTGGCCAGCTCGACCCCGGTTGTCACGGGGATGAGTAATCTGGGCGAGCACGGTACCGGCGATTTGTATAACCAGGTGTTCGCAGCCTACAAATCGCAGGTGCAAAACAGTACCTACACGGCTCCGCTAGGGACGCAGACGGCCAAGGATGATGGCGCGGCAGCGACGGCGAAGGACCCGAATTCGGTGTTTGTGAGTTTTTTCAAAAATCCTATGCAGACGATCACCAACTTAATAGCAACTTCGACGACAGGGAACAGCTCCAGTTTTTCTAACCAAGTGAACCCACTCATCAAGATGCAGACCATTGGTGATTACACGCTGGGGACTGTTGAAACCTTGATGGCGGGGTATGCCGGAACTTGGGCAGCGGCCTCGTCGGCCAGCAACTCGCCATTGGGCTGGGGGGCCAAGATATTTGCGGTGGATGTAGGAGCGGTGGTGAAAGATGTGCTGGGTGCGCTGGCCCCGATGTTCTATTTCGTCATGTTCGCCCTGCTGGCCATCGGTTTTTCGCTGGCCGTATTTCTGCCTGCTGTACCCTTTCTGTTCTGGATGGTGGGTATATTCAACTGGGTCGTCAGTGTGCTGGTGGGCTGTGCGGCGGGCTCAATGTGGGCTGCCACGCACCTGGGGGCCGAAGAGGACAAGGGGAGTCGCAGTACCTACGGTTATATCTTTCTGATCGACATGATGCTGCGGCCCTCATTGATGGTACTGGGGTTCTTTTTTGCGTCGGTGGCCGTAATCGGTGGGGGAACTATCCTGAATCTGTTATTTGCCTCGGCGCTGGCCAATGCCAACGCGGACTCGATCGTGGGATTGTTCAAGATGATCGGGTGGCTGATGATCTATGCCCGCATTGCGACCTTTGGTGTGACTCGACTCTTCGGCCTGCAGGCGTCCCTGGCGGACTACGTGATCTCTTTTCTAGGGTCTGTTCCCGTTTCGACGTAACCTATTGA
>NZ_ATDK01000558.1 GCF_000444135.1 Pseudomonas avellanae BPIC 631
ATGGCCAGACGGATACCAATATTCTTGTGGGTGGTAATGACGCGGGGAAATCGACCCTGATGGAGGCGATCGGTCTCGCGCTCAACGGGCGTATCGGTGGCCGCTCCGCTCAGGAAGAGCTGAACCCATACTGGTTCAATAAACAGCTGGTTAATCAATTCTTGGAGGATTGCGACTGGAGTGAAAATCCCGCTCTTCCGGAAATCTTGATTGAGCTATTTCTGGAAAATCGGCCTGAACTGCAGTTTCTCTGTGGCGCGATCAATAGCGACAGGAAGACGAATGCCTGCTCTGGTATCTCGTTCAAGGTCATCCCCAACCCTGAGTACCACGAGGAGCTGACCCAATGGCGTATCAACCCGAGCGCACTGATACCCGTTGAGTACTACAAGATTGAATGGCGTACCTTTGGGGATGAGGTACTGACCCGGCGCCCCCGGCAGCTCGCCGTTGCGACTATCGATTCCCGTACCGTCCGCTCGACCTCTGGCATCGACTACCACCTGCGCCAAATCCTCAGTGACCATTTGGAGCCGGGCGAGAAAGCCAAGATCTCCCAGCATTACCGCGAGATCAAAGAGTCCATGACCTCTAACTCATTGGGAGAAGTGAATAAACGCCTGAAGAAAATTCGAGCGCCACTGGATCACCAGGAGATGGCTTTGGCCATGGATCAAAGCGCTCAATCTTCCTGGGAGGGGTCGGTCACACCGCACGTGGATCATGTGCCTTTCGCGTTGGCAGGCCAAGGGCAGCAAGCTTCGATCAAGATTTCGCTGGCCATGCAGCGCATGTCCGAGCACACCAGCATTGTGATGATTGAAGAGCCGGAGAATCATCTGTCGCATACGAGCTTGACCACGCTGCTGTCTCGCATTGAGGAGGCTGCAGGCGAGCGGCAGTTGTTCATCTCGACCCACAGTGCCTATGTGCTGAATCGCCTAGGTCTGAGCTCCTTGCTCCTCCTGCATCGCGGCAAGGCATCTCACATCGAGGCACTTGATCCGGACACGGTCGGCTATTTCCAAAAGCTCCCAGGCTTCGACACGTTGCGGATGGTGTTGGCTCACAAGCTCGTCCTAGTAGAAGGCCCTTCAGACGAGATCCTGTTTGAGCGCTTCTTCAGAGACCTCTATGGTAAGCACCCGATGGAGCTGGGGATTGACGTGATGAGCATGCACGGGCTGACGTTGAAGCGCTGCCTAGAACTGTGTACGGCCATTGATCGGCCCGTTGCCGTGCTTCGAGACAACGACGGGGAAGACCCAGAAACTCTTAGGGAAAACGTCAACGAGTTGCTCGAAACAGGAAAGCGTGAGCTCTTCATTGGAGCGAAAGAAGCGGGCAAGACGCTGGAGCCGCAATTGATGGCGTGCAACAGCGATGAGTCTCTGCGCAAGATTCTTGGAGTCACTGATCGGGCCATTCTTGGCAAATGGATTTCGAGAGAAAAAACGGAAGCAGCACTCCTCATCGCCAAATCCGAGGAGACTGTTACCCCCCCGCCATACATGGCCGCGGCAGCGAAGTTCATCCATGGCTAACAATTACCTGACCTTGGCAGTTGCGGGCGCACGTAAGACTCAAGGCCTAGTTGACCACTGCAAGGCATTACCAGCCGATCGCAAAATCCTGCTCATCACCTTCGCACAGGCCAATCAAATCGAGTTGCGCGAGCGGGTGAGGCGGTATGTCGGCGACCGCCCCAACTTGGAGGTCTCGGGGTGGTTCAGCTTCCTGCTGCGTCATTTCGTCAAACCCTTCGTGCCATTTGCATTCCCCGGCAAGCGGTGCAGGGGCTTCAATTTCGAAGGTGATCCGGGACGATACGCCGTCGACGAGAATCGATTTTTCGATCCTTCGGACAGCGTGTATGCAAAGGAATTAGCACGCCTGGCCCACCAACTCATTGGCCAAAGCGGCGGGGCTTTGATTCAACGCCTCGAATGCCTCTACGACGAAATACTCATCGACGAGGTGCAGGATCTTTCAGGTTACGATTGGGACATTCTGGAGGCCCTGTTCGGCACCCGCATAGCTATACGGCTCGTCGGGGACGTCCGGCAGGCAGTTTTGTCCACCAACCCCCGTGGCCAAATGAAGAAGGGGCGGCGGCAAAAACTGAGCGCAACACCTGACCAATCCGGTACGGTGAACCTATGTCATATCATGAACTCAGCATTGAAGAACGCATCACGATCCAGTTTGGCCA
>NZ_ATDK01000559.1 GCF_000444135.1 Pseudomonas avellanae BPIC 631
GCGTTGAGGGTTTTTGTTTTGGGCGTTTATAAAACCTCGATGAAAACACATTTTCGTTTCTATGCATCATGCTGCTGCGTGGCTATGATGCGTGCCTTATTGCCAGGCGATTCTAAATGCTGACCTTGTTAAAGCTTCTTGCTGATGGTGCATTTCATTCTGGACAGGTCTTGGGCGAGTCCCTTGGGGTGAGCCGTAGCGCCGTCTGGAAACAGCTTCAGCAGCTTGAGTCTGATCTCGGTATCGAGGTTCATAAAGTGCGTGGGCGGGGCTATCGACTGGCGACGCCTATTGTTCTTTTGGACCCGGCTGCCATAGTTGAGTCTGGGATGCCTGTCGAATGGTCTGTGCGCACTTATGACTCTATCGATTCGACCAATGCAGAGGCGTCGCGGCTTATCGCCTGTGGGGCTCCAATGCCCCTGCTGGTGGTCGCCGAGCAGCAAACGGCCGGCAGAGGGCGGCGTGGTCGCAAGTGGGTAAGTCCATTTGCCGAAAACCTGTATTACAGCCTCGTGCTGCGCATTGATGGTGGAATGCGGCAGTTGGAGGGGCTCAGCCTGCTGGTAGGGCTTGCGGTGATGAATGTCCTGCGTGATATGGGTGTTCAGGGCGCAGGTCTTAAATGGCCCAACGATGTGCTGGTCGGGCGACAAAAAATCGCCGGTATCCTGCTTGAGCTTATTGGCGATCCCGCAGATGTGTGTCACGTGATCATCGGGATCGGCGTAAACGTCAACATGCGTGCGTCTACCGAGGTCGATCAGTTGTGGACGTCGATCAGGCTGCAAACGGGCGCGCCTGCCGATCGCAATACTATCGCGGCCCGCATAAGTGCTCAGCTTGAGGCTCTTCTGGCTGTTCATCGCCAGGAAGGCTTTTCAGCGTTCCAGAAGGAGTGGGAGCGAGGGCATTTGTGGCAGGGAGCTGCAGTGAAGTTGCTTTCGGGAATCGAGACGGTGGAAGGGGGGGTGTTGGGCGTCGACTCACTTGGAGCGTTGCGGTTGGAAGTCAATGGTTTGGAAAAGAGCTTTAGCGGTGGTGAGCTCAGCTTGAGGTTGCGCGATGATTCTTGAGCTCGATTGCGGCAACAGCTTTATCAAGTGGCGGATAATCACAAAGAGTTGCTCAACGTTGGTCAGCGGCGGAGTGGTGGACTCGGACACAGCCTTGCTGGAGTGCCTGGGCAATCTGTCAGGCGCGGCATTCAGCGATTGCCGTCTGGTGAGCGTTCGTAGCGCGGAAGAAACGGCGAAGCTGGTTGGCGCGCTGGAAGATACCTTTTCCATTAGCCCGGTCTGTGCAGCGCCGGCACCAGGGCTTGCCGGGGTAATCAACGGATACGACGATTTTGCACGCTTGGGCCTGGATCGCTGGTTGGCATTTGTAGGGGCTTACCACCTTGTTAAAGGTGCCTGCCTGGTGATCGATCTGGGCACCGCCATCACGTCTGACTTTGTTGAAGCGTCAGGAAAGCATCTGGGCGGTTTCATCTGTCCTGGCATGCCACTAATGCGCAATCAGCTGCGTACCCATACCCGTCGCATTCGATATGACGATGCAGAGGCTGAAAAAGCCCTGGTACGACTCGTGCCTGGCCGTGCGACGGCCGAGGCTGTGGAGCGAGGTTGTTCTCTCATGCTTCGCGGATTCGCAATGACTCAGATCGAGATAGCTCGCGAATACTGGGGTGACGACTTTGCTATTTTCGTGACAGGAGGCGACGCTGTCTTGGTTGCTGATGTGTTACCGGGCGCTCGCATTGTCCCTGATTTGGTATTCGTTGGCCTGGCTCTCGCTTGTCCTTTACGTTGAGGTCCTTATGCGTTGGTTGTTTCTTCTGCTGTTGATGCTTAATGGCTTCTATTACCTGTGGCATCAGCAGGAGGCTCCGTTGAGGGCCAAAGAGGTCATGCCTCTATCGCTGCATCGCGCCACGCAGCAGGATATCCGCCTGCTTAGCGAGTCAGATGCAAATCGAGTGTCGCAAGATGCCGACACGAAGTGTCTCTATCTGGGTGGCTTCCCCGGGCAGGAAGACGCTCGGCTGGTTGAGCAGCGATTGAACAGCCTGGATATCCAGTCACAATTTCGGCCCCTGCAATCCAATGGCTCGACAGCCTATTGGCTGAAAATCATCCCGGAAAGTCGTCGTCTTGTAGAGGCGAGTGTCATGACTCAGCTGAGCCAGGATTTTCCGCAATTAAAAAATCAAATAATGTCGTGCGAGGGCATTGCAACTGCTGATTAGTTTACATAGAATGGCGCCCGCTTCGCAGTGAGGTGAAAGTCTCGCGAACGAAGTGGTTAGTAGTCAACGCATGTAACCTCAGGTTTTTACTGAGAAAAAGGTTGACAAAAGGGTAGCATGAGTTGAGAATGCTGCCTCGCTTAGGAGGGGTTCCCGAGCGGCCAAAGGGATCAGACTGTAAATCTGACGTCTACGACTTCGAAGGTTCGAATCCTTCCCCCTCCACCAGATTTAGCGCGAGCTGCAAATTGCGCGGGTATAGTTTAGTGGTAGAACCTCAGCCTTCCAAGCTGATGATGCGGGTTCGATTCCCGCTACCCGCTCCATGTTTGCGGTTCATGCATTGTGTTTTGCTCTTGTAGCTCAGTTGGTAGAGCACACCCTTGGTAAGGGTGAGGTCAGCGGTTCGAATCCGCTCAAGAGCTCCATTGCTAAAGGCAGATATGAAAATATCTGCCTTTGTTTTAGGTGGTTCCGCATTGCGTGATCTGCTTGAAGCTTGTTTGAGGTGGGCTGTGTGTAAGGCCTGCTTTGAATAAGGTGTTGAAAAACTCTCGTCAGGTCCGCATAATGGTCGGCCTGATTTTGCTTTTAGGTCAGTAGCTCAATTGGCAGAGCGACGGTCTCCAAAACCGTAGGTTGGGGGTTCGATTCCCTCCTGACCTGCCAGATTCCCTAGATGTAATCTGGCTTTCTTTTCACAGGATCTCCGTAGATGAATCCCAAGGCTGAAGCATCAGACTCTCGCTTTGATTTGCTGAAATGGCTCCTGGTAGTCGTTTTGGTAGTCGTGGGTGTTGTCGGTAATCAGTATTACTCTGCTGAGCCGATCCTGTACCGTGTTCTCGCTCTCCTTGTGATTGCCGCCGCAGCTGCATTTGTAGCTCTGCAGACGGGCAAAGGCAAAGCTTTCTTCGTTCTGGCGAAAGAAGCGCGCGCAGAGATCCGTAAAGTCGTTTGGCCTACTCGCCAAGAAACCACGCAAACCACGTTGATCGTTGTGGCTGTTGTGCTGGTTATGGCGTTGCTGCTGTGGGGGCTTGATTCCCTGCTCGGCTGGCTTGTTTCCTCGATAGTTGGCTAAGGGTGTCCCGTGGCTAAGCGTTGGTACGTAGTGCATGCATACTCGGGTTACGAGAAGCATGTCATGCGCTCGTTGGTCGAGCGTGTGAAGCTGGCAGGCATGGAAGATGGCTTCGGCGAAATTCTGGTTCCCACTGAAGAAGTGGTTGAAATGCGTAATGGCCAGAAACGCAAAAGCGAGCGCAAGTTCTTCCCTGGTTATGTGCTGGTCCAGATGGACATGAATGAAGGTACTTGGCACTTGGTCAAGGATACCCCTCGTGTCATGGGCTTCATCGGCGGTACTGCTGATAAGCCGGCTCCGATCACCGACAAAGAAGCAGAAGCGATTCTGCGTCGCGTTGCTGACGGTAGCGACAAGCCGAAACCGAAGACGCTGTTCGAGCCGGGTGAGGTTGTTCGTGTCACCGACGGTCCGTTCGCCGATTTCAACGGTACGGTAGAAGAAGTTAACTACGAAAAGAGCCGTATCCAAGTGGCGGTGCTCATTTTCGGACGCTCTACCCCGGTAGAGTTAGAGTTCAGTCAGGTCGAGAAGGCCTAGCTGAGCTGAAATCCCATACCCCGCAGCTTAAGGCTGTGGGGTTTTTTCGTCACTGGGATATACGCGTACGTAACCGGGGAGCCTTTATAGGCGCTTGAACCCGTAATTGGAGTGCCTCATGGCCAAGAAGATAACCGCATACATCAAGCTGCAAGTGAAAGCCGCTCAGGCTAGCCCTAGCCCGCCAGTTGGTCCTGCTCTGGGTCAGCATGGTGTGAACATCATGGAATTCTGCAAGGCGTTCAACGCCCGTACTCAGGGTATTGAGCCGGGCCTGCCGACTCCAGTGATCATCACTGTATACAGCGACCGTAGCTTCACCTTTGAAACAAAAAGTACCCCTGCATCGGTTCTGCTGAAGAAAGCTGCAGGCTTGACCAGCGGCTCGGCTCGCCCGAACACCGTTAAAGTTGGCACCGTGACTCGTGCTCAGCTGGAAGATATCGCTAAAGCAAAAAATGCGGATCTGACTGCAGCTGACATGGAAGCGGCCGTGCGTACCATCGCCGGTTCCGCTCGTAGCATGGGCCTTAACGTGGAGGGTGTGTAATGGCTAAGCTGACCAAGCGTCAAAAGGCAATCGCCGAAAAGATTGAAGCTGGCAAATCCTACAACTTTGTAGACGCAGCTGCTCTGCTGACCGAGCTGTCGACTGTCAAGTTCAGCGAGTCTATCGATGTCGCTGTCAACCTGGGTGTTGATCCTCGTAAATCCGACCAGGTTGTTCGTAGCGCTACCGTACTGCCGCACGGCACCGGTAAAACTGTACGCGTTGCAGTTTTCACCCAGGGTCCTGCTGCTGAGGCTGCTCTGGCTGCTGGTGCTGATCGCGTTGGTATGGACGATCTGGCTGCTGAAATGAAAGCCGGCGATCTGAACTATGACGTCGTCATCGCTTCCCCTGACGCAATGCGCGTTGTGGGCCAGTTGGGTCAGGTTCTCGGTCCTCGTGGCCTGATGCCTAACCCAAAAGTCGGCACTGTTACTCCTGACGTGGCTACCGCTGTCAAGAACGCCAAGGCTGGTCAGGTTCGTTATCGCACCGACAAAAACGGCATTATCCACACTTCCGTTGGCAAAGTCGGTTTCGACGCAGTCAAGCTGAAGGAAAACGTTGAAGCCCTGATCGCTGATCTGAAGCGTATCAAGCCTGCTTCCTCGAAAGGTATTTACGTCAAGCGCATCACCCTGAGCACCACCATGGGTCCGGGCCTGGTCATCGACCAAGGTTCGCTGGAAGCGTAAGACAAAAATGGCGCGGCGTTGTTTGCCGCGCCGTTTGAAAGATTGGGGTCCCTGCCTGGCGGGGGCTATCCAAGACCGTAGGCGACGCAAGTCTTAAACCTCAAGCCTACGCAGATGGTGCTCCCGGTTCCTTACCGAATCAGACACCAAAACGACATCTGACTCCGGTCGGATGAAACGGTAACAAGCAGGAGTTAAACCCGTGGCAATTAAACTCGAAGACAAGAAGGCCATCGTCGCTGAAGTCAACGAGGCTGCCAAAGCTGGTCTGTCCGCTGTCGTGGCTGATGCCCGTGGTGTGACAGTCGGCGCTATGACCGGACTCCGTAAAGAGGCTCGTGAAGCTGGCGTTTACGTACGCGTTGTACGTAACACCCTGCTCAAGCGCGCTGTTGCTGACACTGAATTCAGTGTCCTCAACGACGTGTTCACCGGCCCGACCTTAATCGCGTTCTCCAACGAACATCCTGGCGCTGCTGCCCGTTTGTTCAAGGAATTCGCGAAAGGTCAGGACAAGTTCGAGATCAAGGCAGCTGCGTTCGAGGGCAAGTTCCTCGCAGCTAATCAGATCGACGTACTGGCAACCTTGCCGACCCGTAACGAAGCAATTTCTCAGCTGATGAGCGTGATTCAAGGCGCTACCAGCAAATTGGCTCGTACTCTGGCGGCTGTTCGCGACCAAAAAGAAGCAGCTGCAGCTTAAGGCTGAGTCAGATCTTTTCGCGTATTTTTGTTTATTTAGATGGTCGCGTAGGCCGTCCCCCAATTCAGGAAATTGAGTCATGTCTATCTCTCAAGATGATATCCTTAACGCCGTAGCTGAAATGTCCGTTATTCAGGTTGTAGAACTGATCAAGGCATTCGAAGAGAAGTTCGGCGTTACTGCTGCTGCCGGTTCTGCTGGTCCAGCTGTTGCTGCTGCTGTTGTTGAAGAACAAACTGAATTCAACGTCATGCTGCTGGAAGCTGGCGAGAAGAAAGTTAACGTGATCAAGGCAGTACGTGAGCTGACCGGTCTGGGCCTGAAAGAAGCCAAGGCAGTCGTTGACGGCGCCCCAGGCATCGTTCTGGAAGCTGTTGCCAAAGACGCTGCCGACAAAGCCAAAGCTACTCTGGAAGAAGCAGGCGCTAAAGTCGAGCTGAAATAAGCATCGATTTTGAGTGTCCAGCCCACGCGTTTAGCGAAAGGCTGATGGCTGGTGGCTTTTGCCACCGGCCTTTTTCCGTTATAGACGGTTGGCGCGATCAACGTTTGTAACGTGCTGTATCCACCGATGGCGGTGGCGCAAACCAAGGGGTTTGCAAGATTTTCTGGCTGCTTCCGTCGGGAGGGAGCCAAACAAGCAGGTGACCAAGCTGGGGAACGCTGATGGCTTACTCATATACTGAGAAAAAACGTATCCGCAAGGACTTTAGCAAGTTGCCGGACGTAATGGATGTGCCGTATCTCTTGGCCATCCAGCTGGATTCGTATCGCGAATTCCTGCAGGCGGGAGCGACCAAAGATCAGTTCCGCGACGTCGGTCTGCATGCAGCCTTCAAATCCGTTTTCCCGATCATCAGCTACTCCGGCAATGCTGCGCTGGAGTATGTAGGTTATCGCTTGGGCGAACCGGCATTTGATGTCAAGGAATGCGTGCTGCGCGGTGTGACTTACGCAGTACCTCTGCGAGTCAAGGTCCGTCTGATCATTTTCGACAAAGAATCGTCGAACAAAGCGATCAAGGACATCAAAGAGCAAGAAGTCTACATGGGTGAAATCCCCCTGATGACTGAAAACGGTACCTTTGTAATCAACGGTACCGAGCGCGTTATTGTGTCTCAGCTTCACCGCTCGCCAGGCGTATTCTTTGACCACGACCGTGGCAAGACGCACAGCTCCGGTAAGCTGCTTTATTCCGCGCGTATCATTCCTTACCGTGGTTCGTGGCTGGACTTCGAGTTCGATCCGAAAGACTGCGTATTCGTCCGTATCGACCGTCGTCGCAAGCTGCCTGCGTCCGTGCTTCTGCGCGCGTTGGGTTACACCACCGAGCAAGTGCTCGATGCTTTCTATACCACCAACGTATTCCATGTTCGCGGCGAAAACCTGAACCTGGAACTGGTGCCTCAGCGCCTGCGTGGTGAAATTGCCGTTCTGGATATCCTGGACGACAAAGGCAAGGTCATTGTCGAGCAGGGTCGTCGTATCACTGCCCGTCACATCAACCAGCTGGAAAAAGCCGGGATCAAAGAGCTGGAAGTACCTCTGGACTACGTCCTGGGTCGTACGACTGCCAAGGTCATCGTGCATCCGGCAACCGGTGAGATCATTGCCGAGTGCAACACCGAACTCAACACCGAAATCCTCGGCAAGATTGCCAAGGCTCAGGTTGTTCGCATCGAGACGTTGTACACCAACGACATCGATTGCGGCCCGTTCGTTTCGGACACGCTGAAAATCGACTCCACCAGCAATCAGCTGGAAGCGTTGGTCGAGATCTACCGCATGATGCGTCCTGGTGAGCCACCGACCAAGGATGCAGCAGAAACGCTGTTCAACAACCTGTTCTTCAGTCCTGAGCGCTATGACCTGTCTGCTGTAGGTCGTATGAAGTTCAACCGTCGTATCGGTCGTACCGAAATCGAAGGTTCGGGCGTGCTGTGCAAGGAAGACATCGTAGCGGTCCTCAAGACCCTCGTTGATATCCGTAACGGCAAAGGCATCGTCGATGACATCGACCACCTCGGTAACCGTCGTGTTCGTTGCGTAGGCGAGATGGCCGAGAACCAGTTCCGTGTAGGTCTGGTCCGTGTTGAGCGTGCTGTCAAAGAACGTCTGTCCATGGCAGAAAGCGAAGGCCTGATGCCTCAGGACCTGATCAACGCCAAGCCTGTTGCGGCGGCGGTCAAGGAATTCTTCGGTTCCAGCCAGCTTTCCCAGTTCATGGACCAGAACAACCCGCTGTCCGAGATTACTCACAAGCGTCGTGTGTCTGCACTCGGCCCTGGTGGTTTGACTCGTGAGCGTGCCGGCTTTGAAGTTCGAGATGTTCACCCGACTCACTACGGTCGCGTGTGCCCTATCGAAACGCCGGAAGGTCCGAACATCGGTCTGATCAACTCCCTGGCGGCCTATGCCCGCACCAACCAGTACGGTTTCCTCGAGAGCCCGTACCGTGTTGTTAAGGAAGGTCTGGTCACCGACGAAATCGTGTTCCTTTCAGCGATCGAAGAAGCAGACCACGTCATTGCACAGGCTTCGGCAGCAATGAACGACAAGCAAGAGCTGATCGACGAGCTGGTTGCTGTGCGTCACTTGAACGAATTCACCGTCAAGGCGCCAGCCGATGTCACCCTGATGGACGTTTCGCCCAAGCAGGTTGTTTCGGTGGCCGCTTCGTTGATTCCGTTCCTCGAGCACGATGACGCCAACCGTGCGTTGATGGGTTCGAACATGCAGCGTCAGGCTGTACCAACCTTGCGTGCCGACAAGCCGCTGGTGGGTACCGGCATGGAGCGCAACGTTGCTCGCGACTCCGGCGTTTGCGTCGTGGCCCGTCGTGGTGGCGTGATCGACTCGGTTGATGCCAGCCGTATCGTTGTTCGCGTTGCCGATGATGAAGTTGAAACAGGTGAGGCCGGTGTAGACATCTACAACCTGACCAAATACACCCGTTCGAACCAGAACACCTGCATCAACCAGCGTCCGCTGGTCAGTAAGGGTGATCGTGTTCAGCGTAGCGACATCATGGCCGACGGCCCGTCCACCGATATGGGTGAACTGGCGCTGGGTCAGAACATGCGCATCGCGTTCATGGCCTGGAACGGTTTCAACTTCGAAGACTCCATCTGTCTCTCTGAGCGTGTCGTTCAGGAAGACCGCTTCACCACGATCCACATTCAGGAACTGACCTGTGTGGCGCGTGACACCAAGCTTGGGCCTGAGGAAATCACAGCTGACATCCCGAACGTGGGTGAAGCTGCTCTGAACAAGCTGGACGAAGCCGGTATCGTTTACGTAGGTGCCGAAGTCGGCGCTGGCGACATCCTGGTGGGCAAGGTCACCCCGAAAGGCGAGACCCAACTGACGCCGGAAGAAAAACTGTTGCGCGCTATCTTCGGCGAGAAGGCCAGCGACGTTAAGGACACTTCCCTGCGTGTGCCTACCGGCACCAAAGGTACTGTCATCGACGTTCAGGTCTTCACCCGTGATGGTGTCGAGCGTGATGCACGTGCCCTGTCCATCGAGAAGTCGCAGCTCGACGAGATCCGCAAGGATCTGAACGAAGAGTTCCGTATTGTCGAAGGCGCTACCTTCGAACGTCTGCGCTCTGCGCTGGTCGGTCGTGTAGCAGAGGGCGGTGCTGGCCTCAAGAAAGGTCAGGAAATCACTAACGAAGTGCTCGACGGCCTTGAACATGGTCAGTGGTTCAAGCTGCGCATGGCTGAAGACGCTCTGAACGAGCAGCTTGAGAAAGCACAGGCTTACATCGTTGATCGTCGTCGCCTTCTGGACGACAAGTTCGAAGACAAGAAACGCAAACTGCAGCAGGGCGATGACCTGGCTCCAGGCGTTCTGAAAATCGTCAAGGTTTACCTGGCAATCCGTCGCCGCATCCAGCCGGGCGACAAGATGGCCGGTCGTCACGGTAACAAGGGTGTGGTCTCTGTGATCATGCCGGTTGAAGACATGCCGCACGATGCCAATGGCACGCCGGTTGATATCGTCCTCAACCCGCTGGGCGTACCTTCGCGTATGAACGTTGGTCAGATTCTCGAAACTCACCTGGGCCTTGCAGCCAAAGGTCTGGGCGAGAAGATCAACCGCATGCTTGAAGAGCAGCGTAAAGTTATCGAGTTGCGCAAGTTTCTCAACGAGATCTACAACGAAATCGGTGGTCGCCAGGAAACTCTGGAAGACCTCACCGACAACGAAATTCTGGACCTCGCCAAGAACCTGCGTAACGGCGTACCAATGGCTACCCCGGTTTTCGACGGTGCCAAGGAAAGCGAAATCAAGGCAATGCTCAAACTGGCAGATATGCCGGAAAGCGGCCAGATGCAGCTGTTTGACGGTCGTACCGGCAACAAGTTTGAGCGCCCGGTTACTGTCGGCTACATGTACATGCTGAAGCTGAACCACTTGGTGGACGACAAGATGCACGCGCGTTCCACTGGTTCGTACAGCCTGGTTACCCAGCAGCCGCTGGGTGGTAAGGCACAGTTCGGTGGTCAGCGTTTCGGGGAGATGGAAGTGTGGGCGCTGGAAGCATACGGCGCGGCGTACACTCTGCAAGAAATGCTCACAGTGAAGTCGGACGATGTGAACGGCCGTACCAAGATGTACAAAAACATCGTGGATGGCGATCACCGTATGGAGCCGGGCATGCCCGAGTCTTTCAACGTGTTGATCAAAGAAATTCGTTCGCTCGGTATCGATATCGATCTGGAAACCGAATAACACGTGACGCGAATCGGGGGCAGGGCGGTATTGCCTGCTCCCCTGCTCCGCCAGGAGGAAAGCCTTGAAAGACCTACTGAATTTGCTGAAAAACCAGGGTCAAGTCGAAGAGTTCGACGCAATCCGTATCGGACTTGCATCGCCTGAGATGATCCGCTCTTGGTCGTTCGGTGAAGTTAAAAAGCCGGAAACCATCAACTACCGTACGTTCAAGCCTGAGCGTGACGGTCTGTTCTGCGCCAAGATCTTTGGCCCGGTAAAAGATTACGAGTGCCTGTGCGGTAAGTACAAGCGCCTGAAGCACCGCGGTGTCATCTGCGAAAAGTGCGGTGTTGAAGTGGCTCTGGCCAAGGTTCGTCGCGAGCGCATGGCTCACATCGAACTGGCTTCGCCGGTTGCCCACATCTGGTTCCTGAAATCGCTGCCGTCCCGTATCGGCTTGCTGATGGACATGACCCTGCGCGATATCGAGCGTGTTCTCTACTTCGAGAGCTATGTCGTTATCGATCCAGGCATGACCACCCTTGAAAAAGGTCAGCTGCTGAACGACGAGCAGTACTTCGAAGCTCTTGAAGAGTTCGGTGATGATTTCGACGCCCGCATGGGTGCCGAAGCTGTCCGTGAACTGCTGCACGCTATCGATCTGGAACACGAAATTGGGCGTCTGCGTGAAGAAATTCCGCAAACCAATTCCGAGACCAAGATCAAGAAGCTGTCCAAGCGTCTGAAGCTGATGGAAGCTTTCCAGGGTTCCGGCAACCTTCCTGAATGGATGGTGCTGACCGTTCTGCCGGTTCTGCCGCCAGATCTGCGTCCTCTGGTTCCGCTTGACGGTGGTCGTTTCGCAACGTCCGACCTCAACGATCTGTATCGTCGAGTGATCAACCGTAACAACCGTCTGAAGCGTCTGCTGGATCTGTCTGCTCCCGATATCATCGTGCGCAACGAAAAGCGCATGCTGCAGGAAGCGGTCGATGCATTGCTCGACAACGGTCGTCGTGGTCGCGCAATCACCGGTTCCAACAAGCGTCCTCTGAAATCCCTGGCTGACATGATCAAGGGTAAGCAGGGTCGTTTCCGTCAGAACTTGCTCGGTAAGCGTGTTGACTACTCGGGTCGTTCGGTAATTACCGTAGGCCCGACCCTGCGTCTGCACCAGTGCGGTCTGCCGAAGAAAATGGCTCTCGAGCTGTTCAAGCCGTTCATTTTCGGCAAGCTGGAAATGCGTGGCCTGGCCACGACCATCAAAGCAGCCAAGAAAATGGTCGAGCGCGAGCTGCCAGAAGTCTGGGACGTTCTTGCCGAAGTCATTCGCGAACACCCGGTGCTCCTGAACCGTGCGCCAACGCTTCACCGTCTTGGCATCCAGGCATTTGAACCGGTTCTGATCGAAGGTAAGGCTATTCAGCTTCACCCGCTGGTCTGCGCCGCGTACAACGCCGACTTCGACGGTGACCAGATGGCCGTTCACGTGCCTTTGACGCTGGAAGCCCAGCTCGAAGCGCGTGCACTGATGATGTCGACCAACAACATCCTGTCGCCAGCCAACGGTGAGCCAATCATCGTTCCTTCGCAGGACGTTGTACTGGGTCTGTACTACATGACTCGTGAAGCGATCAACGCCAAGGGCGAAGGTCGTGTGTTTGCGGACCTGCAGGAAGTCGACCGCGTATTCCGCGCCGGCGAAGCGGCTCTGCACGCCAAGGTCAAGGTTCGTATCCACGAAACGGTCAACGATCGTGATGGTGGCAGCGTCAAGAACACCCGTATCGTCGACACCACCGTCGGCCGTGCGCTGTTGTTCCAGGTGGTTCCGGCCGGCCTGTCCTACGACGTCGTCAACCAGCCGATGAAGAAAAAAGCGATCTCCAAACTGATCAACCAGTGCTACCGCGTGGTTGGTTTGAAAGAGACCGTTATCTTCGCTGACCAGTTGATGTACACCGGTTTTGCCTATTCGACCATTTCGGGTGTCTCCATCGGCGTTAACGACTTCGTTATCCCTGATGAGAAAGCTCGCATCATCGACGCGGCCACCGAAGAAGTTAAAGAGATCGAAAGCCAGTACGCTTCCGGCCTGGTAACCCAGGGCGAGAAGTACAACAAGGTGATCGACCTTTGGTCCAAGGCGAACGACGAAGTCTCGAAAGCGATGATGTCGAACCTGTCCAAAGAGCGCGTTATCGACCGTCACGGCGTCGAAGTTGATCAGGAATCCTTCAACTCGATGTACATGATGGCTGACTCCGGGGCGCGTGGTTCTGCTGCCCAGATTCGTCAGCTGGCCGGTATGCGTGGTCTGATGGCCAAGCCTGACGGCTCCATCATTGAAACGCCGATCACTGCGAACTTCCGTGAAGGTTTGAGCGTACTTCAGTACTTCATCTCCACTCACGGTGCTCGTAAGGGGCTTGCGGATACCGCGTTGAAAACTGCTAACTCCGGATACCTGACACGTCGTCTGGTAGACGTGGCTCAGGATCTGGTTGTTACCGAAGTGGATTGCGGTACCGAGCACGGCCTGCTGATGACTCCGCACATTGAAGGCGGCGACGTTGTAGAGCCGCTGGGTGAGCGCGTACTGGGTCGAGTCATCGCCCGTGACGTGTTCAAGCCGGGTACAGAAGAAATCATCGTGCCTGCAGGCACTCTGGTTGACGAGAAGTGGGTCGAGTTCATCGAGCTGAACAGCATCGATGAAGTGATCGTTCGCTCACCAATCAGCTGTGAAACCCGTTACGGCATCTGCGCCAAGTGCTACGGTCGCGACCTGGCTCGTGGTCACCAGGTGAACATCGGTGAAGCTGTCGGCGTAATCGCTGCACAGTCGATCGGTGAGCCAGGTACCCAGCTGACAATGCGTACCTTCCACATCGGTGGTGCGGCAAGCCGGACCTCGGCAGCTGACAGTGTTCAGGTGAAGAATGGCGGTACTGTCCGTCTGCATAACCTGAAGCACGTCGAGCGTGTCGACGGTCACCTGGTTGCGGTATCCCGCTCCGGTGAGCTGGCAATCGCAGACGATTTCGGTCGTGAGCGCGAGCGTTACAAGCTGCCTTACGGTGCAGTGATTTCGGTGAAGGAAGGCGACAAGGTCGACGCTGGCTCGATCGTGGCCAAGTGGGATCCGCACACCCACCCAATCGTCACCGAGATGAAAGGTACTGTTACCTACGTCGGCATGGAAGAAGGCATCACGATCAAGCGTCAGACAGACGAGTTGACCGGTATGACCAACATTGAAGTGCTTGATGCGAAAGACCGCCCGGCTGCTGGCAAGGACATTCGTCCTGCTGTGAAGATGGTAGGTCTGGATGGCAAGGATCTGTTGCTGCCGGGTACTGACGTGCCTGCCCAGTACTTCCTGCCGGCTAACGCCCTGGTTGGTGTAGCTGACGGTGCGCAGATCGCGATCGGTGATGTTATCGCTCGTATTCCGCAAGAGACTTCGAAGACCCGTGACATCACCGGTGGTCTGCCGCGTGTTGCCGACCTTTTCGAAGCGCGTCGTCCGAAAGAGGCGTCGATCCTTGCAGAAGTCAGCGGTACCATCGCATTCGGTAAAGAGACCAAAGGCAAGCGCCGTCTGGTGATTACTCCGAACGACGGTAGCGATCCGTACGAGGAGCTGATTCCGAAGTGGCGTCACCTGAACGTCTTCGAAGGCGAACAAGTGAACCGTGGCGAAGTTATCTCCGACGGCCCGAGCGATCCACACGATATCCTGCGTTTGCTGGGTGTCAGTGCGCTGGCCAAGTACATCGTCAACGAGATTCAAGACGTATACCGTCTGCAAGGCGTGAAGATCAACGACAAGCACATCGAGACCATTCTGCGTCAGATGTTGCGTAAAGTTGAGATTGCCGAGTCTGGCGATTCCAGTTTCATCAAGGGCGACCAGATGGAATTGACTCACGTTCTGGTAGAAAACGAGCGTTTGGGCGCAGACGACAAGTTTGTCTCCAAATTCACTCGTGTGTTGCTGGGTATCACCAAGGCATCGTTGTCCACCGAGTCGTTCATCTCCGCGGCCTCCTTCCAGGAGACAACCCGCGTACTGACCGAAGCGGCTGTGACAGGCAAGCGCGACTACCTTCGCGGCCTGAAAGAAAACGTGGTCGTGGGTCGTTTGATCCCGGCCGGTACCGGTCTGGCTTATCACAGTGAGCGTAAGCGTCGCCGTGAAATGGACAAACCGACCCGTGTCAGCGCGAGCGAAGTAGAAGCTGCTCTGACCGAAGCGTTGAACTCCAGCGGTAATTGAGATTAAAGCCTCGGCATTTTCATTCGGCAGGCAGCACAATTTGTGTTGCTTGCCTTGTGAGGAGGCCGGGGCTTTGTCTTGACTGGGGGCGGGATCCTCTTTAGACTCTTGTACCCCTAAATTTGGCGGGGCTTGTGCCTCGTCATTTGCTTTTCTTGTAAGACAATAGCGTCGCAAGACAACAGTGGAGCTAGTAGATGGCAACTATCAACCAGCTGGTACGTCAGCCGCGTAAGCGTATCGTCGAGAAATCCGACGTGCCTGCGCTGCAGAACTGCCCGCAACGTCGCGGTGTGTGCACTCGTGTGTATACCACCACGCCGAAAAAACCTAACTCGGCATTGCGTAAAGTCTGCCGTGTGCGCCTGACCAACGGTTTCGAGGTTTCCTCGTACATCGGTGGTGAAGGTCACAACCTGCAAGAGCACAGCGTGGTACTGATCCGTGGCGGTCGTGTAAAAGACTTGCCAGGTGTTCGTTATCACACCGTTCGTGGTTCTTTGGATACCTCCGGCGTCAAAGGTCGTAACCAGGGTCGCTCGAAATACGGTACCAAGAAGCCTAAGTAGTCTTTGGCTTCTGTTTGAAATTGCAGATTTCTATTTTTCTGAGTCGATAAGAGTAAGGTCGGGCGCATCCTTTTCAGGGTGGTGGTCCCGAGCTAACCTGAAGACCGTTTGAGGGCTTATCCATGCCAAGAAGACGCGTAGCAGCCAAGCGCGAAGTGCTTGACGATCCAAAATACGGCAGCCAGATCCTGGCCAAGTTCATGAACCACGTGATGGAGAGCGGCAAGAAAGCCGTTGCCGAGCGTATCGTTTATGGCGCGCTGGAAAAGGTTAAAGAACGCAAGAACAGCGACCCCCTGGAAATCTTCGAGAAAGCTCTCGACGCCATCGCTCCGCTGGTCGAAGTAAAGTCGCGCCGTGTAGGCGGTGCTACTTACCAGGTTCCTGTCGAAGTTCGTCCGTCCCGTCGTAATGCTCTGGCAATGCGTTGGCTGGTAGACTTCGCGCGCAAGCGCGGTGAGAAGTCTATGGCTCTGCGTTTGGCTGGCGAACTGATGGACGCCGCCGAAGGTAAAGGTGCTGCGGTCAAGAAGCGTGAAGACGTGCACCGTATGGCCGAGGCCAACAAGGCTTTCTCGCACTACCGCTTCTAATTTCAGCGTCACTAAATTTGCGAGGGCTTTATGGCTCGTACTACTCCGATTAGCCGTTACCGTAACATCGGTATCGTCGCTCACGTGGATGCTGGTAAAACCACCACCACCGAGCGCGTCCTTTTTTACACCGGCAAAAGCCACAAGATGGGCGAGGTGCATGATGGCGCCGCGACCACGGACTGGATGGTTCAGGAGCAGGAGCGTGGTATTACCATTACTTCTGCTGCTATCACTGCCTTTTGGCAGGGTTCCGAGAAGCAACACAAAGACCAATACCGCTTCAACGTCATTGACACCCCGGGTCACGTAGACTTCACCATTGAAGTTGAGCGTTCCCTGCGTGTACTCGACGGCGCGGTCGTTGTGTTCTGCGGTACTTCCGGCGTAGAGCCGCAGTCTGAAACCGTATGGCGTCAAGCCAACAAATACGGTGTTCCACGTATCGTCTACGTGAACAAGATGGACCGTGCCGGTGCCAACTTTCTGCGCGTAATCGCTCAGATCAAGCAGCGCCTGGGTCACACCCCGGTGCCGATTCAGTTGGCCATTGGTGCAGAAGATAACTTCCAGGGTCAAATCGATCTGATGGCTATGGAAGCTGTTTACTGGAACGATGCTGACAAAGGCATGGTTCCTGTTCGCAAGCCTATCCCTGCTGAATTGCAGGAGCTGGCTGATGAGTGGCGTGGCAACATGGTTGAGGCTGCGGCTGAAGCCAGCGAAGAGCTGATGAACAAGTACCTTGAAGGTGAAGAACTCACCAACGAGGAAATCAAGGCCGCTCTGCGTCAGCGTACTATCGCTGGTGAGATCGTTCTTGCTGTTTGCGGTTCTTCCTTCAAGAACAAGGGTGTTCCCCTGGTTCTCGACGCCGTGATCGACTACCTGCCTGCTCCAATCGATATTCCTGCTATCAAGGGTTCCGATCCTGATAACGAGGAAATTCTGATGGAGCGTCATGCAGACGACAGCGAGCCGTTCTCGGCGCTGGCGTTCAAGATCGCTACTGACCCATTCGTGGGTACTTTGACTTTCGTTCGCGTTTACTCGGGCGTGTTGGCATCCGGCGACGGCGTGATCAACTCGGTCAAAGGCAAGAAAGAGCGCGTGGGTCGTATGGTGCAAATGCACGCAAACGCCCGCGAAGAGATCAAGGAAGTGCGCGCTGGCGACATCGCGGCCCTGATCGGCATGAAGGACGTCACCACTGGTGAGACCTTGTGCAACGCTGACAAGCCAATCATCCTGGTTCGTATGGACTTTCCGGAGCCGGTTATTTCGGTTGCCGTTGAGCCGAAAACCAAGGATGACCAGGAAAAAATGGGTATTGCACTGGGCAAACTTGCTCAGGAAGACCCGTCTTTCCGCGTCAAAACTGATGAAGAGACTGGTCAAACGATCATCTCTGGCATGGGCGAGCTCCACCTGGACATCCTGGTTGACCGGATGCGCCGTGAGTTCAACGTCGAAGCCAACATCGGCAAGCCGCAGGTTTCCTATCGTGAGCGCATCACGAAGAATTGTGAAATCGAAGGCAAGTTCGTTCGTCAGTCCGGCGGTCGTGGCCAGTTTGGTCACTGCTGGATCCGTTTTGCTCCTGCTGACGAAGGTCAGGAAGGTCTGCAATTCGTAAACGAAGTGGTGGGTGGTGTTGTTCCGAAGGAATACATCCCGGCTATCCAGAAGGGTATCGAAGAGCAGATGAAGAACGGCGTTGTTGCCGGCTATCCGCTGATCGGCCTGAAGGCTACCGTGTTTGATGGTTCCTACCATGACGTCGACTCGAACGAGATGGCGTTTAAGGTGGCTGCTTCCATAGCGACCAAGCAACTGGCCCAGAAGGGCGGTGGTGAGTTGCTTGAGCCGATCATGGCGGTAGAGGTTGTTACGCCTGAAGACTATATGGGTGACGTGATGGGCGACCTTAACCGTCGTCGCGGCATGATCCTGGGTATGGAAGATACGGTTTCCGGCAAAGTGATTCGTGCCGAGGTTCCGTTGGGTGAGATGTTCGGTTATGCGACCGACGTCCGCTCCATGTCCCAAGGTCGCGCAAGCTACTCTATGGAATTCAAAAAATACAATACAGCGCCGTCGCACATCGTCGAAACTGTAACCAAAAAACAAGGCTGATTCAGCGCCTTTAGGCTAGGAGTTATTTGTCGTGGCTAAAGAAAAATTTGATCGTTCCCTTCCGCACGTCAACGTTGGCACTATCGGTCACGTTGACCACGGTAAAACCACACTGACCGCTGCTCTGACTCGCGTCTGCTCCGAAGTTTTCGGTTCGGCTCGTGTTGACTTCGACAAGATCGACAGCGCACCAGAAGAAAAAGCTCGCGGTATCACCATCAACACTGCTCACGTTGAGTACAACTCGGCTGTGCGTCACTACGCGCACGTTGACTGCCCAGGTCACGCCGACTACGTGAAGAACATGATCACCGGTGCTGCGCAGATGGACGGCGCTATCCTGGTTTGTTCGGCTGCTGATGGTCCTATGCCACAAACTCGTGAGCACATCCTGCTGTCCCGTCAGGTTGGCGTTCCGTACATCGTGGTCTTCCTGAACAAGGCTGACCTGGTAGACGACGCTGAGCTGCTGGAGCTGGTTGAGATGGAAGTGCGCGATCTGCTGAGCACTTACGACTTCCCGGGCGACGACACTCCAATCATCATCGGCTCTGCCCGTATGGCGTTGGAAGGCAAAGACGACAACGAGATGGGCACCACTGCCGTCAAGAAGTTGGTCGAAACTCTGGACAGCTACATCCCTCAGCCAGAGCGTGCTATCGACAAGCCGTTCCTGATGCCAATCGAAGACGTGTTCTCGATCTCCGGTCGCGGTACTGTTGTAACTGGTCGTGTTGAGCGCGGTATCGTCAAAGTCCAGGATCCACTGGAAATCGTTGGTCTGCGTGACACTACCGTCACTACCTGCACCGGCGTTGAGATGTTCCGCAAGCTGCTCGACGAAGGTCGTGCTGGCGAGAACTGCGGCGTTCTGTTGCGCGGCACCAAGCGTGACGACGTTGAGCGTGGCCAGGTTCTGGTCAAGCCAGGTACCGTCAAGCCGCACACCCAGTTCGAAGCTGAAATCTACGTTCTGAGCAAAGAAGAAGGCGGTCGTCACACTCCGTTCTTCGAGGGCTACCGTCCACAGTTCTACTTCCGTACTACCGACGTAACTGGTAGCTGCAAACTGCCGGAAGGCGTAGAAATGGTTATGCCAGGTGATAACGTTAAAGTTTCCGTTACCCTGATCAAGCCAATCGCAATGGAAGTTGGCCTGCGTTTCGCAGTTCGTGAAGGCGGTCGTACCGTCGGCGCTGGCCTCGTAGCCAAAATCATCGCGTAAGCGTTGATTCCCAAAAAGAGCCCCCGCAACGCGGGGGCTTTTTTATTGGGTTGACACCTTGCCAGCCCGTCTATAGAGTTGCGCCTCCTTTTAACGGGCGTATTGCGCTCGGTGGGAACAGCAATCTGGAGTCTGAATCCAATGCAAAACCAGCAAATCCGTATCAGGTTGAAGGCTTTTGACCATCGCCTGATCGACCAATCAACCCAGGAAATCGTGGAAACCGCGAAACGTACTGGTGCACAAGTGCGTGGTCCGATTCCACTGCCGGCCCGTAAAGAGCGGTTCACCGTTCTGGTTTCTCCGCACGTCAACAAAGACGCGCGCGACCAGTACGAGATCCGTACTCACAAGCGTGTTCTGGACATTGTCCAGCCAACGGAAAAAACCGTTGATGCGCTTATGAAGCTTGATCTTGCGGCCGGTGTGGAAGTTCAGATCAGCCTCGGCTAAGACTTGGGTCTTAGTCGTGTAATGCTCTGAAATGGGCGGCCATAGCGGGTGAAAGCCCCGTACACTCATGAGGTTTACAACATGACTATTGGTGTAGTCGGTCGTAAATGCGGTATGACCCGTATTTTCACCGAAGAAGGTGTCTCCATTCCGGTCACGGTCATTGAGATCGAGCCGAATCGCGTCACTCAGTTTAAAACCGAAGAAACCGATGGCTATCGTGCAGTGCAAGTCACTGTCGGTGAGCGTCGTGCTTCGCGTGTTACAGCCGCTCAGGCTGGCCACTTCGCTAAAGCGAACGTAGCCGCCGGTCGTACCGTCATGGAATTCCGTCTTGAAGAAGGCGAGTACCAGGCTGGCGATCAGATCAACGCTGAAATCTTCGCTGCTGGTCAACTGGTTGATGTAACCGGTCAGTCCAAGGGTAAAGGCTTCCAGGGTACGATCAAGCGCTGGAATTTCCGTGGTCAAGACAATACCCACGGTAACTCCGTCTCCCACCGCGTCCCGGGCTCTATCGGCCAGTGCCAGACTCCTGGTCGTGTATTCAAGGGCAAAAAAATGTCCGGTCATATGGGCGCTGAGCGCGTGACCGTGCAGTCCCTCGAAGTAGTGCGCGTGGACGCTGAACGCAATCTGTTGTTGGTCAAGGGTGCTGTTCCTGGCGCTACTGGCGGCAACCTGGTTGTACGTCCGGCAGCCAAGGCTCGCGGTTAAGGGGAAGCTGACATGCAATTAAATGTAAATGACGCTCAGGCAATCGAAGTTTCCGAACTGACATTTGGTGGCGAATTCAACGAGACGCTGGTTCACCAGGCAGTCGTGGCCTACATGGCTGGCGGTCGTCAGGGTAGCAAGCAGCAAAAGACCCGTTCCGACGTTCGTGGTGGCGGTAAGCGCCCTTGGCGTCAGAAAGGTACTGGCCGTGCTCGTGCCGGTACTATCCGTAGCCCAATCTGGCGCGGCGGCGGTACCACTTTCGCAGCTCGTCCTCAGGATCACACTCAGAAGCTCAACAAGAAGATGTATCGCGCAGCTTTGCGCTCCATCCTTGCTGAACTGGTCCGTACTGATCGTCTGGTCGTGGTTCAGGATTTCGCTGTTGAAGCACCGAAAACCAAAGATTTGCTGAACAAGCTGACTGGCATGGGCCTGACTGACGTCTTGATCGTGTCTGACGCTGTTGACCAGAATCTGTACCTGGCTGCTCGTAACCTGCCGCACGTCGATGTACGTGATGTTCAAGGTTCCGATCCAGTTAGTCTGATCGCATACGACAAGGTGTTGATCACCGTGTCGGCCGTGAAGAAATTCGAGGAGCTGCTGGGATGAACCAGGAACGCGTATTTAAAGTTCTGCTTGGCCCGCACGTTTCCGAGAAGGCTACGGTTCTGGCAGACAAAAAAGGTCAGTTCGTTTTCAAGGTTGCTACTGACGCAACCAAGCTGGAAATCAAGAAGGCCGTCGAAAGCCTGTTCAGCGTGAAAGTAGAGCGTGTTACTACCCTGAATGTTCTGGGTAAGAGCAAGCGCACTGCTCGCGGTCTGGGCAAGCGTAATGACTGGAAGAAGGCAGTTATCTCCCTTCAGCCAGGCCAAGATCTCGATTTCAGCAGCAGTGCTGAGTAAGGAAGGGGTGCATCATGGCAATCGTTAAATGCAAACCGACTTCCCCTGGCCGCCGTTTTGTGGTCAAGGTGGTCAACCAGGAGCTGCATAAAGGCGCTCCTCACGCACCGCTGCTCGAGAAAAAATCGAAGACTGGTGGTCGTAACAACAATGGTCGTATTACTACCCGTCATATCGGTGGTGGCCATAAGCAACATTATCGTCTGGTCGATTTCCGTCGCAACGACAAGGATGGCATCACTGCCACCGTCGAGCGTATTGAATACGATCCAAACCGTACTGCTCACATTGCTCTGCTGCTTTACGCAGACGGCGAGCGCCGCTACATCATCGCCCCTAAAGGCGTGAGTGCTGGCGACCAGCTGATTGCAGGTGCTTTGGCACCAATCAAGCCGGGCAACGCTCTTCAGCTGCGTAACATTCCAGTTGGTAGCACCGTACACGGCATCGAACTGAAGCCAGGTAAAGGCGCACAGATCGCTCGTTCTGCTGGTGCTTCTGCACAGCTGATCGCTCGTGAAGGTGTGTACGTGACCCTGCGTCTTCGCTCCGGTGAAATGCGTAAAGTACTGTCTGAATGCCGTGCAACGCTGGGCGAAGTCTCGAACTCCGAGCACAGCCTTCGTTCGCTGGGTAAAGCTGGTGCCAAACGCTGGCGTGGCGTTCGCCCAACCGTTCGTGGTGTTGCCATGAACCCGGTTGACCACCCACACGGTGGTGGTGAAGGTCGTACCTCTGGTGGTCGTCATCCGGTATCGCCGTGGGGCTTCCCGACTAAGGGCGCGAAGACTCGTGGTAATAAGCGTACCGACAAAATGATCGTCCGTCGTCGCAAGTAAATAGAGGGATACGACAGTGCCACGTTCTCTGAAAAAAGGTCCTTTTATTGATCTTCACCTACTGAAGAAGATCGAAGTGGCGGCGGAAAAGAATGATCGCAAGCCGGTGAAAACCTGGTCGCGTCGTTCGATGATCCCGCCACAAATGGTCGGTTTGACCATTGCAGTGCATAACGGTCGTCAACATGTCCCAGTTCTCGTGAACGAAGACATGGTCGGCCATAAACTAGGCGAGTTTGCCGGTACCCGCACATATCGTGGGCACGTGGCAGACAAGAAAGCCAAGCGTTAAGGGGTAAGGAACGATGGAAGTAGCCGCTAAGTTGTCGGGCGCTCGAATCTCCGCCCAGAAAGCCCGCTTGGTCGCCGACCAGATCCGCGGGAAGAAGGTGGGCGAAGCGCTCAACCTGTTGGCTTTCAGCAGTAAGAAAGCCGCCGAGATCCTGAAGAAAGTGCTGGAGTCGGCTGTAGCCAACGCCGAGCACAACGAAGGCGCAGACGTTGATGACCTCAAGGTCTCCACCGTTTTCGTCAACGAAGGGCGTTCGCTGAAGCGCATCATGCCACGTGCTAAAGGCCGTGCTGATCGCATCGTCAAGCGGTCTTGCCATATCACTGTCAAGGTTGCTGACAAGTAACGGAGTCGAAGAGATGGGTCAGAAAGTACATCCCATTGGCATTCGCCTGGGAATCGTCAAGGAGCACACCTCCGTCTGGTACGCAGACGGTCGGACTTATGCGGACTATTTGTTCGCTGATCTGAAAGTGCGTGAGTACCTCCAAGACAAATTAAAAAGCGCGTCCGTCAGCCGTATCGATATCCATCGTCCGGCTCAGACAGCACGTATCACCATCCACACCGCTCGTCCCGGCATCGTGATCGGCAAGAAAGGTGAAGATGTTGAGAAACTGCGTCAGGACCTGACCAAGCAAATGGGTGTGCCTGTGCACATCAATATCGAAGAGATCCGCAAGCCGGAGCTCGACGGTATGCTGGTTGCGCAGAGCGTAGCTCAGCAGCTGGAGCGTCGCGTAATGTTCCGTCGCGCTATGAAGCGCGCTGTTCAGAACGCCATGCGCATTGGTGCCAAAGGCATCAAAATCCAAGTGAGCGGTCGTCTCGGCGGTGCTGAAATCGCACGTACTGAATGGTATCGCGAGGGGCGTGTGCCATTGCACACCCTGCGTGCCGACATCGACTATGCCAACTACGAAGCTCACACCATTTACGGTGTGATCGGTGTAAAGGTTTGGATCTTCAAAGGCGAAGTAATTGGTGGTCGCCAAGAAGAACTGAAACCACAAGCACCAGCGCCTCGTAAAAAAGCTGCTAAGTAAGGGGTACGCCAAATGTTGCAACCAAAGCGTACGAAGTTCCGCAAGCAGATGACCGGTCACAACCGTGGTCTGGCACTGCGCGGTAGCAAAGTCAGCTTCGGCGAGTTCGCGCTGAAGTCTGTTGCTCGTGGTCGTCTCACCGCTCGTCAGATCGAGTCAGCGCGTCGTGCTCTGACCCGTCACGTTAAACGTGGCGGCAAGATCTGGATCCGTGTGTTCCCGGACAAGCCTGTCACCAAGAAGCCACTCGAAGTTCGGATGGGTAAAGGTAAGGGTAACGTGGAGTACTGGGTTGCCCAGATTCAGCCAGGCAAAGTCCTGTATGAAATCGAGGGTGTTACTGAAGAGCTGGCGCGTGAGGCTTTCGCCCTGGCTGCTGCAAAGCTGCCGCTCGCCACCTCCTTTGTTAAGCGGACGGTGATGTGATGAAAGCGAATGAACTTCGTGAAAAATCAGCACAGCAGCTGAACGAGCAACTGCTCGGCCTGCTGCGCGACCAGTTCAATCTGCGTATGCAGAAAGCAACTGGCCAGTTGGGGCAGTCTCATCTGCTCTCGCAAGTTAAGCGTGACATCGCTCGCGTGAAAACTGTGCTCAACCAGCAGGCAGGTAAGTAATCATGGCTGAAGCCGAAAAAACTGTCCGTACGCTGACTGGCCGTGTTGTCAGCGACAAGATGGACAAGACCATCACCGTTCTGATCGAGCGTCGCGTAAAGCACCCGATCTACGGTAAATACGTTAAGCGTTCGACTAAGCTGCACGCGCACGACGAAACCAACCAGTGCCATATCGGCGACAAGGTCACTATTCGTGAAACTCGTCCGGTAGCCAAGACCAAGTCTTGGGCGTTGGTTGATATCCTCGAACGCGCTGTGGAAGTCTAAGGACTAGGGGTCGGAGAAATTATATGATTCAGACTCAATCCATGCTCGATGTGGCCGATAACAGCGGCGCACGCCGCGTTATGTGCATCAAGGTGCTGGGTGGCTCCCATCGTCGTTACGCTGGTATCGGTGACATCATCAAAGTGACCGTCAAGGAAGCAATTCCGCGCGGCAAGGTGAAAAAAGGCCAAGTGATGACTGCAGTAGTAGTCCGCACTCGCCATGGTGTCCGTCGTGCTGACGGCTCCATCATCCGCTTCGATGGCAACGCTGCTGTTCTTTTGAACAACAAGCAAGAGCCGATCGGTACCCGTATCTTTGGGCCAGTGACCCGTGAACTTCGTACTGAGAAGTTCATGAAGATTGTCTCGCTCGCCCCAGAAGTGCTCTAAGGAGATCCGACATGCAAAAGATTCGTCGTGACGACGAGATCATCGTGATCGCCGGTAAAGACAAAGGTAAGCGCGGTAAGGTGCTCAAGGTTCTCGCTGACGACCGTCTGGTCGTTGGTGGGATCAACCTGGTGAAGCGTCATACCAAGCCAAACCCGATGTCGGGCGTACAGGGCGGTATCGTCGAGAAAGAAGCGCCATTGCACGCTTCTAACGTCGCTATTTTCAATGGCGCAACCAACAAGGCAGACCGCGTTGGTTTCAAAGTTGAAGATGGCAAGAAAATTCGTGTCTTCAAGTCGACCCAAAAAGCGGTTGATGCTTGAACACTGCTAGGTAGAAGACCATGGCACGACTAAAAGAGATTTATCGGAAGGAAATCGCTCCGAAGCTTAAGGAAGAACTTAAGCTTGGGAACGTGATGGAAGTTCCGCGCGTTACCAAAATCACCCTGAACATGGGTCTGGGCGAAGCGATCGGCGACAAAAAAGTCATCGAGCACGCTGTTGCTGACCTGGAAAAGATCACCGGTCAGAAAGTCGTTGTGACTTACGCTCGGAAATCCATCGCTGGCTTTAAAGTCCGTGAAGGTTGGCCGATCGGCGTCAAAGTGACTCTGCGCCGCGATCGTATGTATGAGTTCCTGGATCGTCTGCTGTCGATCTCCCTGCCTCGGGTTCGCGACTTCCGCGGCCTGAATGCCAAGTCCTTCGATGGTCGTGGTAACTACAGCATGGGCGTAAAAGAGCAGATCATTTTCCCGGAAATCGATTACGACAAGATCGATGCTCTGCGCGGTCTGGACATTACCCTGACCACCACTGCCAAGAACGATGATGAAGGTCGCGCATTGCTGCGTGCTTTCAAATTCCCGTTCCGCAACTGATTGGAGTAGGAAAATGGCCAAGAAGAGCATGAAAAACCGTGAGCTGAAGCGTCAGCTCACCGTTGCCAAGTACGCCAAGAAGCGTGCAGAGCTGAAAGCTATCATCGTTGATCTGAACGCAAGTCCAGAAGCGCGTTGGGAAGCTACCGTAGCCCTGCAGAAGCAACCACGTGACGCAAGCGCTGCGCGCATGCGTAACCGTTGCCGCATCACTGGTCGTCCGCACGGCGTCTACCGCAAGTTCGGCCTCGGCCGTAACAAGCTGCGTGAAGCAGCTATGCGTGGCGACGTTCCAGGTCTGGTTAAAGCCAGCTGGTAAGGCGACACCTCTCGCTTCGTCCCGCCGGTTGCGCAAGTCATCGGTCGGGATGGAGCCTGAATTTGAATCAAGCCCCTTTTGGGGCTTGATTCATTTCCGGGGTAGGACTAGAATTGCCGGCTCGCCTGAGCCCGTGTTTTCACTTGCCCGGAAGTTCTCGGCGATCAAGCTGTAGCCGCAAGGCTAATTATTTTGTTTTAGGAGCGTCTAGCCCATGAGTATGCAGGACCCGTTAGCGGACATGCTAACTCGTATCCGTAATGCCCAGATGGCTGAAAAGCCCGTCGTCAGCATGCCATCTTCCACGTTGAAGGTTGCTGTAGCAAAAGTCCTGAAGGACGAAGGCTACATTGCGGGTTATCAGATCAGCAGCGAAGTTAAATCCTCGCTGTCCATCGAGCTTAAGTACTTCGAAGGCCGTCCGGTCATCGAAGAGGTTAAGCGCGTCAGCCGCCCAGGCTTGCGTCAGTACAAGTCCTCCGATGATCTGCCGAAAGTTCGTGGCGGTCTTGGTGTGTCTATCGTCTCCACCAGTAAAGGTGTGATGACGGATCGTGCTGCGCGCGCTGCCGGTGTCGGTGGCGAAGTGCTTTGCACTGTGTTCTAAGGGGGGGATAAGCATGTCACGCGTAGCTAAGAACCCCGTTAAGCTGCCATCAGGCGTCGAAGTCAAACTCGTCGGCCAGCAGCTTTCGGTGAAGGGTGCCAAGGGCACTCTAGAACTGAACATCCATTCGTCCGTTGAGATTGTTGAAGAAGCTGGTGAGCTGCGTTTCGCTGCTCGCAATGGCGATCAACAAACCCGCGCAATGGCAGGCACCACTCGTGCACTGGTTAACAACATGGTCCAGGGCGTAAGCCAAGGCTTTGAGCGCAAGCTCCAGCTGGTCGGTGTTGGTTACAAGGCGCAAGCAAAAGGCACGGTCCTGAACCTTGCACTTGGCTTTTCGCACCCGGTGGACTATGAATTGCCGAATGGCATCACCGCTGAGACCCCCAGCCAGACCGATATCCTGATTCGCGGTATCGATAAGCAGTTGGTTGGTCAAGTGGCCGCTGAGATCCGCGACTTCCGCCGTCCTGAGCCTTACAAAGGCAAAGGTGTGCGTTACGCGGACGAAGTCGTCCGCCGTAAAGAAGCCAAGAAGAAGTAGGGCATAGCAAATGACCGTCAAAAAAGTTACCCGACTGCGTCGCGCTCGCAAAGCACGCCTGAAAATGCACGAGCTGGAAGTCGTGCGTCTCTGCGTGCACCGCTCTTCGCAGCACATTTATGCCCAGGTCATCTCGGCCGACGGCAGCAAAGTTCTGGCAAGCGCCTCTACTTTGGACAAAGAACTGCGTGATGGCGCCACTGGCAACATCGACGCGGCCACTAAGGTTGGCAAGCTGGTCGCCGAGCGCGCGAAAGCCGCGGGTGTATCGCAAGTCGCTTTCGACCGTTCTGGCTTCAAGTACCACGGCCGTGTCAAAGCGCTGGCTGATGCTGCTCGTGAAGGCGGGCTGGAGTTCTAAGTTATGTCAAATCACGACCAAAAACGCGACGAAGGCTACATCGAAAAACTGGTTCAAGTTAACCGCGTGGCCAAAACCGTAAAAGGCGGCCGTATCTTCACTTTCACTGCGTTGACCGTAGTGGGTGATGGTAAAGGGCGTGTTGGCTTCGGCCGTGGCAAGTCACGTGAAGTGCCTGCTGCAATCCAGAAAGCGATGGAAGCTGCTCGCCGCAACATGATTCAGGTTGATCTGAACGGCGCTACATTGCAGTACGCAATGAAGTCTGCTCATGGCGCCTCGAAGGTGTACATGCAGCCTGCTTCTGAAGGTACCGGTATCATCGCTGGCGGCGCAATGCGCGCAGTGCTGGAAGTTGCTGGTGTTCAGAACGTACTGGCCAAGTGCTACGGTTCGACTAACCCTGTAAACGTGGTTCATGCCACTTTCAAGGGTTTGAAAGGCATGCAGTCTCCTGAGTCGATCGCTGCCAAACGTGGCAAGCGTGTTGAGGAGATCATCTGATCATGGCTACCGTTAAAGTAACGCTGATCAAAAGCATGACCGGCCGCATCCCTAATCACAGATTGTGCATTAAGGGTTTGGGTCTGCGTCGCATCGGTCACACTGTAGAAGTCCTGGATACTCCCGAAAATCGCGGGATGATCAACAAGGCTTACTACATGCTGCGAGTCGAGGGTTAATCGATGAAACTCAATGATCTGAGTCCAGCGCCGGGTTCCCGTCGCGAAAAGCATCGTCCGGGCCGTGGTATCGGTAGTGGTTTGGGCAAGACCGGTGGCCGTGGCCACAAAGGTCAAAGCTCCCGCTCCGGTGGCACTATTGCTCCGGGCTTTGAGGGCGGCCAACAGCCGCTGCATCGTCGCCTGCCAAAATTCGGTTTCGTTTCCCTGAAGGCCATGGATCGCGCTGAAGTGCGTCTGTCCGAGCTGGCTAAAGTGGAAGGCGACATCGTAACTGTGCAGTCCCTGAAAGATGCCAACGTGATTAACCAGAACGTACAGCGTGTGAAAATCATGCTGTCGGGCGAAGTTACTCGCGCTGTCACTATCAAGGGTATCGCCGCCACCAAAGGTGCGCGTGCGGCTATCGAAGCAGCTGGCGGCAAGTTCGAGGAATAAATGGCTAAGCAAGGTGCTCTCTCTGCGCTCGGCAAAGGCGGTATGTCTGAACTCTGGGCTCGTCTGCGTTTTCTGTTCCTGGCGATTATCGTCTACCGAATAGGTGCGCACATCCCGGTTCCAGGTATCAACCCTGACCGACTCGCAGAACTGTTTCGACAGAATGAGGGGACCATTCTTAGCTTGTTCAACATGTTTTCCGGCGGTGCGCTGGAGCGGATGAGCATCTTTGCACTGGGGATCATGCCGTACATTTCGGCATCGATCATCATGCAGTTGATGACAGCCGTCAGCCCACAGCTGGAGCAGTTGAAGAAGGAAGGTGAAGCTGGCCGTCGCAAGATAAGCCAGTACACCCGCTACGGCACTGTGGTCCTGGCTCTGGTTCAAGCTATCGGCATGTCCGTTGGCCTGGCTAGTCAGGGCGTCGCGTTCTCTGGGGACCTGGGTTTCCACTTTGTGGCCGTAACTACCTTCGTGGCAGGTGCGATGTTCATGATGTGGCTAGGCGAGCAGATCACCGAGCGCGGTGTCGGCAACGGTATCTCGATGTTGATCTTCGCGGGTATCGTAGCTGGTCTTCCGAGAGCGATAGGGCAGTCTTTCGAGTCTGCACGTCAGGGTGATATCAACATTTTCGCTCTGGTTGCAATCGGTTTGCTGGCAGTAGCGATCATCGGTTTTGTGGTGTTCATTGAGCGTGGTCAGCGTCGAATCGCCGTTCACTATGCCAAGCGTCAGCAGGGCCGCAAGGTCTTCGCTGCGCAGACAAGCCACCTACCGTTGAAAGTGAACATGGCTGGCGTAATTCCGGCCATTTTCGCGAGCAGCATTTTGCTGTTCCCGGCTTCGTTGGGGTCCTGGTTCGGTCAGTCTGAAGGTCTGGGCTGGTTGCAGGACATCTCGCAGTCGATCGCTCCTGGTCAGCCGTTGAATATTCTGCTGTTTAGTGCAGGGATTATTTTCTTCTGCTTCTTCTATACGGCGTTGATGTTCAATCCGAAAGACGTAGCGGAAAACCTGAAGAAGTCCGGTGCCTTTATTCCGGGTATTCGTCCAGGCGAGCAGTCGGCGCGCTACATTGATGGCGTTCTGACTCGTTTGACCATGTTCGGTGCTCTATATATGACGGCCGTGTGTCTGCTTCCCCAGTTTCTGGTGGTCGCGGCAAACGTACCGTTCTACCTTGGCGGGACCTCGTTGCTGATCGTGGTCGTGGTTGTGATGGACTTTATGTCGCAAGTGCAATCTCACCTCGTTTCGCACCAGTACGAATCCCTGATGAAGAAAGCCAACCTGAAGGGCTACGGTGGCAGCGGCGGTATGCTGCGCTGAAGCACCCCTAAGGTTCGAGGAGTTGGTGATGAAAGTTCGTGCATCGGTGAAAAAGCTGTGCCGTAACTGCAAGATTATTCGCCGCGAAGGTGTTGTTCGAGTAATTTGCAGCGCGGAACCACGTCATAAGCAGCGCCAAGGCTGATTGTGATTTGTGCTTAAGCCCAGCAGCTAGTGCGCTGCTGGGTTGATTATTTGTTACTACAGCGATATTATCTCGCGCCCTATTTCTTGGCTTCCGGGGCGTAGGTAGCTGTCAATTGGAGTCCCACTGAATGGCCCGTATTGCAGGCGTTAACATTCCAGATAACAAGCATACTGTTATCTCGCTGACCTACATCTATGGTGTTGGTCGCACCACCGCACAGAAAATTTGTGCAACCACCGGGGTCAACCCGGCGGTGAAAATCAAAGATCTGAGCGACGAGCAGATTGAACAGCTGCGTGGCGAAGTGGCGAAGTTCACCACTGAAGGTGACCTGCGTCGCGAAATCAACATGAAAATCAAGCGCTTGATGGACCTGGGCTGCTACCGCGGTCTGCGTCATCGTCGTGGTCTTCCAGTGCGCGGTCAGCGTACCAAGACCAACGCGCGTACTCGCAAAGGTCCGCGTAAGCCGATCCGCAAGTAATCGCTCCAGCGCAACGACAGGAATCTAGTCATGGCAAAACCTGCTGCTCGTCCTCGTAAAAAAGTTAAAAAGACAGTGGTTGATGGCATCGCCCACATCCACGCGTCGTTTAACAACACAATCGTCACCATTACCGATCGTCAAGGTAACGCTCTCTCGTGGGCTACCTCCGGCGGTTCGGGTTTCCGTGGTTCGCGCAAATCCACCCCGTTCGCTGCTCAAGTAGCTGCTGAGCGTGCTGGCCAAGCTGCGCTGGAGTACGGTCTGAAGAACCTCGACGTCAATGTCAAGGGTCCAGGCCCAGGTCGTGAATCCGCTGTCCGTGCATTGAACGGCTGTGGCTATAAGATCGCCAGCATCACCGACGTGACGCCAATCCCGCACAACGGGTGCCGTCCGCCGAAGAAGCGCCGCGTGTAATCCAGGAGACTGTAAGAAATGGCTCGTTACATTGGTCCAAAATGCAAACTTGCTCGTCGTGAAGGCACCGATCTCTTTTTGAAGAGCGGCGTTCGCGCTATCGAATCCAAGTGCAACATCGAAGCAGCTCCAGGCATCCACGGCCAACGCCGCGGTCGCCAGTCCGATTACGGTACTCAGCTGCGTGAAAAGCAAAAAGTCCGTCGTATCTACGGCGTTCTCGAGCGTCAGTTCAGCGGCTACTACAAAGAAGCCGCCGGCAAGAAAGGTGCAACAGGCGAGAACCTGCTGCAACTGCTCGAATGCCGTCTGGACAACGTTGTATATCGCATGGGCTTCGGCTCGACGCGTGCCGAATCCCGTCAATTGGTTTCGCACAAGTCGGTTAGCGTAAACGGCAAAACCGTTAACGTTCCTTCTTATCAGGTTCGTGCTGGTGACGTTGTCGCTATCCGCGAAAAGGCTAAGAATCAGCTGCGTATTGTCCAGGCTCTCGATCTGTGTGCCCAACGTGGCCGCGTAGAATGGGTAGAAGTAGACACTGAGAAGAAATCGGGCGTTTTCAAGAACGTACCAGCTCGCAGTGATCTATCCGCCGACATCAACGAAAGCCTGATTGTCGAGCTCTACTCCAAGTAAGGGCTAGAAAATAGGTGCATCCATGCAGATTTCGGTAAATGAGTTCCTGACACCCCGCCACATTGATGTGCAGGTTGTCAGTCCAACCCGCGCCAAAATCACTCTCGAGCCTCTCGAGCGTGGTTTCGGCCATACCCTGGGCAACGCGCTTCGCCGCATTTTGTTGTCCTCCATGCCCGGCTGTGCAGTAGTCGAGGCCGAGATTGACGGTGTACTCCATGAGTACAGCGCCATCGAAGGTGTACAGGAAGACGTCATTGAAATCCTGTTGAACCTTAAAGGTCTGGCTATCAAGCTGCACGGTCGAGACGAAGTTACGCTGACCTTGTCGAAGAAGGGTTCGGGGGTGGTTACCGCTGCCGATATTCAGCTGGATCATGATGTCGAGATCGTTAACCCCGATCACGTAATCGCTAACCTGGCGTCTAACGGCGTCTTGAACATGAAGCTCACCGTAGCTCGTGGTCGTGGTTATGAGCCGGCAGACTCGCGTCAAAGCGATGAAGACGAAAGCCGCAGCATTGGTCGCTTGCAGCTTGACTCTTCGTTCAGCCCGGTTCGCCGTATCGCATACGTGGTGGAAAACGCCCGTGTCGAGCAGCGCACTAACCTGGACAAGCTGGTTATTGATCTGGAAACCAACGGTACTCTGGATCCGGAAGAGGCTATCCGTCGCGCTGCAACCATCCTGCAACAGCAGTTGGCTGCGTTCGTGGACCTCAAAGGCGACAGCGAACCAGTGGTAATCGAACAGGAAGACGAGATCGATCCGATCCTGCTTCGTCCGGTTGACGATTTGGAACTGACCGTGCGTTCGGCCAACTGCCTTAAGGCGGAGAACATCTACTACATCGGTGACCTGATTCAGCGCACCGAAGTAGAGTTGTTGAAGACTCCGAACCTGGGCAAGAAATCCTTGACCGAGATCAAGGACGTTCTGGCTTCTCGTGGTCTGTCCCTCGGCATGCGCCTCGACAACTGGCCGCCGGCAAGTCTTAAGAAGGACGACAAGGCTACGGCCTGATCGTCGTAATCACCGAACGCGAGTTTGGTAAGGAATGAACCATGCGTCATCGTAAAAGTGGACGTCACCTGAGCCGTACCAGCTCTCACCGTAAAGCCATGTTTCAAAACATGGCGGTGTCGCTGTTCGAGCACGAGCTGATCAAAACTACCCTGCCGAAAGCCAAGGAACTGCGCCGCGTTGCCGAGCCGCTGATCACCCTGGCCAAGGAAGACAGTGTTGCTAACCGTCGTCTGGCTTTCGACCGTACTCGTTCGAAAGAAATCGTCGGCAAGCTGTTCAACGATCTGGGCAAACGCTATGCAACCCGTCAGGGCGGCTATCTGCGTATCCTCAAGTGCGGTTTCCGCACTGGCGACAACGCGCCAATGGCGTACGTCGAGTTGGTTGATCGTCCTGTCGGTGGCTCTGTAGAAGCTGCTGAATAAGACATCAGTTTGAACAGAAGACCGGGCCTTGTGCCCGGTTTTTTGTTATCTGCGATTTGGAAACTCAAATGTCAGTGTCAATGATCCGTATTGCCATTCTCGGATTGAGTCGAAGTGAGAAACAGAACCGCCCTCATTTGGGCGGTTTTTCGCTTCTTAACAGCGTAATTTTGCCGCTTTTCGTCGGTTTATTGCGCTTTTCCGAGTGACCTTGCGCGATGCTTAGTTCAAACTATGTTCTTTGAAGCAGGAGTCAGGTGCGATGCAAGGCCACCCGGAAGTAATCGATTATCTCAACACGTTGCTCACGGGCGAATTGGCAGCTCGTGACCAATATTTCGTTCACTCGCGTATGTACGAAGACTGGGGCTTTTCCAAGCTCTACGAGCGTATCAATCATGAGATGGAAGAAGAGGCTCAACATGCTGACGCCCTGATGCGCCGCATTCTGATGCTGGAAGGCACGCCGCGCATGCGACCGGATGATCTGGATGTCGGCACCACGGTGCCTGAGATGCTCGCCAGCGATCTGCGTCTGGAATACAAGGTGCGTGCCGCACTGTGCAAGGGCATCGCGCTCTGTGAGCTGCACGGCGACTACGTGACCCGTGAAATTCTGCGCGTGCAGTTGGCCGATACCGAAGAAGATCACACTTACTGGCTTGAACAGCAGATGGGTCTGATCAAATCCATCGGTCTGCAGAATTACCTGCAATCGCAGTTCTGATTCTGCGTCCATAAAAAAGCTCCTGCACAGACGTGACAGGAGCTTTTCGTATCCGGGTCCGACCGAAGCCTGACCCGTTTTCGCTACGCCGGTTAAGCCCTGTCTCTGATCAACAGAGGCTTGAGGTAATGCCCGGTATACGACTGCTCCATCTCGGCGACCTGTTCAGGCGTGCCGGTCGCAATGATCTGCCCGCCTCTTGAGCCGCCTTCCGGCCCCAGATCCACCAACCAGTCTGCCGTCTTGATGACATCCAGGTTGTGCTCGATCACCACCACCGTGTTGCCATGGTCGCGCAGGCGATGCAGCACATCCAGCAACTGTTGAATATCGGCAAAATGCAGGCCGGTAGTCGGTTCGTCGAGGATATACAGCGTCTTGCCAGTGTCGCGCTTGGACAGCTCACGCGACAGCTTGACGCGCTGCGCTTCGCCGCCTGACAGGGTGGTCGCCGATTGCCCCAGCTTGATATAGGAAAGCCCAACGTCCATGAGGGTTTGCAGCTTGCGCGCCAATGCAGGAACGGCGTCGAAGAACTCGCGCGCTTCTTCGATGGTCATCTCAAGCACTTCGTGGACGTTCTTGCCCTTGTACTTGATCTCAAGGGTTTCACGGTTGTAGCGCTTGCTCTTGCACACATCGCACGGCACATAGATGTCCGGCAGAAAGTGCATCTCGACCTTGATCAAGCCATCTCCCTGACACGCTTCGCAACGACCGCCCTTGACGTTGAACGAGAACCGTCCCGGGCCATAGCCCCGCGAGCGCGATTCCGGCACCCCGGCAAACAGTTCGCGAATCGGCGTGAACAGCCCGGTATAGGTCGCCGGGTTGGAGCGTGGCGTACGACCGATAGGGCTCTGATCGATGTCCACGACCTTGTCCAGATGCTGCAGGCCGTTGATGCTGTCGTGAGCGGCAGCCTCAAGTGTCGTTGCGCCGTTCAGCGCCGTGGCACTCAGCGGGAACAGCGTGTTGTTGATCAGTGTTGACTTGCCCGACCCTGAAACACCCGTCACACAGGTCAGCAGACCAATCGGAATGTCGAGGTTGACGTTCTGCAGGTTGTTGCCACGCGCACCCTTGAGGGTCAGCGACAGCTTCTTGTTGCGGGGCGTGCGCTTGGCGGGTACGGCGATCTTCACACGGCCCGACAGGTATTTGCCGGTCAGTGAGTCAGGATGCGCCATTACCTCGTCCGGCGTGCCTTCGGCAACGATATGCCCGCCGTGCACGCCAGCGCCAGGGCCGATATCGACCACGTAGTCGGCCAGGCGAATCGCATCTTCGTCATGCTCCACCACAATCACCGTGTTGCCAATGTCGCGCAGGTGCTTGAGCGTGCCCAGCAAACGGTCGTTGTCGCGCTGGTGCAGGCCAATCGACGGCTCATCGAGGATATACATTACCCCGACCAGGCCCGCACCGATCTGACTGGCCAGACGAATACGCTGCGCTTCACCGCCAGACAGCGTGTCTGCGCTGCGATCCAGGGTCAGGTAATCCAGACCAACGTTGACCAGAAACTGCAAACGCTCGCGGATCTCCTTGAGAATCTTGTCGGCAATTTCGCCGCGTCGGCCGGTCAGCTTCAGCGTTTCAAAATAATGCGTGGCGTCGCCAATCGGTAGATTGGTCACCGCTGGCAGAGTCTTTTCGCCCACCCATACGTGACGCGCTTCACGACGCAAACGAGTGCCGCGGCAGTCAGGGCAGGGCTGAGTGCCGAGAAACTTGGCCAGCTCTTCGCGCACGGTCGCCGATTCGGTTTCGCGATAGCGACGCTCCAGATTAGGCACGATGCCTTCAAAAGGGTGCGCACGTTTGACGATATCGCCGCGATCATTCAGATAGCGGAAGTCGACACTCTGCGAGCCGCTGCCGTTAAGTAGAACCTTCTGCATGTCGGCCGGGATTTCTTTGAACGGCACTTCCAGGCTGAAACCGTAGTGCTTGGACAGCGAGCCGAGCATCTGGAAATAATAGACGTTACGCCTGTCCCAGCCGCGTATCGCGCCTTCAGCCAGCGTCAGCTCAGCGTTGACCAGCCGCTTGATATCAAAGAACTGCTTCACGCCCAGACCGTCGCAGGTCGGGCATGCGCCAGCCGGGTTGTTGAAGGAGAATAGCTTCGGTTCCAGCTCGCTGATCGCGTGGCCACAGATCGGGCAAGCGAAGCGGGCGGAGAAAATCACTTCTTCGCCTGGCTCGTCGTCCATCGGTGCGACCAGCGCAATGCCGTCTGCCAGCTTCAATGCCGTCTCGAAAGACTCGGCCAGACGCTGCTGCAGGTCGGCGCGAACCTTGAAGCGGTCCACTACCACGTCAATGGAGTGCTTCTTCTGCTTGTCCAGCTTCGGCAGCTCATCCAGCTCACACAGCCGACCGTTGACTCGCGCCCGCACAAAACCTTGGGCACGCAGCTCTTCGAATACCGAAAGGTGTTCACCCTTGCGCTCGCGAATAACCGGCGCCAGCAGCATCAGCTTGCTGCCTTCGGGCTGAGTCAGCACCAGGTCAACCATCTGGCTGACGGTCTGGGCTTCCAGCGGAATATCGTGATCCGGGCAGCGAGGCTGTCCGACCCGCGCATATAAAAGACGCAGGTAATCGTAAATCTCGGTAATCGTGCCCACGGTCGAGCGTGGGTTGTGCGACGTGGATTTCTGCTCGATGGAAATGGCCGGCGACAGACCTTCGATCGTATCGACGTCCGGCTTCTCCATCATCGACAGAAACTGTCGAGCGTAGGCAGACAGCGACTCGACGTAACGGCGTTGCCCTTCGGCATACAGCGTATCGAAAGCCAGCGAAGACTTGCCTGAGCCGGAGAGCCCGGTGATAACGATCAGTTTGTCGCGGGGAAGTGTCAGGTCAATATTTTTCAGGTTGTGGGTTCGTGCCCCACGTATCAGGATCTTGTCCACTGCGGCCTCGCTTGGCGGGCATAAACGACGGAGTATACGGCTCCGAGCCATCACGCGGCAAAGCGTCGCGTATGTGCTGTACAACGATGGGACTGGTAGAATCGCCGCCGGTTCACACGAGGTTATTCCATGCACGATACCCACAGCGAGCGTATGAGTAGCGGCGAGACCCGCGCAGCAGGCGGTCTGGCCCTGGTGTTCGCGTTCCGCATGCTTGGCATGTTCATGGTTTTGCCGGTTCTGGCAACCTACGGCATGGACCTGGCGGGCGCGAGTCCTGCACTGATTGGTCTGGCGATCGGCGCGTATGGCCTGACCCAGGCTGTACTGCAGATCCCGTTCGGGATTCTTTCTGACCGGATCGGCCGGCGACCGATTATCTATTTCGGGCTGATCATCTTCGCGCTCGGCAGCGTGGTGGCCGCCAATGCCGACTCGATCTGGGGAATTATCGGCGGACGCGTCCTGCAAGGCGCGGGGGCTATCTCTGCCGCTGTCATGGCCTTGCTCTCTGACCTGACCCGCGAACAGCACCGCACCAAGGCAATGGCCATGATCGGCATGACCATCGGTCTGTCGTTCGCCGTCGCCATGGTCGTTGGCCCGGTCATCACCGGCGCGTTCGGGCTGTCGGGGTTGTTTCTGGCAACCGGAGGCATGGCGTTGCTGGGCATGGTGATCGTCGCGTTCGTGGTGCCCAAGGCCAACGGTCCGCTGGTGCACCGCGAATCGGGCGTCGCCAAACAGGCATTAGGCGCGACGTTGCGTCACCCGGACCTACTGCGTCTGGATTTAGGTATCTTCGTGTTGCACGCCATGCTCATGTCCAGCTTCGTGGCGTTGCCGCTGGCGCTGGTCGAAAAAGCCGGTTTGCCCAAGGAAGAGCACTGGTGGGTCTACCTGACAGCCTTGCTGGTTTCGTTCTTCGCGATGATCCCGTTCATCATCTATGGCGAGAAGAAGCGTCAAATGAAGCGCGTTCTGCTCGGCGCTGTGTTTGTTCTGATGCTGTCTGAGCTATTCTTCTGGGCATACGGCGATACGTTGCGGGCACTGGTCATCGGGACAGTGGTATTCTTCACCGCGTTCAACCTGCTGGAAGCGTCCTTGCCGTCGCTGATCAGCAAAGTTTCACCGGCGGGCGGAAAAGGCACCGCGATGGGAGTTTATTCCACCAGCCAGTTTCTTGGTTCGGCCGCAGGTGGGATACTGGGCGGCTGGTTGTTCCAGCACGGTGGGCTTGATGTGGTGTTCCTTGGCGGTGCAGCCATGGCCGCCGTCTGGCTTGCCTTCGCAGTGACCATGCGAGAACCGCCTTACGTGACCAGCCTACGTCTGCCGTTGTCGCCGCAGGCGCAGCGTGAAGCAGGCCTGGCGGAGCGTTTGATGTCCGTAGCAGGCGTGACAGATGCAGTGGTGGTTGCCGAAGAGGCAGCCATCTACATAAAACTCGACACAAAATTATTGGATCGCGCCTCTCTCGAGAAGCTGGTCAACCCAGCATCAGAAGCGTGCGAAGCCTATGACTAGGGCCAATTTTTTTTGTCTCAGTTTATGATGCTAGGGGCAATTGAAATTTGTCCTGAACAGGCTAGGGGCAATTGAATTTGTCCATTCTGATGAAGTTTTTACTCCCCTTTCAGACTAATATGCACTTTCATTACCGCAGTGCTGCTCTGGAGTGGGGACTAACTTTGTCCTAGTGTACTGTTTTCGAAAAAATCAGCCACCAACTAACGGAAAATTCAAATCTTATCAATAGCTTAGCTTGCAGGTTATGGGTAACTTATTTCGAAAA